>NZ_JBDIYD010000017.1:0-57054 GCF_039649255.1 Dechloromonas sp. ZS-1 | reverse complement strand
CCGCGTCGACATCGAAGTCATCGGCACCAAGTAATCCGCCGACGCTTCACCGAAAGCCCCGCACCGCGGGGCTTTTTCATTTTCACCGCACACCCTCATCACCATGCTCAACGCCGATCAAGCCGAACTCGACAAATTTGGAGAACTCGCCCACCGCTGGTGGGACCCGAACAGCGAATTCAAACCGCTGCATGACATCAACCCCCTGCGCATCGACTGGATCGACAAGAGCATCGGCCTCTCTGGCAAGCGCATTCTCGATGTCGGCTGTGGCGGCGGCCTGCTCTCAGAAGGCATGGCAGCACGCGGCGCCGACGTCATGGGGATCGACCTCTCCGAAAAGCCGCTGGGCGTTGCCCGCCTGCACCTGCTGGAAAGCGGTCGCAAGGTCGATTACCGCCTGGTTGCCGTCGAACAGTTGGCCGAAGAAATGCCCAACAGCTTCGATGCCGTCACCTGCCTCGAAATGCTCGAACATGTGCCCGACCCCTCGAGCGTCATCACGGCCTGCGCCAAGCTGGTCAAGCCGGGCGGCCAGGTTTTCTTCTCAACGCTGAACCGCAACCCGAAGTCCTATCTGTTGGCCGTCGTTGGCGCCGAATACGTGCTCAAGATGCTGCCCAAGGGGACACACGACTACGCCAAGTTCATCCGCCCCTCCGAACTCGCACGCTGGGCCAAGCTGGCCCGCCTGGAGCCGCAGGAAGTGATCGGCATGAGCTACAACCCCTTCCTCAAAGAATACAGCCTGGGCAAGGACACCAGCGTCAACTACCTGATGCGCACCATCCGGCATGCTTGAAGCGGTCCTCTTCGACCTCGACGGCACCCTGGCGGATACCGCACCGGACTTGTGCGGTGCCGCCAATTTTTTGCTCATGGAAGCCGGTCGACCGCCGGCAGACTTTCATCGACTGCGCCCGTACGTCTCCCAAGGCGTACGCGGCCTGTTGCATGCCGCATTCGGGCTCACCCCGGAAGATATGGACTATGCGCCGCTGGCGGAGCGATTTCTCGCCCGCTACGCCGCCCATCTCTGCGTCGAGAGCCGGCTGTTTGACGGTGTACCGGCCCTGCTCACGGACATCGAACAGCGTCAGATGACCTGGGGCATCGTCACCAACAAACGCATGCGCTTTACCGATCCGCTGGTGGCACAACTCGACCTCAGCCCGCGCACGACCTGCGTGGTCAGCGGCGACACAACCAGTGAAGCCAAACCATCAGCCCGCCCGGTTCTGCACGCCTGTTCGTTGCTCGGGGTCGATCCCGCACGCACCCTCTTCGTCGGCGACGACCGCCGCGACATTGAAGCCGGACGCGCAGCAGGCTGCACCACCGTTGCCGTACGCTACGGCTACCTGGGCGACTGCGGCCCCATCGAAACCTGGGGTGCAGACCTGATCATCGATCACCCCGAAGCCTTAATCGCTTACCTGGGCACGCAGGCCATACCGCCCACTGCACGCTGAACGGCTACCTGTCGTCAACCTGCCCATCGGGCAGAAAGCAACAGGTTGCGCGGCGTCAGATGGCGGGGGCAGAAGGTACCAACCTGTACACGGTACCCGCGATCCGCGAGGTAATCCGCCAAATCGCCCACCAGCCAGATTTCCAGTGCTCGCCGGAAAGCATGGCGCACGATCAAATCCCGCATCAGCGCGTGCTGACGCTGCCATCCCGCCCGCTCGCAAGCATCAGACAGCCCCGCCACCGCGTCGGTCGGCCACCCGTCGCGTGCCGCCATCAAGCGGAGAAAATCGGCAAAACTGCCGCGAAACCACGCCGCCGGCACCGGCTTGAAACTGCGATAGGTCGCCATCCCCAAAGTGCGGCGGAAGGCATCATAGCCCAGCTTCCAGGCCATTTCCTTGTCCCGTTGCCGTGCCAGACGGGGCGATGCCGTGACGGTCTCGGTGACAGCCAGCCGGGTATCGTCCCGCGTCAGTTGCAGGGTACGCCCCGGCGATAACGGCGCGTAGATCTCGGTCACGCCGCGGTAATAGCAGCACGGCGCAACATCCAGCGCCGGGAGCGCCGCCGCTGCTCCTGTCTGCACCAAACGGCGGTGCAACTCACCGCAGGCGTGCAAGGCCACCCCCTGATGCGCTTCGGACGGATGCGCCTGCAGCGCGTCCGCTTCAGTGAAATGGTGCGCCAGGTCTTGCCGGGCGGCGAGCATTCGCCCTTCCTGACAGAGCGCTGCATCGATCTCCAGCGTCTCTACCGAACAGCCTCGATCCAGGGCAAGCAAGCGTCCGAGGTGCCCCTTTCCGCCGCACCAGTCGAGGATTGGCCAGGCAGTCCGTTGTGCAGCGGCCGCAAACGCTTCGATCTGGGCACGTTTTCGTCCGGGAATTTCCCAGGCCCAGCGCGCGCCATGATCAGGCAAGGCAACCGCCGGCAGCGGGGCGACCTCAGAGAGCGCCGCCACCTCTGCAACCATCGGTACATGCGTAGCGAGGAAGGTGAGCGCAGCCCCGCAATCATCATTGAGATGCCCCACCTCGGCCTCGTCCAGGTCTTGCAGCGCGGCATGCAAGGCAGGATAGACCGACATCCACGACAGTACCGGATCACGAAACGGCTGCGGATGCCAGAGATCGTGACAGGCCAGCAGCACGGCATCCAGCTGCCGCAAACGCGTACCCAACAACATCAGCGTGCTGCGCGCCGCTCGCGGCGACGATAGGCCAGCCAGGCGGGCACCAGCCCCCCGACTCCGAGCAGCAGCACGGCCAGCATGGGCCAGCGCACCGGCGCATTCCAGTCGGCACGGGCAGCCCGACGGTCAACGCTGTCGATACGCTGATATTTCAGGATGTTGTTACCCACATCGTTCGGCTTGCGGTTTTTCAGCCAGCGGTGACCCAGCGTGTAACTCTTGGGATGCAGCCCAAACACCCAGGGCGCATCATGCTGCAGGATCCGGTTCATCTCGCGCACCAGGGCCAGGCGCTCGGGCGTGTTGTCCATGTTCTTCATGCGGATGAAGAGACGGTCAAACGCCGGATTGACGTAGTTGGACGTATTTTCACCCCCCTGCGCGACACGGCTTTCCGCGCCATGGAGCAGGAAGAAGAAATTTTCCGGGTCAGGATAATCGGCATTCCAGCCCAGGTAGTAAAGCTGGGTGTTGCCCTTCTTGAGCTTGTCCTGGAAACGGTTGAAATCGGTACTGCGCACCACGAGCTGGATGTCGATCTTGGCAAACTGCCGGGTCAGCCAGTCAAAACGCGCCTTGTCGCCGCTGCCACCACCGGTCGTATCGAGATAGACGACCAGCGGCTCGCCAGTCTTGTCGTCGCGCCCATTCGGGTAGCCCGCCTCGGCCAGCAGGCGACGCGCCACCTCAACCGACTTGCGCCGGGGCTGGCCATCGACCCAGTCATACACCACCGGATTGATCCCCTCCGCGCCGTTTTCATAACCAAAAATACCCGGCGGCAGCGGGCTTTGCGCCGGAATGCCGCGCCCGTTCTGGAAAATCGAGATGAACTCTTCCTGATCGATGGCAATGGAAATTGCCTGCCGCAGCTTGGTCGACCGTGGGGACAGCCCCCCCACCACCGGATCCAGCATGTTGAAGCCCATGTAGAAGGTCGAACTCTTGACCGAAGTCAGCAGCCGGATGCCGCGCGCCTGCATGGCATCACTCAAGCCCACGCCACCACCGACATCGATGCGCACCGCCTGATCGAAGCTGTCCGATGAAATCCCGGAGGCATCGTAATAGCCTTGCAGGAATTTGTTCCAGTACGGAATCGACTCTTTTTCCCGCGTAAACACGGCCTGCTCGATGAGCGGCAACGGCTTGCCGCAATCGGCCAGCAACCCGGCCTCGGCATCGCCGGGCTCGCCCTCGCAGGGATAGGTTTCGCCGTGAAAATTCGGATTGCGGGTGAGCACCATGCGACGATTGGGATCGTTCTCGGTCAGCATGAACGGACCAGTGCCCACCGGCCACCAATCCAGGGTCAAATTCTTCTCGGCCATGCCGGGCTGGGCGTAAAAACGCTCGACTTCGCGCGGCACCGGGGCAAAAAACGGCATGGCCAGCCAATACGCGAATTGCGGGTATTTACCCTGAATGCGGATACGCCAAGTGTAGCGATCCACCCGCTCGACACCGGGGAGCGGAAAAGCATCGAGATCCAGCCAGGTTTCCTTGGGTACCTGCTTGGCCGCCTCGGCCAACGCCTGGCCGAGCGCCTTCAACCCGACGATTTTCTCGGCCATCATGCCGTAGATCGGCGAATGCAGGCGCGGGTGCGCGAGGCGCTTGATCTGGTAGATGTAATCGTCCGCCGTCAGCTCGCGTGTCCCGGTTTCCGGAAAATCGGCCATGCGCTGACGGTCGACCGCCGCCGTGGGCCCAAAATAAAGCGGCTGACCGCTGGCATCGAGCGCAAAGGCCGGATGCGGCTGATAACGGATGCCCGGCTTCAGCCGCAACTCGTAGATGCTTTCGGCAATCCGCTCGACCGGCGCATCAGCGGGCAAAGCCTTGCCCGCCGCATCGACATAGTGCGGCACCGGGACGGCCTCCACCGTGGCCGGCACCAGCGTATAAGGGCGGCGCAGATAGTGGTACTGCAGGGGCGGCTCGTAGATCTGGCCGGTGAAGGTGGCCTCATCCTCGGTGTAGGACTGCGCCGGATCAAGGTGTTTGGGCCGTTCCGTAAAGGCCGTGTACAGAATGTCGCGCCCTGCTTCCTGTGCCGGATAGGGGTCGTTCCAGGCTTGCCCGCAGGCGGTCAGCAGGCAAGCGGCGAGAAGGCCGAAACAAAGAATTCGCATGCCGCCAGTTTAGCCGAAGATGCCCGGACACAGGCCGATCCCCGGCTTGACCGGAAGACCTCGATTTGCCCACAATGGACTGCAACCCAAACCAAGAGGCAAACATGCTCGATACATCCGTCCCCGACTTCTCCCTGCCCGCCACCGGCGGCCAGACCTTCACGCTCTCCGGCCAGGCCGGCAAGATCGTCGTGATCTATTTCTACCCCAAGGACAGTACGCCGGGCTGTACCACCCAGGGCCAGAATTTCCGCGACCTGCACGCCGAATTTACGGCAGCAGATGCCTTGATCCTCGGCATTTCCCGCGACAGCCTGAAGTCACATGAGAACTTCAAGGCGAAGCAGGCCTTCCCGTTCGAACTCGGCTCGGATGCTGATGAAGCGGTCTGTACCCTGTTTGGTGTCATGAAGCTGAAAAACATGTACGGCAAACAGGTTCGGGGCGTGGAGCGCAGCACCTTTGTCATCGACCGCCAGGGCGTCCTGCGCCGCGAATGGCGGGGCGTCAAGGTGCCCGGCCACGTCCAGGAAGTGCTTGATTACGTGAAGACCCTTTAACCCACCACTCGCCGAGGCCCGTCATGCCGCGCAAACCTGCCGCAGCCAAGAAGTCCGTCCAGACGAAGATTTTCGTTCTCGACACCAACGTCCTGATGCATGACCCGAGCTGTTTGTTCCGCTTTGAGGAACACGATGTCTTCCTGCCCATCATGACGCTGGAAGAACTCGACAACCACAAGAAAGGCATGTCGGAAATTGCCCGCAACGCCCGCCAGACCTCGCGTACCCTCGACGAGATGCTGGCGGGTGAAGAGGTCGATATCGAAGAAGGCATCGACCTCTACGGTCCCTCGGCGAAGCTGGCAAGCGGCCGGCTCTACCTGCAGACGGAGGCGATCAGCCACGAATTGCCGCAAGGCCTGCCCACCTCCAAGGTCGACAACCAGATTCTCTCGGTCGTCATCCACCTGCAGAAAAAATTTCCCAAGCGCGCCGTCATCCTGGTGTCGAAAGACATCAACATGCGCATCAAATCGCGCGCCCTGAACCTCCTTGCCGAGGATTACTTCAACGACAAAGTACTGGAAGACACCGATATCCTGTACTCCGGCACCCGCGCCCTGCCCGACAATTTCTGGGACAAGCACGGCAAAGGCATGGAATCCTGGAAGAAGGAAACCAAAACCTACTACAAGGTGACCGGCCCGCTCTGCCCGCAACTGCTGATCAACGAATGCGTCTGGCTGGAAAAGGACGGCTTCTCGGCCATCGTCAAGGAAACCACCGGCAAGACCGCCGTGCTGGAAACCCTGATCGACTACACCCATCCTAAAAATGCGGTCTGGGGCATCACGGCACGCAACCGCGAACAGAATTTCGCACTCAACCTCCTGATGAATCCGGACATCGATTTCGTCACTCTGCTCGGCCAGGCCGGGACCGGCAAAACCCTGCTGACCCTGGCCGCCGGCCTGACGCAGGTACTGGAGAGCAAGCGCTTCGCCGAAATCATCATGACCCGCGTTACCGTGCCGGTGGGTGAGGACATCGGCTTCCTGCCGGGTACTGAAGAGGAAAAGATGGCCCCCTGGATGGGCGCACTCGAAGACAATCTCGACGTGCTCACCCACACGGAGGAAGCCGGTAGCCCTTACGCCGGCGATTGGGGCAAGGCGGCCACGAACGACATCATCCGCTCGCGGATCAAGATCAAGTCGCTCAATTTCATGCGCGGCCGCACCTTCCTGAAAAAATACCTGATCATCGATGAAGCCCAGAACCTGACGCCGAAACAGATGAAAACCCTGGTCACCCGTGCCGGCCCGGGCACCAAGGTGGTCTGCCTGGGCAACATCGCCCAGATCGACACCCCCTACCTGACAGAAGGGAGTTCCGGCCTGACCTATGTGGTTGACCGCTTCAAAGGCTGGTCGCATGCCGGTCACATCACGTTACAAAGAGGGGAGCGCTCGCGTCTCGCGGACCACGCAGCCGAAGTGCTATAATCAATTCCACAATTCCAAAGGGGCCGTGTCTGTGACACGGCCTTTTCGTTTCAGCCACGGGCTGTCCATGCCGGAGGAATGTCTTGAAACGCCGTAAATTCCTTGCTTCTTTTGCCGCACTCTCGATGGCCGTTTCCGAGGCCTGGGCTGCCAAGAAACAACAATCGAGCAGCAGTAAACCTGCCAGCACCAAGCCGAGCGCGAAACCCGGCGCAAAGCCTTCGAATACGTCGCGCAATGCCCGGCCCACCAACGCCCGCCAGGCACGCGGCGGACGCACCGCTGCCCCTCAGGGCCCAGTCGCCCATACCGCAGAAGATCCGGTCATTGAGCGTCCGCCGCAAGGTACGACTGCAGCCAAACTGCCACCGGTCAAAGCCCAGGAACCGCCCAGCGAGTGGCGCACCTATGAGATCACGACCACGGTCAACCTGAAACAGAGTGGGCAAAACCGGCTCTGGCTGCCCCTGCCGCTCAATCAGGACACCCTTTTCCAACGGACGCTCGGACACGCCTGGGAAGGCAACCCGGTGCAATCGAGCATGCGCCGACTGCCCGACGGCAATCTGGAAACCTTCTACTGCGAGTGGAAGGACGGTAACGACGGTCGCCTCCAGTTACGCACACAGGTGACCACCGCCGATCGTCACTTCGACATCACGAAGCGGACAGTGGCCCCGGAGCGGGAGGACATTCTGCGCAAGAACCTCCAGGCCTCCCAACTGGTCCCGAATGACGGACTGGCCCACCAACTCGGCGAACGTATTCTGGGTCGCATCAAGGATCCGGTTGCCCAGGCCAAAGCGATCTACGACTGGGTCATTGAAAACAGCATTTACGATCCGAGCCTGCCCGGCTGCGGTACCGGCGACGTGCGAACGCAGTTGGTGCGCGGGCAATATGGCGGCCGCTCGGCCGACATCAACGGCCTGTTTGTCGGCATCTGCCGGGCCATCGGCATACCGGCGCGCTGTGTCTACGGCCTGCGTGTCGGCCCTTCCCGCCTCTTCCGCAGCCTTGGCCTGTCCGGTGATGATGCCACGCGCGGGCAACACGTACGCGCCGAGTTCTATATCCCTGGCTATGGCTGGATTCCGGTCGACCCGAGCGATGTGCGTCGCGTCATTGCGCTGGAAGGCATTTCGGATCGCGACAGCCGCCTGCAGTCGCTGAAGCGCGTGCTCTTCGGGGTTTGGGAAATGAACTGGATTGCCTTCAACGTCGGCACCGACATCACCCTGCCCGGACGCCAGTTCGCTCAACCTTTTCTGCTCACGCCACAACTCGAGGCCGGCAGCACCCGCCACGACGGCAACGTTCCCGCCGCCATCCAATACACCATCAACGCACGTCAGATCGCGCTCTAAGTCCCTGCGAAACCCCCTGCGCCGCACACAGCGGCTCAAGGGGATCGTGCCATGCCATAAAGTGGCATAAAAAATCCCCGCCAAGCACATCACTGGGCGGGGATTTTTTTGCCCTCATCGCGCGACAAGGGCAAAGCTGGGTGGCGCCAAAATTACTGCAATTGTTGTTGCAGCAAGCCCAGAATCTTGCGGGCAGTCTCCGATTGATCCGCGCCCCCTTCTGCCGTCAACACCTGGACAGTGGTTTGTGTTCCCACGCCCGAGACATGGATGCGGTACTGCACCTTGGACGAGACAGCTTCCTTACCCTTCCAGAAAGCCAGCTTGGCCAGAATGCCATCATCCTTCTTGCTGGCGTTGTCCTGCTCCGGATCGACATAGCGCACGAAATAGAGGCCACGAGAACGATCACGGTCCTCCACGGTGAAGCCGACACGATCCAGCGCCAGCCCGACGCGACGCCAGGCACGGTCGAAGCGCTCATCCACTTCCAGAATGCCGTCCCCGTTTTTGCCACCCGCCATGCGGGCACGCGGTTCGGTCTTGGCCGACGACGCCAAGGCGGCTTCTGCACGCTTCTCTTCCGCCCCCAGACGTACCATCAGGCGACGCAGCATTTCAGCTTCCAACTCCGGATCTGCAGCGCGCGGCTGCCAGCGGGTCTGGTCCTTGGCGGAAGAGGAATAGACTTCCTCCATCCCACGGTGGCTGATGAAGATATCCGTCGTACCAAGTTCAGCACCCGGCTCAAAGCGGGTCCGGAATTTGTCGCGCTCTCCGGTGGAATACAAGGTATCCAGCAGGCGACCAAAGGTCCGTCGCACCAGGTCATCCCCAATCTTGGCGCGGTTTTCTGCCCAGTCGGTTTCCATCACCCCTGCTTCGGGGCGTTCGACGTTCACGATGAAGCCGGACTCCTGCCAAAACTCCTTGACGGTATCCCAGACCTTTTCGGCCGGCACATTGACCACCAGCCAACGCTGGGTACCGGAGCGTTCGACACGAACCTTGTCGATCTGCGGCAGCACCACGCTATTCTGAGCCTGAGCGGCCGGCGTCCGATCTGCCGCGTAAGCGGAGAAGGTCGCGGAACCCTTGCCCGCGCCATCCGGCACTTTATAACGATCATCGCGGCTGATCTGCGAGAGATCTGGCGGCACTTCAAGGGAAGGCGCCTTGCCGGAGGATTTGTAATCAATCTTCTTCGAATCAGGCAGGATGCCACACCCCGCCACGGCCAGCGCGACGAGGGAAATCAGCAACCCGGAATAGCGGCATTTCATTGATCGTGCTCCGTCAGGCAATCAGGCCGGCCTGGCGCATGGCGGCCAGAACACGCTGCTGACCAGCTTCCGACAAGGTCGTCAGCGGCAGGCGGATACCGTTCGGGATCAGACCGAGCTTGTGAACCGCCCACTTCACCGGAATCGGATTGGCTTCGCAGAAAAGATCACGATGCAGTCCGAGCAGCTTGAACTGAATCTCGCGCGCCTTGGCCACATTCCCTTCGGCTGCGGCAACGCACATTTCATGCATCAGGCGCGGCGCAACGTTGGCCGTGACCGAGATGTTGCCGTGGAAGCCCATCATGATGGTCGAGACACAGGTCATGTCATCGCCGCTGTACAAGGCAAAGCCCTTCGGGGCACGGGCAATCAGATCGCAGGCGCGATCGAAGTTGCCGGTTGCATCCTTCACCCCAACGATCCCCGGCACTTCAGCGAGACGCAGAATGGTGTCATTGGACATGTCGGCGACCGTACGGCCCGGCACGTTGTACAACAGGATCGGCAGATCAACCGCCTCCGAGATGGTCTTGAAGTGGCGATACAGACCTTCCTGCGTCGGCTTGTTGTAGTAAGGCACGACGGAGAGCGCCATGTCGGCACCGGCTTCCTTGGCAAATCGGGTCAGCTCGATCGCCTCGGCCGTCGAGTTGGCCCCCGTCCCGGCAATCACCGGAATACGGCCTGCCGCGTGGTCGACCGTGGTCTTGATCAACTGGCAGTGTTCTTCAACGTCAACCGTCGGTGATTCCCCGGTCGTCCCCACCACCACGAGGGCATCAGAGCCTTCCTGAACGTGGAAATCGATCAGGTTCTTCAGGGCATTCAAGTCGAGGCTGCCATCTTCATGCATGGGGGTGACGATGGCGACGATGGATCCAGTAATCATGACCGTATACGGAAGAAAATAATTCGTTGATTGTAACTGAACCCCCCGGCATGCGGATAGGCAGGGGGTAACAGATTGTTACCCTTGAGGCGGGTTTTTACCGATCCAGCGCAGTCGACCGCGGGAAAGCTGCATGACACCCTCCGGCAAAAGCAGCGAAGGATGACGGTCTGGTGCCGCCGTCATGATCTGACGGGCAAATTCATCCAGCCGTGCGGCGACGGGCGCATGCCAGCCGAGCACGGCCAACCGGTGTCGCAACAGATGCTTCAGGCGCGGCACGGACAAGGTACGCAGGACGCTCAGGCGCAAAGCATCGCCATCGGCGGCGGCTTGCCAGTCCTGACGCGCGAGTTCGTCGAGCAAGTCAGCTGCCTCGGCGAAATGCTCGGCCGCTTGCGCCAGCTTGGCTGACGCAGCCGGAAAACGCTCGGTCAGCACTGGAAACACGGCATGACGAAGAAAATTCCGGCTGTAACGCCGATCAGCGTTGCTCTCATCCTCGACCCAGTCGAGCCCATGCGCCTCGGTATAAGCAAGCAAGGCGCTACGCGGCACATCCAGTAAGGGACGCAAGCGCCGCAGGGATGCCATGGCGCACACCGGTTGCATCCCCCTCGCCCCGGCCACCCCTGAACCACGCAGGAGGTTGAAAAGGACGGTTTCAGCCTGATCGTCCTGATGATGTGCCAGACACAGCTGCGCCACCCCGGCAGCCATAAATGCGGCATAACGGGCGTGACGCGCCTCGGCCTCCAAGCCCTGAGCCGTGTTGCGCCGTACCTGTACGCGCAGAACCTGACAGTCGACGCCCAGGCGGGCCGAGAAATCGAGACAAAACTGCGCCCACGCATCCGCATAGGGTGACAAACCATGATGGACGTGCACAGCACGCAAGCGCGCCCCGAGGCCAAGCCGGGACAGCAAATGCAACAGGACGACCGAATCGCAACCGCCAGACAAGCCGACGTGGAGCGGTGCAGTCGTCCCGGCATGGGCGGCGATGAAATCGCCGACCCGGGTCAGGAGATCAGGCGGCGTCCTGTTCCTTGAAGCGGCCATAGCTCATCAGCCGCTCGTAGCGCTGGGCCAGCAGTTCGGAGGTCGACAGGCCGGCCACCTGCTTCAATGCATCCTGCAAGGCTTTCTTGAGATTTTGTGCCATTGCGGCGTGATCGCGGTGCGCACCACCCAGCGGCTCATTCACGATTTTATCGACCAGGCCCAGGGTCTTCAGACGCTGCGCGGTAATCCCCATGGTTTCAGCCGCTTCCGGTGCTTTTGCCGCACTCTTCCAGAGAATGGAGGCGCAGCCTTCCGGCGAAATCACCGAATAGGTCGAATACTGGAGCATCTGAACCATGTCGCCAACGGCGATGGCCAGCGCGCCACCCGAACCGCCCTCGCCGATCACCGTGACGATGACCGGCACTTTCAGCTCAGCCATGACATAGAGGTTGCGGCCGATGGCCTCCGACTGACCACGCTCTTCCGCATCGATCCCCGGGTAAGCCCCCGGCGTATCGACAAAGGTCATCACCGGCAGGCCGAATTTTTCAGCCAGCTTCATCAGGCGCAAGGCCTTGCGATAGCCTTCCGGGCGCGGCATGCCGAAATTACGGAAAATCTTTTCCTTGGTATCCCGCCCCTTCTGATGCCCGATCACCATCACCGGCTGACCATTGAAACGGGCCAGACCGCCCACGATGGCGTGGTCATCGGCAAAGGCACGATCGCCATGCAACTCTTCAAAATCGGTGAAGATGTGCTGGATGTAATCCAGCGTGTAGGGGCGCTGCGGATGGCGCGCCACCTGAGAAATCTGCCAGGGAGACAGCTTGGCGTAGATATCCTTGGTTAACTGGGCGCTCTTTTGCTCCAGACGGTCGATTTCTTCCGAGATATCGACGGCGGAATCATCCTGCACGAAGCGCAACTCTTCGATCTTGGCTTCCAGATCGGCAATGGACTGTTCGAAGTCGAGGAAACTGGTTTTCATGGACTGCTCGTTTTTAAACTGGCGCGTATTCTACCCCAAAGGGCAATCCTGCCACCCCTTCACGACCATCCCCTAGGAAACCCCTTGAATGCCGGGGAGGCGGATATTTGATAAGATCGTCCTTATCCCGCAACGCGACAGATTGATTCCCCATGTCTCACGACGACCTGCTCTTCGTCCACCCCCTACTCGGTACGGACGACGCCTGGTCAGGCTACCTCGTCGAAGCCGCCCCCCACAGTTCGCCCGACGCCATGCTGCGCGAGTTGGCACGGCATCCCGCACTGGGCGGCTTTGATCAGCGCCAACCCTGGTTCTTACCCGCCCATGCGGGGAGTGCCGAATGCCCCCTTCAGACGGCAGTCCATGTTTTTTCCGAAATCAGCGAAACCTCGCTGGCACTGGAAGAAGCCTTACGCCAGAAAAAAGCGCGGGTTGCCCAGGTGCTCCAGCAGAGCAGTAAACTGCCGCAACCGGGGGCCTGGGATCATGTTCTGCTCAGCGCGATCCATGCACGGACCTTGCCCCCCTACTCCCTGCTCGGCATTTCAAGCCGGACCGGCATCGTGGCTGCCGGGGTGCAAAGCCATGCCGATCACAAATGGGTGCAAGCCAACGCCTGCAACCTGTGCACCACCGAATTTTTGCTGATCCGCCACGAAGGCGACAAAAAAGCCGACGTCACCCGCGTCAAGCTCCTCGAATTGCTGGCTCTGCTGGCTGAAGACGCGGATACCGAAGCCATCGAAGCCATTTTCCGGCAGGAGCCAAAGCTGTCCTACAGCCTGCTCCGCCTGGTGAACTCCGCCGCAATGGGACCGCGTAGTCCAATCACCAGCTTTGCCCAGGCGATCAACATCCTCGGACGGCGTCAATTGCAACGCTGGCTGCAGTTGCTGGTCTATGCGGACCCGAACAACGGCAATCACCCGAACCCGCTGCTCCAGAAAGCGGCTGCCCGCGGCCGACTGATGGAATTGCTCACGGAAGGCATGCCACCACTGCCCGACGTCGATCACAACGGCGACGCGGCCTTCATGACCGGGGCCTTCTCCCTGCTCGACGTGCTGCTCAACATGCCGATGCGCGACATTCTGAAGCAGTTGCCGCTCCCGCCGACGGTCCATGACGCACTCGACGAAGAAAGCGGCACCTTCGGCCCCTACCTCAAACTGCTGCAGGCCGCTGAAAACCGCGAGTTCGACAAAGCCTGCACGGCATTCGAGGAGGCAGGCTTAAGCGGACAGCGCTATCTGAATGCCCAGCTGCAGGCCTTTTCCTGGGCGGCCCGCATTCATACGCCGGCCTGAGCGTTCTCAGCCGGCGTATCCGACGGTCAACCGAAGCGACCGCTCAAAAACGGATTGTATTGACGCTCCTCGCCCAGGGTCGACATCGGCCCGTGGCCGGGGATGAAATCCACGTCATCACCCAAAGCAAACAGCTTCTCTTTGATGGATGCGATCAAGGTGGCGTGATCCCCTCGCGGAAAATCGGTCCGCCCGATCGAGCCCTGGAAAAGCACATCGCCGACCTGCGCCAAACCGCTTTCGCGGTGGAAGAACACCACATGCCCCGGGGTATGGCCCGGGCAGTGCAAGACCTCCAGCGTGACCTCGCCAAACTGCACGCGATCTCCGTCCTGCAGCCAACGGTCCGGCGTAAACGCCTCGACATTCGGGAAGCCGAACATCTTGCTTTGCTGTGCCATGCCATCGATCCAGAAGCGATCCTCCGCGTGCGGCCCCTCGATCGGCACGCCGCTCACTGCAGCCAGGGCTGCGACACCGCCGGCATGATCGATATGGCCATGGGTCACGAGAATCTTGCTCAAGGTCAGCCCCTCCGCCGCCAGCGCACGCTGAATCCGGTCGATATCGCCCCCCGGATCGATGACTGCGGCCTGGCGGGTGGCCTCGCACCAGAAAATCGTGCAATTCTGTTCAAAGGGTGTCACGGGAACAATGGTGTAGCGCATGATCAAAGCGTGCCGAAGGAATGAAAAACAGCGGCGATTATCGCACGCGGCTTGCTTGCCGGGCGGCGGGCCAGCCCTTAAACTCCCTGTCAGCGCGCCTTTGCGCCAGTTGGAGGAACACGGACATCATGCTCGAACATCCTTTGCCAAGCGTTGAAGACTGGGTGCTGCTGTTTACCAACAACAGCCTGCCCGTTCTGCGCCTGACCCGGCGACGCCTGGACGACATGCGAGCAGATATCGACCGTGTCGACGCGCGGGATTTGGCCAAGGTCATCCTGCAGGACCCGATCATGACCGTCCGGGTTCTTGCCTACATTCAGCCGCTGCGCGGGCGCTCGCTGCAACACGACATCACCACCATCGCCAGCGCGGTGATGATGGCCGGCATCATCCCCTTCTTCAATCGTTTCAATGAGCTGCTCACCATCGAGGAGCAGTTGAGCGACGCCAGCCCGCAAGCTCTGCTGGGCGTCCTGCAAATCATCCGCCGCGCCCAGCGTGCCGCCGATTACGCACAGGACTGGGCCATCTGGCGTCAGGACGTGAACATGGAAGAAGTGCGGATTGCCGCCCTGCTGCACGACCTGGCCGAAATTCTGGTCTGGTGCTCCGCACCGGCACTCGGACTGCAGATCCAGGCCATGCAGAAAGCCAACCCCGGCATGCGCAGCGCGGATGCCCAGCGCCAGGTGCTGGGCTGCAGCTTTCAGGACATCCAGCATGCACTCTGTGGCGCCTGGCATCTGCCCGATCTGCTACGAGAACTGATTGACGATGATCATGCCGACCATCCGCGCGTCCGCAACGTCGTCGTTGCGACTCGGCTGGCCCGACACTCCGCCAACGGCTGGAACGATCCCGCCCTGCCGGACGATTTTGCCGACATTGGCGGCCTGTTGCACCTGAGTGTCGAAGCCGTGCGCCAGCGCTTGGGCCTGTCCCCGCACCCTGCCCGCGAAGCAGGCGACTAAAGCCGGCCATGGCAGCGGCGATGACAGCGCCGCTGCCAATCAGCCAATCAGCCAATCAGCCAATCAGCCAATCAGCCAATCAGCCGATCAGCCGCAGTAGCGCAAATTCGCCCAATCAAGCAGCAAGTCGGGCGACTGATACGCCAGGAAGAGCATGACCAGGATCAACCCTGCCACGCCCACCCCCACACCCCAGAAAAAGATGCGCCAACCGGACTTCATTCCGCTTCGGCCTGACGCACCAGCGGGCGCTCGTTGATCGGCCAGGAACAGGCCGTGGCCAGCACGGAGAGGCCAATCGCGATCATCCAGGCAATGTGATACGAACCCGTCTCGTCAAAAATGCGTCCGCCCAGCCAGGCCCCGAGAAAGCTGCCGAGCTGATGCCCGAGAAACACGATGCCGCCCAGCATCGACATGTAGCGCAAGCCAAAGACCTGGGCGATCAGGCCGTTGGTCAACGGCACGGTCGCCAGCCAGAGCAACCCGATTGCAGCGGCAAAAATCCAGGCGCTGGCGGTCGACAGCGGTACGAGCATGAAAATCACGATGGCCACGGCCCGCAGACCGTAGATCAGCACCAGCAGGTTTTTCTTGCTGCCGCGCCCGCCCGCCCAACCGAACAGGAAGGAGCCGAAAATATTGAAGAGCCCGATCAGGGCCACCGCCGTCATGCCGACATTGGCGCTCAAACCGCCATCAACCAGATACGCTGGCAGGTGCAGCATGATGAACGCAGTCTGGAAGCCACAGACGAAATAGCCCCAGAAAAGCAGGTGAAAACTGCGTTCACCGCTCGCTTCACGCAGTGCCTCACCCACCGACTGCCCGGCCGCACCGGCGGGACGATGCCCGTCCGCCATCGCATAGGCGAGCGGCGCAATCAAGCCGACACCGCAGGCCAGCAGCACCAGGGCACTTTGCCAGCCGTACGTCGAGATCAGCATCTGTCCGACCGGAAGTACCGCGAACTGGCCGAAAGAACCGCCCGCACTGGCAATCCCCAGTGCCAGACTGCGTTTCTCCGGCGTCGTATGGCGCCCGATCACGCCCATGATGACGGCAAAGGTCGTCCCGGACAGACCGAGGCCGATCAGCACCCCGGCCGAGAGATCGAAGGCCAGCGGGGTGGCCGCCTGCGACATCAGGAGCAGACCCAGCACATACAGGATGCCGGCCGCCAGGATGGTCCGTCCGGCGCCGTAGCGATCGGCAAAAGCACCGGCAAAAGGCGAGGCCAGGCCCCAGACGAGGTTTTGCAGCGCAATGGCGAAGGAGAAGGTTTCCCGGCTCCAGGCCAGATCGGCCGTCATGGGCTGCAAAAACAGGCCGGCCGTGTGCCGTACGCCCATCGAGAGGGTCAAAATGGTACAGCCCGCAATCATGATCAGCAGCGGGGTACGCCAGGTTTTGGCTTGAATCGTCATCTATGCTCCAGGAATGGGAAATTGGATTCCCGGATTCACGCTTGGTTCCCGCCCTTCGACTCCAGGATCTCCCAGCGCTCCAGCAAAGCCAGTAATTCGTCGTCGATGGCCGCCAGGCGCTCGGCAGCCTGTTGCGCACCTTTCGGGTCAGTCTGGTAAATCGCGGGATCTTCAAGCCGCGCGGTCAATTGCGCCTGCTCGGCCTCCAGCGCGGCGATCGTATCCGGCAAGGCCTCCAGCTCACGCGCCTCCTTCCAGGACAACTTATCGGCCTTGGGCTTGGCCGCAGCCGGCTTCGCGGCAGGCTTGCTCTCGGCCTTGGGTTTTTCAGCGGCCAACTGCGCCTGCACACCGGCCTGATAGGTCGCCCAATCGGTATAGCCCCCGACGTACTCCTTCCAGCCCCCCTCGCCCTCAGCGGCGATGGTCTGGGTCACCACGTTATCGAGAAAGGTCCGGTCGTGGCTGACCAGGAACAAGGTACCGTCATAGTCCTGTAGAAGCTGTTCGAGCAGTTCCAGGGTATCGATATCGAGGTCATTGGTCGGCTCATCGAGCACCAGTACATTGGCCGGCTTGGCAAACAGACGGGCCAGCAGCAGGCGGTTACGCTCCCCGCCGGACAGCGAACTGACCGGCGAACGGGCGCGCTCGGGCGCAAACAGGAAGTCTTCGAGATAACCGATGACATGCTTTTTGGCCCCACCGATCTCGACATAATCCGAGCCCGGCGAAATCACATCGGCCAGGGTGGCATTGGGATCCAGCTGGGTCCGGAACTGGTCGAAGTACGCGATTTCCATCTTTGTCCCCTGGCGCAGCGTGCCGCTGTCCGGCGCCAGCTCTCCGAGGATGAGACGCAACAGAGTCGTCTTGCCGGCGCCGTTGGGGCCGATCAGGCCGATCTTGTCGCCACGCTGGATGCGCGCCGAAAAATCGCGCACCACCGCACGTTGACCGTAGGACTTGCTCACATTGAGCAACTCGGCCACCAGCTTGCCACTCTTGTCCCCGGCATCCAGCTGCATCTGCACCTTGCCCATGCGCTCGCGCCGGGCCTGACGCTCCGCCCGCAGGCGATCCAGGCGCTGGACGCGAAACACGGCACGCGTGCGGCGGGCCTCCACGCCCTTGCGAATCCAGACCTCCTCTTCCTTGAGCAATTTATCGGCGCGCGCATTGGCCAGCGCCTCTTCGTGCAACTGCGCCTCCTTGCGCTCCTGATATTTGCTGAAATTACCGGGAAAGCTGGCCAGTTTGCCGCGATCAAGCTCGACGATACGCGTGCAGACACGATCGAGGAACGAGCGGTCATGGGTGATGAAGAACAAGGTCACGCCCGACTCGATGAGCAGGGTCTCCAGCCATTCGATGGCCGCGATATCCAGGTGGTTGGTCGGTTCGTCGAGCAGGAGCACCTCGGGCGCCACCGCCAGCGCCTGCGCCAGCGCGAGACGTTTTTTCTGCCCGCCGGAAAGGCTTCCGACCTCGGCATCCGGATCGAGGCCAAAGCGGGCAATCACCCGCTCGGCCTGCGCTTCATAGGCCCAGGCACCGCGCGCCTCCAACTCGTGCTGAAGCTGGTCCATGCGGGCCAGCAAGGCATCACTGTCAGCCCCGCCCTCACCCAGCCGATGCGACACACTGTGATACTCGGCGAGCAAGGCCGAGGTTTCCCCCATGCCGGAGACCACAGCGGCAAAAACGGTGGCACCCGGATCGAAAGGCGGCTCCTGAGGCACATAGCCCACACGAATTCCCGGCTGCACCCAGACCTCACCGTCATCCAGCCGCCCCTTGCCCGTACCGGCCGCCATGGCGGCGAGCAGCGAGGATTTGCCGGTGCCATTCCGGCCGATCAAGGCCACCCGCTCGCCCGGGTCGAGCTGGAAATCGGCGTGATCAAGCAAGGGAACATGGCCATAGGCCAGACAGGCATCGTTGAGCTTCAGGTAAGGCATGGGGTCTTTGCAATGAAAACGGCGCCCCGCAGGGCGCCGCGTTGGGAATGACGGGATTTTAGCCGCTCAGGTCTGGAAGCGGGACAATTGACTGCGCAAATCCTCGGACAAACGCTGCAATTGCGAGGCCTGCGTACTGTTGGTCTCGGCTTGCCGGCTGGCGGTTTCAGCCATCACGGCAATCTGCTCGACCAGATGCGCGATATTCTGGCTTGCTGCACTCTGCTCGCGTGTTCGCACCGCAATCTCCTCGACCACCGATACGGTTTCGCTGGCACGCTGATCAATGGTTTCGAGCGCGTCACCGGCCTCTTTGGCCATGGCGACACTCCCACTCATGTTGGCCGACACGGATTGCATGCGCGACACCGCCACACCCGTCTCTGTCAAAATGGCATTCACGGTTGTCGAGATTTCTTGCGTCGACACGGAAGTTCGCTCGGCCAGCTTGCGTACTTCGTCCGCCACCACTGCAAACCCCCGCCCCTGCTCCCCGGCCCGTGCCGCCTCGATGGCCGCATTGAGGGCCAGCAGGTTGGTCTGATCGGCGATTTCGCGGATCACGCCGACCACGCTGGAAATCTGCTTGGAACGCTCGCCCAGCGACTCGATCATCACCGCCGAATCCCCGATATCCACGGCCACCCGCTCGAGTTCCTGCATGGCACGCTCCACCACGCGACGACCATTTTCCGTCACCTGCTTGGCTTCTGCCGAGATGGTCGCAGCGTGATTGGCGTTCTCCGCCACATGGGTCACGCTGACAGACAAGGCTTCTGCCGAATGGGCAATGCTCGTCGCAGACTGCGAGGCCTGATTCGCGCCCTCGAGCGCCAGATGGGCGGCGCCTTGCAGCGAATCGGCCGAGCGGCTGACCTCCCCGGAAGTGGTTGCCGCACCTTGCACCAGGCTGCGAATGCGCTCCGCCATCAGATTGAAGGCATGCGCGATGGCCTGCACCTCATTACGACTCTCTGCCTCGGCGCCTTTCACACCAGCCCTCAGATCGCCCGTGCTCAGGCGCTCCACCTCAAGTTGCAAGATACGCAAACCGGCCAGACGATGGGTGATCAAAAAATACAGAATCACGGCCAACACCGCGCAAGAGAGCAGACTGACCAGCAGCATCAGATTGCGCAAGGCATGGCTTTCTTCCAGATATTCGTCCAGCCAACTTCCTGCCACCACGGTCCAGCCCCAGGTCGCAGCGGTCGAGGCATACACGATCTTGTCGCGCAAGCGCCCCTCTGCATCAGGCAACTGATAGCGGAACAGCCCTTCCTTACGGGCAAGCTGATCCCGCACAGCGCCCTTCACTTCATCGGAAAGATCGGCACCGGCCACGGTTTTTTCCTGATATTTCGGATGCAGGACAAATTCTCCAATCGTTTTTTCATCGGTCGGGCGAACGATATAGACATAGCCGGTTTTGCCTGCCACCACTTTGGAGAACTGATCGCGAATCCGGTTCAGGTCGGACTCCAGGCCAATCCGCAGGGAATACGCCCCCCAGGGCTTGCCATCGGCATCCTTGAGCACCTTCACCGTACTGAAGTTGTACTTGCCGCCGCGAATGGTCAGACCCTGATAATCCTGCCCGGCCAGAATCGATTTGGTCACCGGGTCCTCCGGCGGCAGCGGCACGCCGTTCATCGACTTTCCCTCCTTGTCTTTGAGCAGGGTAGCCAGACGATAGAGTTTGCCGTCCATGACGACCAGAAATGCGGTATCGTCGCCGGTCAACGCGCGAAAAGACTTCAAAATGCGCTCGTTGCCATTCATCACTTCGCCATTGATACGCATGATCGGCAAATTGACATCGCCCGCCGGCGCCAAGCCGGGGACTCGCTCAGGCTGCCCCCCTGCATATTTGATGAAGAACTGCGACTGCGCCTCCCCGCGCGCCCGGATGCCTTCGAACAACGAATCCAGTACGCCAACCATCAGGCGCGCCTCATGCGCCAGGTTGTCTTCCGCCACGATCAGGGCAGCGCGGTCCGCACGCTGCTGGACGATCAGGGTCATGATCGAGAACACCAGCACCAACGCAGTCAATGTGGCAAGAATCAGTTGATGGGCCACCGGACGCCCACGAAATACACGCATCAGCCTCTCCTCTTTATCGTTATATTCAGAAATTCCAATCTATCACAAGCAAGAGGTAGAACGGTACAATGCGCGCCTTGCCGAATGACAGGCACGCCTCCATAGTTAAATGGATATAACCCGCCCCTCCTAAGGGTGAATTGGTGGTTCGATTCCACCTGGGGGCGCCACTTTCGAGGATGCATGGCATGCAAGGTCAACTCTTCGACAATCTGCCCGAACAGTTATCGCCCATGCCGGCAGGTGCAGCACACCCGATTGGCCCCGGCGCCATGCACTTGCCTGGTTTCATCGGCACACACGCAGCAGCCATTCTGGCCACCATTCAAGCTATCAGCAGGCAAGCACCGTTTCGCCACATGATGACGCCGGGCAGCCATGCCATGTCGGTCAGCATGACCAACTGCGGTCTCCTGGGCTGGATCACGGATGCCCAGGGTTATCGCTACAGCCGCACCGATCCGGCCACCCATATGCCGTGGCCGCCGCTGCCGGCAGACTTGGAGACACTGGCCCGCGCTGCGGCTGCCGCCGCGGGCTATCCGGATTTTCGGCCCGAAGCTTGCCTGATCAACTGTTATGCCCCCGGCAGCCGGATGGGGCTGCATCAGGACCGTGATGAAGCCGATCTCAGCGCCCCCATCGTGTCTTTCTCCCTGGGTCGCAGCGCAACTTTTCTCTGGGGCGGTGCCCGGCGAAACGACCCGGTGGCACGGATCATCCTGCAGCAGGGTGATGCCATCGTCTGGGGTGGCCCGAGCCGGCTCTATTTCCACGGCATTGCACCGCTTGCAAGGCGATGCGCCCCGCAGGAACCCGAACTTCGCTACAACCTGACTTTCCGGCGCGTTACCCACCTTGCCCTGCGTGACGAGGGAGGCACGCGGTAAAATCACGGTTTTAACCGTACACTGCCCGATCATGTCCCGTCGCCCCACTGCCCCCCGCCACGCCATCGATATCAGCGAGGAAAATGGCGTTCGCTGCCTGCACTTCGGCTCGGACTGGGTGCAAGGTGCCATGCGCGTCGCCCGTCCCTGGTCGCTCGAACTGGAATACACGCGAGACATGATGACCGGGCTCTTGCTCGACCCGCCGACCAGCCAACCGCGTCGCATCCTTCAGATCGGCCTGGGCTGTGGTTCGCTGACCAAATTCTGCTATCGCCATCTGCCGGCAGCGCAGATCACCGTGGTGGAGATCAACCCGCAGGTCGAATTTGTCGCCCGCCAGTACTTCAAACTGCCGGACGACCCCGCACGGCTGAAGATCGTCGATGGCTGCGGGGCCGACTTCATCCTTGGCGGTGACAGCCATTTCGACTGGATCATGGTCGACGGCTACGACCCGGATGCTCGTACCGGGCCGCTCGACACGCTGCCTTTTTTCCAGGCCTGTCGCGCCCGTCTGAGCGAGGATGGCCTATTCGTTGCCAATTTTCTGGGCCGCAGCAAAGGTTTCCGGGAGAGCGTTGCCCGTCTGGGCGAGGCCTTCGACCAGCGCACGCTCGCGCTCCCGGCCTGTGATAGCGGAAATGTCGTGCTGCTGGCCAGTCATGGGCACGCTGTCTCGGTCGACGCCAACACGCTCGCCGAACGCGCCGACGCGGTCCGGGCAACCACCCAGCTCAACGCCCATCCTTTGTTGAAGCGACTGAAACTGGCAGCACAACACAACGGCGCACTTCAATTCTAGGCGGCTTGCTTTTTGTCATTTTTGGACTAAAAAGAAAACATCCTCCACCGATTAAAACGACAAGGCGGACAACGAACACCGACCCCACAGCACTGCGCCGGAACGCGCCTCAGGGGAAGTGCGCCGGCCTGACAGGAGGAAGAGACATGTTGTCCATACAAGATGTGCTGGACTACTGTGATCTGGATCGTG
The DNA here is from genome assembly GCF_039649255.1 of Dechloromonas sp. ZS-1. Lineage (NCBI taxonomy): Bacteria > Pseudomonadati > Pseudomonadota > Betaproteobacteria > Rhodocyclales > Azonexaceae > Dechloromonas > Dechloromonas sp. ZS-1. Next base: position 34,372 of record NZ_JBDIYD010000017.1, on the reverse strand, counting down.
GTGAGATTGAAGCCATTGCCGAGCATGAACATGTTCCCATGGCGCTCGCGGCAGAGATCAGCGAAGTGCTGCTCAGCAGCCCGGAAGGGGTCTGCAAACTGCATACGATGATCATCGAAAACATGGTGCACGCCCTGGAGGCCGGGCACTACGAGCGTGTCTGCGCCTTGTCGAAGACTTACGAGCACTTGCAACGCACGCATCCGGCACCGAGCATCAGCCCCCGGATCGGCAACGCCTGACGTCTCCGGACCCTCCCCTCCTCAGCGGAGGACTCGCCGGCAACCGGATCGCCGGCACCGGCCCAGCGCGGGCCGGTTTTTTATGGGTGAAATTTGCCCTTTTCCGACGGTCGACCGTCAGACAGCGGGACGATTGCCAAAGCCGTGTTCGACGGCATACAAGGCCACCTGCACGCGGCTGGTCATGTTCAGCTTCTTGAAGATGTTCTGGACATGGATTTTCACCGTGCTTTCAGCCAGATCGAGCTTGCGGGCGATTTCCTTGTTGCTTTCGCCCAGCGCCAGGCATTCCAGAATATCGCGCTCACGCGGCGAAAACTTGTCGCGGTCAAAAGCCGGTTGCGCCTGACGCGGCTGCTCGCGCACCCCCTGGATCAGCTTGGAGGTCATCTGGGGCGACACCACCGACTCACCACGGGCGGCACGCCGAATGGCATCGACCAGGGTATCCGTCTCGATGTTCTTGAGCAGGTAGCCGCTGGCACCGGCCCGCAAGGCATCCATCAGATCCTGCGCATCTTCCGAGACGGTGAGCATCAGGACATGCACATCCGGGATTTCCTCGGCGATCACTTTCACGGCCTCCAGACCGGAAACACCAGGCATGTGCAAATCGAGCAGGACCACATCCGGCTTCAGCGAGCGGGCGCGCTTGATGCCCTCAAGGCCGTCGCCGGCTTCATCGACGACCTCGAAATCCTCCGTACGCTGAAGCAGCGATTTAATGCCGCTGCGGAACAGGGTATGGTCATCGACCAACAGGACGCGAATTTTCTCGTTCATCTTCATTCAACCTCTTTTGTAACACTGGGCAGGCGCAGGGTGACGCTGGTTCCGACCCCTGCCTGCGATGCGATCCGGCACTCGCCACCAATCCGGTGCGCCCGTTCACGCATGATTTTCAGACCGACGTGTCGATCCGACTTGAGATTCGGCTCGGTTTCCGGATCGAAACCGGCACCATTATCGCGAACCGCCACCTGGAGTTCGGTCAAATTTCGTTCCAGGCGCACCGTCACCCGCGTTGCCTGCGCATGCTTGCGGATATTGGAGAGCGACTCCTGCACGATGTGCATGATTTGGATTTCGTCACCCGGCTCAAGCGGCAAGCCGCTGCCGTGGCAGGTAAATTCGGTGCGAATTCCGGTCTGCCCCTCGAATTTTTCCAGGGCTGCCTCGATGGCCGACTCCAGATCTGCCTGATGCATCCGTGTCCGGAAATGCACCAGCAGCTCCCGCACATCATCGTAGCTCTCCTGCACCCCCTCCCGGAGCTGCCCGGCAGTCTGCATGGCTTCCTCGACCCGCCCCTTGCGCAGGGAATCCTGCAGGAGCTGCACCTGAATGTTCAGGAAGGCCAGCCCTTGTGCAATGGAGTCGTGCAGTTCCTGAGCCAGCAGGTTACGCTCTTCGGAAATCGCCAGTTCTTTCTCGCGGGCTTTGAGACGGACGTTTTCAATCGCCACGCCCAAATGCTGCCCCAGCGTTTCAAGCAGGTGTTTCTCGCCTTCCGACAAGCTCTGCTGACGCCGGAAATAAAGGTTATAGACCCCCAGCTTGGTCTTGTCGTGCATGATCGTGAACGCGGTCGCCGTCGCAAACCCTTCGCGGATACAACTCATCAGCTTCATGCCGGCCGGCGGATGGGCGGTATCAAAGGTCTGTGCCTCACCGCTCTGAATCACCTGGCCGCACAGACATTCGCCGCAACTCAAGGTCTGCTCGTTGGTCACGAACATGTCGGAAACGCCATCATGCGTCACCAGATGCAGTTCTTCGCTTTTGGCCGTATAGAGGCGTACCGCACCGGCATCGGCCCCCAAGGCTTCCTTGATCTGATCCAGAAAGCCCCGGCAGAGCACTTCGATCGGCGCCGGCTCGCTTAGATAGGAAGTGGCCTGGTACAGGATGCCGAGTTCACGGTTACGTTCAGCCAATGTGCTGGTTTCTGCGGCAACGCGCTCCTCCAGGGTGCTGTAGACCTGCTGGAGATGCTCCGCCATACGGTTGAAGCCGCGCGCCAAGCCACCTAACTCGTCATCCGAGTTAACCGGCACCCGGACGCTCAGATCGTTGTTCATCATCCGGCGCATACCGGCATGCAGCATGCCCACCGGGCGGATCACCAGATCATCAAAAAAGCGGATGAGCACCCCGGTCCCGATGATGGCCAGCATGACCAGCGCGATCTGGAAAGTGCGCAACAGATTGGTATCCTGGGCGTAGCTGTTCTCCATCGCGAGCACCAGTTCGTTGATGCTGTGGACAAAGGCTTCCAGCGTGCTGTTGAAGTGGTCGAGCATCTTCACCCGGCCGCTGCCGCTGCTTTCCAGATAGGCATCCAGCGTCGGCCGCATTGCCGACTGCCAGCTCTCGGCGACCACCTCAAGCTTGGCCTCCACAATCTCATTGCGCGGCGGTGCCATCGGGCGCATGGGGTCGCCCTGATGCAAATCCTTGAGCACCCGCTCAAATAACTGCCGTTCTTCGGCCAGACTACTGGAATAGATTCCGCTGTCGCCCTTTTCATCGAGCGCACGCGCCATCAGATGGCTGATGCGATAGGTACGCATGCGCTGGCTGCCGGCATCGTTGATGGCCGCCGCCACCCCTTCGAGTTGCCAGGAAATGTACAGCGTGGCCGCAATCGCCGTCAGGGCGATGATGAAGAAGGCACACAGGATGCCCACGATCTTGCGGGAGAGTTTGACTGGGGACGGCGGCGGCATGGAAAGGCGGGAATTCTGGACAGCCTGCACCATAGCCTCCGTTGAGCGCAAAAATCAATGACCGGGATCAAGTTCAAGAAAAAGCCCCCGATCACTGACCGGGGGCAGATCAAACAGGCGTCCTGTCTAAACAGGGCCCATGACTCAGGCGGCCTCTTTCTCCACATGCGCCTGCTTTTCGTACAGGAACGCCAGCACGGCGGCACGGGCTGCAATGTAGGCCGGGTCATTGGCCAGGGTCAGGCGATTGCGCGGGCGCGGCAGGTCGACCGTCAGAATCTCGCCGATGGTGGCGGCCGGGCCATTGGTCAGCATCACGATGCGATCCGAGAGCAGCACGGCCTCATCCACATCGTGGGTGACCATGACGACCGTCGCCCGGGTCTTCTCGCAGATTTTCATCAGCTCGTCCTGCAGCTTGGCGCGGGTCAGCGCATCGAGTGCGCCAAACGGTTCATCCATGAGCAGCACCTTCGGCTCCATCGACAGCGCCCGGGCAATCCCGACGCGCTGCTTCATGCCGCCGGAAATCTCGTTCGGGTACTTGTGCGCGGCATGGGCCAGGCCAACCAGTTCGATGGCCGCCTGAGTCCGCGCCTTCAGTTTGGCCTTGCCCTCCTTCGCCGAAAAAACGCGCTCGACAGCCAGATAGATGTTTTCGAAGCAGGTCAGCCAGGGCAGCAGGCTGTGGTTCTGGAAAACCACGGCACGCTCCGGGCCCGGACCGGCGATTTCCCGGCCATCGCAGAGCAGCACCCCGTCCGTCGGGCGGGTCAGCCCGGCGATCAGGTTCAAGAGGGTCGATTTGCCGCAACCGGAGTGGCCGATCAGGGCGATGAACTCCCCTTGCGCGATATTGAGATCGATATCGCGCAGCGCGACGAACTTGCCTTTCTTCGTCGTGAAGGTCTGGCCGACTTTTTCAATGCTTACGAACTTTTCCATGACGATCTCCTTAAGACGCTTCCTTGGTCAGCTTCTTGGCCAGCAGGATCAGCGCCTGCTCGAGGATCAGGCCGACGATGCCGATGACGAAGATGGCGATGATGATGTGTTCGACCTTCAGGTTGTTCCACTCGTCCCAGACCCAGAAGCCGATGCCGACGCCGCCGGTGAGCATTTCTGCGGCGACGATGACCAGCCAGGCGGTGCCGATGGAGAGGCGGATGCCGGTCAGCATGTAGGGCAGCACGGCCGGAAAGAGGATCTTGGTGACGACCTTCCATTCGGAGAGCGCCAGCACGCGGGCCACGTTGAGGTAGTCCTGCGGCACACGCTGCACGCCTTGCGCGGTGTTCATGATCATCGGCCAGATGGAGCAGATGAAGATGGTGTAGGTTGCGGCCGGATCGGCTTTCTTGAAGACGAGCAGGCCGATCGGCAGCCAGGCGAGCGGGGACACCGGACGCAGCAGACTGATGATCGGATTGACCATGGCCGACAGGAAGGCGGAACGTCCCAGAATGAAACCGAGCGGAATCCCGACCAGCGCGGCAAAGCCAAAACCAACGCCGACCCGTTGCAGCGAGGACAGCACATTCCAGCCGATGCCCTGATCGTTCGGTCCGTTACGGTAGAAAGGATCTGAGAAGAGCGCGACGGCCGCTTCCCAGACTTGAGCCGGGCCGGGAATGGCGCCGCCCTTGTGGGTCGCCACATGCCAGATGCCGATCAGCACGAGCAGGCCAAGAACCGGCGGCAAGGCCGCGCGGCCGAACGTGGCCAGACGCTCCGCAAACGGGATACCGGTCGGGGCCGGCGGGACAGACAGTGCTTTTTCCATTGTTTTTTCCTGAACCGGTGCAGGCGCTGCGGCACTCGGCTGAAGGGGGGTTGTCCGACGGTCGACCGGGCTTTCCTGGCCAAAATCGACGTCCAGCGTGGCGGAACCTGAATGCATCATGTTCTCCTTGGCAGCGGCCGCCCCGGCAAGCGGGGCGGGACCGGTGCAGTTAAGCCTTGACCTTGAAGCTGTCGGCATACTTGGCCGGGTCTTTGCCGTCCCAGACCACGCCGTCGATCAGCTTGTGGTTGCGCATCTCGCTCTTCGGCAGCGTGACCCCCGCGGCGGCGGCACCCTGCTTGTAGATGTCGATGCGGTTCACCTTCTTGGCCACCTCGAGGTAGTTCGGATGATCCTTCAGCAGGCCCCAGCGCTTGTGCTGGGTCATGAACCACATGCCGTCGGTGAGGTAGGGGAAATTCACCGCGCCGTCGTTGAAGAACTTCATGTGGTTCTTGTCATCCCAGCTCTTGCCCAGACCGTTCTGGTAACGGCCCAGCATGCGGGCGACGATGACCTCGGTGTCGGTATTCACGTAGGCCTTCTGGGCGATGGTCTCGGCCGTCTTCTGCTTGTTGGCGAGCGAAGCGTCGATCCACTTGCCGGCATCGAGAATCGCGGCAACGACGGCACGCGCCGTGTTCGGGTTCTTCTGGACCCACTCGGCCGTCGTACCCAGCACCTTTTCCGGATGATCGGTCCAGATGTCCTGCGTCGTCGTTGCCGTGAAGCCGATGTTGTCCATGATGGCGCGGTTGTTCCAGGGCTCGCCGACACAGAAACCATCCATGTTGCCGACCCGCATGTTGGCGACCATTTGCGGCGGCGGCACGGTGATGGTTTTGACGTCCTTGAGCGGGTTGACCCCCTGGGCCGCCAGCCAGTAGTACAGCCACATCGCGTGCGTGCCGGTCGGGAAGGTCTGGGCAAAGGTGTATTCCCGCTCCTTCTTCGCCACCAGCTTGGCCAGGCTCGGACCATCGATGGCGCCCTTGTCCTTGAGCTGGTTGGAGAGCGTGATGGCCTGGCCGTTGTTGTTAAGGCTCATCAGCACGTTCATGTCTTTTTTCGGGCCGCCGATGCCCATCTGCACGCCATAGATCAAGCCGTACAGCACGTGCGCGGCATCAATCTCGCCATTGACCATCTTGTCGCGCACGGCAGCCCAGGAGGCTTCCTTGGTCGGAATGATCTTGATGCCGTACTTTTCGTCAAATTTCATGACCGACGCCATGACCACGGAAGCGCAGTCCGTCAGCGGAATGAAACCGATCTTCACTTCCTTCTTTTCAGGGGCATCCGAACCGGCAGCCCACGCTGCACTGCGGACACCCGGCGGTACCATGCTCATCAACGAGGCTCCCAGGGCGGCTGAAACAAAATCACGACGTGAAAACGGCTTGGCAGGCTGCTCCAGTTTCTTGTCTTCCATTGCGTGCTCCTTCAAACATGAATAAAAAGCAAAACGGGCGTCACATCCGGCCTGCATCGCGCTGGCCGAATGGACGCCCTTGTCCGGTCCGGGGCCGGAGGCCCCTTGCCCGATCGCCGTTGATCGGACACTTCACCTTCCTTATTGCAATGGCCGTGCCAGGACTACACCAAAAGAACTAGTTACAAATAATTAAGCCAATTCAACCACTTACGAACACCCAAAACTGATCTGCTCGCCGATCCTTCATGCACTACCGCGGTGCAGCAAACTGAACTTTTGCACCGCATCGGGGACCAAGCGGCACCTTGCAAAGAGAGATCCCCATGCTCGACATCGCCCTGGTTTCCGATTTTGTCTGCCCCTGGTGCTACATCGGCCTGCGTCGCCTGGACAGCGCACTGATCGAAGTTCGCCGCGCGCGACCCGATTTCGTCTGCACGCCGCGCTGGCTGCCCTTCTTCCTGAACCCGGACACCCCACCGGAAGGCGAGCCTTACCTGCCCTTTCTGGAAGCCAAGTTCGGCAGCCGGGATGCCGTCGAGGCCCTGTTTCAGCGCGTGCGCGATGCCGGCGCGCCGTATGGCCTGCGCTACCACTTCGAACGGATTGCCTTGCGCGCCAATACCTTGCAAGCCCACCGCCTGGTCGCTTGGCAGCAGGCACGGGGAAGTGCAGCAGCCTTGGTCGAGGCCTTGTTCCGGGCTCAGTTTGTCGAAGGTCGGCCCATTGGCGACCCTGCGGTCTTGCGTGAGATTGCGGCGGAATGCGGCCTGCCCGCCGCCGAGGTGGAGACCTATCTGGCCGGCACGGCCGGAATCACCGAGTTGCAGCAGGAAGCCGCCGCAATCCGGGCTGCCGGGATACGCCAGGTGCCGACCTTCATCCTCGGTCAGCAGCGCATCGTCGTGGGCGCGGAAGACCCGTCCGTGCTGGCCCGGGCCATCCTTGAATCGATTTAAATCAGGGCCTTAAAGCAGCACACGCGCCATATCGATGACATCGCGCGCCACCTTGGCCAGGGTCTGCCCGCGCTCCATGGCCAGCTTGCGCATGGCGTGATACGCCGCATCCTCGTCCAGTCCACGCGCCTTCATCAGGACGCCCTTGGCCTTTTCGACCAGCTTGCGGTCGGTCAGCTTCTGGGAGATTTCATCAAGTTCGCGGCGCAGCGCCTGGGTATCCTCAAAGCGGGCCCGCGCCACATCGACGATGGGCTTGATCCGCTTGGGGTCCAGCCCATCGACCACATAGGCCGACACCCCCGCCTTGACGGCATCGCGGATGGTTTCCTGCCCCTCTTCCTGCGTGAAGATGACCACGGGACGCGGCATGTTGCGATGCATGGCCGCCAGGTTTTCCAGCGTATCCCGGCTCGGACTCTCGGTATCAATGAGGATCACATCCGGCTGCAGGCGCTCGACCTCGGCCGTCAGGTTGTCGGCACCGGCCAGGATGGCCGCCACCTGATACCCGGCAAGGGCAAGCCCGGCGCAGATTTCAGCGGCGCGGGAACGGGATTCGTCGATGACTAGTACGGTAAGCATGGTGCTTACCTAGCAAACTACAGGCCAGCTTCTTTCAGCGCCGCCGCCGCCATGGCCTGCATCACGGTATCAACCTGTCCGATCGGGCCGCTCAGTGAAAACCGGACCGCTGGATAGGTCGACCGCAGGGCCGTCACCATCTCCGGCAACTCCCGCTTCAGATGCCCGCCCTGAGCGATGAACATCGGCACGATGGCAATCTGCGTCGCACCGGCTGAGATTTGTGCCTGCACACACTCGCTCAAGGTCGGCGACATGAATTCCAGAAAAGCCAGTTCGACCGTTGCACCGGGCCGCGCGGCCTGCACCAGCGATTGGACATGACGCATCGGTGCCGCCCACTCCGGGTCGCGTGCACCATGGGCAAAAAGGATCAGGGTCTGGGACATGAGGTTCTCCGAGTGAGCGCCCCATTCTATCAGCCTCATTGCAGGCGCAGCAGCGCCAACGCGAAGTACACAAGAGAAGCGCAGATGCGCCGTTTGTGGGCATCCTTCACTGCTCGCCTTTGACAGGCCGACGGTCAACGCCCCCAATGACTCAAATCGGGAAACATGGCGACTGGGTGCGGCTGCTTCACCTTGTCAAGCGAAACAAAACGGTTATGCTCCTTTTGTCCTCGTTGCGCCCACCGGTCATCCGCGCTCATGAAGCCCTTCGCCCTGCTTGCTTCACTCCTCCTGACACTGCTTCTGAACGGCCCGGTCCGCAGCGCCACTGCCGATACGCCGCCGGGAGAGGCTGCGCATCTGCTGGTCTTGCTCTCCTATCACCATGGCCACAGCTGGGAAGACGATATCCTGCGCGGTTTTGAAGCCTGGCAGGATGCGCCGGGAGAACGGCCGGTCCTGCATGTCGAATGGATGGACACCAAGCGCTATGTCTCGCCGGCCTATCGTCAGCGCTACCAGCAATTCCTGGAGGAAAAATACGCCGGCCGGAAAATCGATCTGCTGGTGGCGGTCGACGACCTGGCGCTCACCTTCGCCGCCGGCAGCCCAGCCTGGCGATCCGTGCCCATCGTATTCAGCGGCATCAATGGCGACCCGGCCACCCTCATCGGCCAACGTGGCAACGCCACCGGGATTGCCGAGCGCTACGAAGTCGGGCGCACCCTGGCCCTGGTCATGTCCCTGCACCCGCAAACCGAGAGAATCATCTTCATCACCGCCACGGACGAATCCGGCGCCGGCAACCGGCGCACCATCGACCGCGGGCTGTCCGCGCTGCCGCCCGGGACTCGCCAGCGCCTGAGCATCGAACACTGGACACCGGCGCAGCTTGAAGAAATTGATGCGCCCCTTGCGCAGCTTGGGAAGCACACCGCAGTGTTTGCCCTCGGCTCCATCCAGAACCGGAGCGGACGCCCCGTGAGCAATGAACACCTGGCGGCCTATGTCCGGGCCAGGACGACGGTACCGGTTTACTCGGACATCGATCGTGCCATCGGTCACGGTGCCCTCGGCGGCTATGTGAACAGCGGCCTGGAAAATGGTCGCCTGATGGCAGATATGGCCCGCCGCATCCTCAGCGGAACAGCGGCCGATCAGATTCCGATTGTCTTCGACACCCCGCAGGTCTTGCTGGCCGACTATCAGGAACTGGTCCGCTTTGGCCTGTCCGCACAAGATCTGCCTGCCGATGCCCGCATCCGGAACCGCCCGCCCTCGCTGCTCGACCCGGAAAACCGCCCGCTGCTGGTCGGCTCCATCGCCGCCGTGCTGATTCTGAGCCTGCTCCTGATCCTCCTTGCCATGCGGGCGCGCCTGCGCATCCTGAACATCGAAAGCGAGAAAGCCCGCGCCCTCGAAGCGGCCAATACCGCACTGGAGCAGGCGCGTGCCGCGGCAGAAACAGCCAGCCAGGCAAAAAGCACCTTTCTGGCTAACATGAGCCACGAGTTGCGCACGCCGATGAACGCCATCATGGGCATGACCAACCTCGCACTCCGCCGGGCGGAGGATCCCCGGATCAAGGATCAACTGCAAAAAATCGATCTGGCCTCGCGCCATCTGCTGCAGGTCATCAACGACATCCTCGACATTTCGAAAATCGAAGCCAACCGCCTGAGCATCGAAACCGCCCCCTTCCGCTTGCAGACCGTACTCGACAGCCTGTACAACCTGATTGGCCAAAAAGCCGCCGACAAGGGTCTGAAACTATGCATGGAACTGGCCCCCGACCTGGCTCAGACGGTCTATCTGGGCGATGCGCTGCGCATCGGTCAGGTACTCCTCAATTTCACCGGTAATGCCCTCAAATTCACCGAACACGGCACGATTACCCTGCGCGCCAGCATGCAGGAGGAAGGCCCGGACAGCGCACTGATCCGGTGGTCGGTCAGCGATACCGGAATCGGCATCGCACCGGCGGTACAGGCGCGCCTGTTCAATGCCTTCGAGCAGGCTGACAGCAGCATGAGCCGGAAATATGGCGGGACCGGGCTCGGGCTGGCCATCTGCAAACAACTCGCACACCTGATGGGCGGCGAGGTCGGCGTCGAGAGCACCCCCGACGTGGGCAGCACCTTCTGGTTCACGGTACGACTCGGCAAACCGGTAGCGCAAGCGGTGGCGACCTGCCTGCCGGATCCGTCACACCCCCCCGTTCCATCCGGGATGAGGCCCCCCGAAGCAGCACTTCGGGCCGACCATGCGGGCAAACGCATCCTGCTGGTGGAAGACGAACCGGTGAATCAGGAGGTGTCCCGCAGCCTGCTCGAAGACGTCGGACTCCGCGTCGACCTGGCAGAAAACGGCTGCGCCGCCGTCGAACAGGCACAAGCACATGCTTACGCATTGATCCTGATGGACATGCAGATGCCGCACATGAACGGCCTTGAAGCCACCCGCGCCATCCGGACCGGCTCATGCAATGCCGAGACCCCCATTCTCGCCATGACCGCCAATGCCTTCGACGAGGAACGCCACGCCTGCCTGGCTTCAGGCATGAACGACCACATCGCCAAACCCGTCCAACCGGAAACCCTCTACGCGACCCTGCTCGCCTGGCTGGACAAACCGGCCCGCTGAAGCAACAGGCGGTTCGGGCACCAGCAGTCCGCGCCGCAGGAGAAGCGCCCCGGCACGGCATGCAAGATGACGCGCCCGACAGTGCGTCGCCCGATTGCCATGAGCGCTAATCCATTTGATCTAACTCAAAAAAACTAGACAGCAAGCCCGCTATGCTCCCCCACTGACCAGAATTTTAGTTTCTGGCACAAAAACCAACAAAATCGCCACAAAACGGCGAAACCATGGGAACTCAGGGAGCATGGATAAGGATCAGGAAATCCTGGCCATCAGTCGTCTGGTCTTCGAGCTGACCCGCGTCAGCACCACCGGCAACGACCTGGATGCGCTGCTGGCCCGTCTGCATGGCTTGCTGCTCAGCCTGCCCGGTTTGCGGGTGGTGCCGCACAGCGCCCTGCTGCTCTACAACCCGCGCCACTATCTGGTCCAGGTTGCCCAGTTCGGCCTTGAACCCACCTGGAGTGTGCGTAACTGGCAAGGCCATGCGGCGCCCACGCCGCCTGCCCGACAGTGCACCGCCCGCATCGGCAAGCTGCGCGACCTGAGCGACCAGGTCGAACTGGTCGGTGTCACGGAAGAGGCCCCCTGTTGCATCCTGCCTTTGAACAGCGACCAGATGCCGATGGGCGTCGCGCTGCTCTTCATCGAGCCCGACTGGCAACCCGATGCCGTCGAACTCGAATTCATGAGCGAACTGGCCGAGGCACTCTCCATCCTGGTGTCCCGCACCCTGGTCAATGAAACCCTGCGCGTGCGCGAGGTGGAACTCGAACACGCCCGCACCGATGCGATTCGCCGCCTGGGCACCGCCTCCGAGTACCGCGACAACGAAACCGGCATGCACATCATGCGCATGACCCACTACGCGACCAGCATCGCCAAGGCACTCGGGCTCTCGGCCGAAGAACGCGAACTGCTGGGCATCTGCGCCCCGATGCACGATGTCGGCAAGATCGGCATTGCGGACAGCATCCTGCTCAAGCCGGGGCGGCTGACCTCGGACGAATATGAAGTGATGAAGCGCCATACCGAGATCGGCGAAACCCTGCTCGACGGCAACGATGCGCTGATCACGGCAGCCCGCGACATTGCGGCTTACCATCACGAGCGCTGGGACGGCACCGGCTACCCACGCGGCCTGCGCGGCGAAGCGATTCCCATCCTGGCCCGCATCTGCAGCATTGCAGATGTCTTCGATGCCCTCACCTCGATCCGCCCCTACAAGAAGCCCTGGCCGTTCGAAGATGCCATTGCCTATATCCGCGACGGTGCCGGCACCGCCTTCGACCCGGCCGTGGTCGCCGCCTTCGAGCAGGCGCTGCCGGAAATTTCACGCATCCGGGAGCTCTATCGCGACGACCTGATCGACCCCAATGCCATCATCGAACTCCCGGCCTCCGCCTATCGGCCGGATGGCTGGATCAAGTGGGAAGACAGCCTGAAAATCGGCATCGATGCGATTGATGAACATCACCGCTACCTGTTCGACCTGACCAATGACCTCTTTGATGTCGTGGCGCAGAAAAAAGGGGCGCGCGATGTCGCCCGCGTCCTGAAAGCGCTTGAAATGTACACGCAAGTTCATTTCCGGGCGGAAGAACGCATGATGGCGCACCACGGCTACCCGGAAGAGAAAAGCCAGCACCACCAGCATCGCGCCTTCGAGGCCAAGCTGGAGGAGTTCCGGGCCGAACTGCACGACAACCCGCTTACCGCCCAGTTCGACGTGCTGCTCTACCTGCGCGACTGGCTGATCCGGCACATTCGCGTCGAAGACGCCAAACTGCTCGTCCTCGTCACGCCTTAAGGGGCGTCGGCCTGCGCCCCGCTTGCCGGACGCAGGCGGATCAGGGCCGGATCATCGGCATGATCGAGCAGGATGCGGCGCACGCGCCCCTGCCAGAGCAGTCCGAACGCCCGTCTTTCCTCTGCGCCCGCCTGCCCGCTCAGGCAGGCCTGCATCAGCGGCATCATGGCCGGATCGGCCGGCACGACCGAGAGATCGAGATCAGCCATCAGGCTTGCCCCGGTATCGCAGCGCGTGGCCAGCAAACAGCTTTGCCCACCGAGCCCGAAACGCAGCAAATTGCGCCGCCCATACTGCCCGCCCAGGCCCTTGAAGCCGCCTTCAGCGGCAGCCCCGGTGAGCAGGGAAAGCACCGCGGCCTGAACGCCGGTCACGCCACTGTCGCAGGCTGCGGCAAAAGCCAGGTACACCCCGCCTCGCTGCGGCACTCCTGCCGGATAGAGCGCCTGCATCAGGCGCCGGCCGAGTACGTAGGCGGAAGCCACGGTCGGACAGGAATGGCCGGCCAGGCGAACGGCATCGGCGTAACAATAGGTCAGCAGGCCATCCACCGGCGCACCGAGCAATTCGGCCAGGGGATCATGGACCGTCAGGCACGGCGCCTGCTCGAAAAAGGCGGGGAAGGACATGGCGGGATGCGCTCGGCAATGTGAATGCCTGCCAGCTTAGTCCGACGGTCGACCGTCCCCCATAAGCAAAATCAAATCCGCGACAGCCCCGCTACCGTTGCCCCGTCGCCGGATACCCGGAAAGGCACCGGCCGCACGGCAACAGCCGTGCTCAGCGGTTCAACCAGAGCACGAGGACCAGATTCAGCGCCAGCGAGAGACCGGCCACGCTCTTCCAGAAACGCAGGGGATTGCGCTGGATCAGCGGCTGCTTGCCCGGCGCCGAGACAGGCCGGCTGGGGCCGCGCTCCAGCGCGAGCAGAAACTCCTCGGCCGTTTCGAAACGGTCCTCCGGCAGTCTGGCCACAGCCTTGAGCAGGATGTTCTCCAGCCAGCCGGGGATCTCCGGGCGCCAGCGCGTCGGCCGCGCCGGCTCGCCAAACTTGGGCTTCTGGAAGGGCTCGATTTCGCCATAGGGATATTTGCGGGTCAGCAGGTGGTAGAGCAGCACGCCCGCCGCATACAGATCGAGCCCCGTCGTCGGGGCTGCGCCCTCGAAGCACTCGGGAGCGAGATAGGACGGCGTCCCCGCCGTGCCCGGCTCGTCGCCCGGCTGCAATTCGCCCAGGCTCAACGCCACCCCCAGGTCCAGCACGCGCAACTGGCCGTCCTGCCCCAGATGCACATTGTCCGTCTTGATATCGCGATGCACGATATCAAGGCGATGCAGGGCGGAAATCGCCTTCAGCAGATGGATGCCCAGGCGGACCACCTCCCCCACCGGGAAGTGCTGACCGGACTCGATGCGCTGCGCCAGCGTGGCGCCGGCATGCCAGGTCATCAGGTAGTACAAACCGCTGCGCTGCTCGGCCGGCACCACTTGCGGGAAATACGGTGACACGACGCGTCGCGCCCGCCACTCTTCCATGAGCAAGGCGGTGATCGCCGTTTTATCGCCGACCATCGTCGGCTGCAAGGTCTTGAGGACCAACTGCTGCCCGTTGCGCGCATGGCGCACCCGATACACCAGGGTTTCTCGGGCATCGTGCAGGACGTCCTCCACGATCAGGCCATCGACCTCCTGCCCGACCTTCAGACGCGGCAGCAAGGGCAGGCTGGCGGCGCCCTCCAGGCTGTCCCGCAGGTTTTCCGGGGCCAGCGCGAGGATGTCGAGCACCACCGCCGTCGCGTTGTCATGGCCGCCCTCGGCCACCGCCAGGCTGGTCAGGGCCGCCGCCGCGGCCTGCGGTTCCGGATGATCGAGCAGCACCTCGGCCATCAGGGCATCCGGCAAGACGCCATAGACGCCATCCGAGACGAGCAGGAAACGGTCGCCCAGCGCCAGTTCGCCATCACCGAAATCCATCAGCACACGCGGATCGAGGCCGATGGCGCGCGACAGCACATTGCTCAGTTCCGGGTGTTCCCAGGTGTGATCGACGGTCAGTTGCTGCAATCGCCCGCCTTGCAGTCGATAGATGCGGGAGTCGCCGATGTGTGCCGTGTAATAGCGCCGACCGCGCACGACCAGCACCGACAAGGTGGTCGCCATGCCAGCGAGGGCCGGATTGCGGTTGCCTTCGGCAATCACCCAGCGGTTGAGCGCCGTGCTCACCGTTTCGATGGCACGCGGCACGCTCCAGGTATCGGGCGTCGCGAAGTAATCGGAGAGCAGGCCGCGCACCGTGTATTCGGACGCTTCCTGCCCGCCCTTGTGGCCCCCGATGCCATCGGCCACCGCGGCCATCGCGCCCTTGTTCTCCAGCTCCAGACCACTCGGCGTGGCGACGCCGCAGTAGTCCTCGTTCCGCTCGCGCGGGCCGGTCAGGGATGCATGTCCAACGGCAATATCCAGCGGCATTTCGGGCTCCTCAAACCGGTTGACCGTCTCCCGACGGTCAACCCGGCATTCACATCAAATTTTGGCGGTGGTCAGATGGCTCGCGCCCCACGTCGTACGCCAGCGGGTTTTGACACCGGTCAGGCCGAGCAGGGCCAGCACGGCCAGGCCGGCGAAGATCAGGAAACCGGCCTGGTAGCTGCCAGTCAGCTGCTTGGCGTAACCCAAGCTGGAGGCCAGGTAGAAGCCTCCCACCCCACCGGCCATGCCGACCAGACCGGTCATCACGCCGATTTCCTTCTTGAAGCGCTGCGGCACCAGCTGGAACACCGCACCGTTGCCCATGCCGAGCGCCAGCATGGCACACACGAAGACGATCAGCGCCATCCAGGCTTCCGGCAGACCGAAGCTGACGATGGCGAGGAAGATAGCGGCGAAGACATACATCACGGTCAGCGATTTCACGCCACCGATACGATCCGCCACGTTGCCGCCGATCGGGCGCACCAGCGACCCGGCAAAGACACAGCCGGCGGTGAAGAAACCGGCCATCTTCGGATCCAGACCGTACTGGGTGTTGAAGTAGATGACCAGCGAAGAAGCCAGACCGACAAAACCGCCAAAGGTCACCGAATAGAAGAACATGAACCACCAGGCATCCTTGTCCTTCAGGACCTTCAGGTATTCAGCCAGCGTCTTCGGCGGCGGGGCATCCGGCGCGTCCTTGGCGAGGATCAGGAAGGCGATGAAAACAATGATCAACGGAATCAGCGCCAGCCCGAAAACATTGGTCCAGCCATACGCCATGGCCAGGCCCGGGGCAAACAGCGCGGCAAAGGCGGTCCCGGAGTTACCGGCCCCGGCGATGCCCATGGCCGTTCCCTGATGCTCTGGCGGATACCAGCGCGAGGCAAGCGGCAAGGCCGCCGCAAACGAAGAACCGGCCACCCCGAGGAAGACGCCGAGGATCAGCACCTCCTTGAAGGAATGCACGCCGACCAGCCAGGCATAGGCCAGCGCGGCAATGACGATCACCTGACCGATGATCGCCGCCTTCTTCGGCGACAGGCGATCAACCAGCACGCCCATCACCATGCGCAGCAGCGCCCCGGCCAGCACCGGCGTCGCCACCATCAGGCCCTTTTCGGCATGCGACAAGCCGAGATCCTTGGCGATCCCGATGGCCAGGGGCCCGAGCAGGACCCATACCATGAAAGCCAGATCGAAGTAGAGAAATGCCGCCAGCAGCGTGGGCGTGTGGCCGGCCTTGAGAAACGATTTCTTGTCCATTTTGGCGCCTCTTTTTCAGTTGACCGCAAGACGGTCGTGAAGGGGGGATTGCGGAATCAGCGCATGACGCCCTTGCCATGAACCCGCCCCCGTTGGCGGCCTGATCGCTGTACTGGGTGTCCTAGCGCAAGGCCTGTGCCAGGTAGCCAACCCATTGATTTCAATGACATCGCACACCACCTCTCGGTAGCGCGCGCACCAAAACAAGGCGCGCCTCGCCAAGTCGGTGCGTACCGGATGCCTGACGCACCAAGCGGGCGCATCTACCCGCCTGCGCCGGCGCAGCCCGCAGGCAAGCCGCGGCAGGCCCCTCCGGGCCAAGGCCGCTGGCACGCCGAACATGCCATTGGAAAATCAATTTGGGCTACACTCTCCCGTCATTTAAGGAAAACCGCCCATGAAAGAATACAAAGTCGTGATTTACCAGGAAGGCCTGCTCGGCTCCCTGATTTTCGGTGCTTCCAAGGTCGATCCGGTGCGCTTCACCGACTTCCTCAATCAGAATGCCCGCCAGGGCTGGCGCGTCGTCACCATGGAAAAGGACATCCGCCGCATGCTGCTGCTCTGGCGCCGTGAAGCCTACGTCGTCGTGATGGAACGCGACGCATGAAAAGCGGCCTGATTGCCGCGCTGGCCATTGCCGTCGGCTGGGCCGGCCTGGCCATCGCCCAGCTCTGGCTCAGCCTGATGCCGGCCGAACAGTTCATCAAGATCACGATCACCGCCGGCATCCTGATCGGCATCATCCTGCTCGTCACGCTCGCCATCCGGGACTACCTGGCAGAGCGGAAGATGAAGGATGACGGCTATCTGGACGGCTGAACATGGCCCCCCGCCCATCCGGGCAGCCAATCGAGCGCCCAATCGAGATTCGCGCCGCGAGTTTTCCGGCCGACCGGTCAGCCGTGCTCGAGATATTCAGCGAGTACGTGGCCAGCCCCAAGGCGGATCTGACATTCCAGGACTACACCCGCGAATTCGCCCAGCTTCCCGGCAGCTACGCCGGCCCGCGCGGCTGTATTCTGCTCGCCTGGGTAGCAGGAGAACTGGCCGGCTGCGCCGCCCTGCGCCCGGTCGATGCCGTCATCGGGGAAATGAAGCGGGTGTATGTACGCCCGCTGGCACGCGGTCTGGGACTCGGCCGCCAACTGGTCACGACCCTCATCGCGCAGGCCCGCAACGCCGGCTATCACGAACTGCGCCTCGACGTCCTGCCGGAATTCACCGCAGCCCGCGCCCTCTATGCCCAGCTCGGTTTCCTGCCCGCTGCGCCGGTCAGCCACAATCCGATCCCGGGCACGGCTTTCCTCGGGCTAAGCCTTTAAGCGCCCGCCCCTTCCCTCTGCAGAACAAGCGCGTTCGCCAAGGCAAGCGACCGGATCAAGCCGGAGCGACACACGGCAGGAAAACGCGGAAGCAGGTGCCTGCGCCAACCTGACTCTCCACTTCGATACGTCCGCCATGCTTCTGGACGATGTCGTAAGACAGCGACAGACCAAGCCCCGTGCCTTTCCCCACCGCCTTGGTGGTGAAGAAGGGGTCGAAGATGCGACCGAGATGTTCGGGCGCAATGCCGCACCCCGAATCACACACCTCAATCCTCACAAAATCACCCTCCAGGCGCGTCCTGACCGTAATCGTGCCTCGCTCCGGAATGGCCTGCGCCGCATTGACCAGCAGGTTCATGACCACCTGATTGATTTGCGCCTGAACGCAATTCACGGGCGGCAATTCTGCAAAATCGCGCACCACCTCGGCCTTGTACTTGAGCTCATTCCAGACCACGTTCAAGGTGCTCTCGATCCCTGCATTGAGATCAGCATCGGCCCGTTCCGCCTGATCCACACGGGAGAAATCCTTGAGATCGGCCACGATTTTCTGAACCCGGACCAAGCCGTCCTGCGACTCATCGATCAGGGCCCGCAAGTCGTCCTTCAGGTAATCGTAGTCGGCGGCGGCATAGTCTGCTTCGCCCAGGGGACGGGCCCGGCCGGTATCCAGCAACGCCTGCATCTGCTGAGCATAGCGTTGCAGGGCATTCAGGTTGGATTTCACGAAACCGACCGGATTATTGATTTCATGCGCCACCCCGGCCGCCAGCTGACCAATCGAGGCCAGTTTTTCAGATTGCAGCAACTGAACGTGCGCAGCCTCCAGTTCCGCCACCTTGCCCGCCAACTCCAGCCAGCGGCGGCGCAACATTTCGAGCAAAAACCACCCCAGCATCGCGACACCGGCGCAAATCGCCAGCGTCACCACGCCCATTTCTACCCGCTGATGGGCCACCGCGGCCGCAATCGGCGCATAGTCCTGGCTGACACTGATGCCACCGCGCACATCGCCAAGCTGGTAACCCTGACGGGCATGACAGGCCAGACAGGCCTGTTTGACTGTCAGAGGCGCCATATAGCGCAAGCGCGGCCCTTCTTCCTGGTGTTCAATTCCCCAGGTTTCCAGAACCCCTTGCTCAAACCCCTTCAAGGCGGCGGTTTCCCATGCATCGGCCTGGTTCTCGGGGCGAATCGGCTTCAGGCTGGTCAGACGAAACTGCGCACCATTGCTGGCTTCCGCCATTTCTGCAATCAGGCGGGTCATGTACGCCGGATTGATCATCGTCAGCACCGTCCCATCCTGGGCGACCAGGTCCCGCTTGGGATGGTCCAGATGAGGATTGGGCGGTGTGCGCGAGGTAACCGGCACATACACCCCGCCATGGCTGGCATTCCAGTTACGCGTGAGGACCACCATGCGAAACATGTTGCGCGCGCCCTCAATGGCAATCTGTTCGCTATGCGCCTGCAAATCCCGGACATGACTGCTGTAGTAGAGCAGACACCCCGATAGCCAAAGCGTCAGTGGCAACAGCCACCAACGCCGTTCGCGCACGACACGGGGCACACGGATGTGGGGAGATGCAGCAGGCTGATGCACGTTGTCTGATTTCGATAAGGGCGTATGAATTATAGGGAGATTCCGACAACCCGGTGCTGTTCGTATTACCCTGGAAGTACCGGATTGTACAAACTTGGCAAAATAAGCATAAAGCCTTGCTCAAGCGCCCTGGGCACGCCAAACTAAAGGGCATGGGGGGAGAAACCGGCATGCGTGAAACATCGCAATTTGCATCAATCGAACAGCGACCTGTCGTCCTGATTGTCGATGACCATCCGCTCAATCTGGAGCTGGTCAAAACAATTATCGGCGATCTCGAAATCGACGTCCGTACGGCAGAAAACGGCACGTCCGCCTTGGCGCACGCGCATGCGCATCCCCGGCCCGATCTGATCCTGCTTGATGTCATGATGCCCGGCATGGATGGCCATCAGGTACTGGCCGCACTGCGCAGCACGCCCGAGACTGCCGGCATCCCGGTGATCTTCCTGACCGCCCTGGATTCAGCCGAAGACGAGCAGGCCGGCCTTGAAGAAGGCGCCGTCGATTACATTGCCAAGCCGATCCGCCCAGCCGTCCTGCTGGCCCGGGTCAAGGTCCAGCTTGAACTGCAGCGCAGCCGCCGGATGCTGGCTGCGCAAAATGCCGACCTCGCCGCCGAAGTGCATCATCGCCAGGAACAGAACACGGCCTTGAGCGAACGTCTGGAACTGACCCTCGCTGCCTCTGGCCTGGCCGTCTGGGAATACCACCCTGGTCCGCCCGGACGCTTGCACTGGAGCGTGAGCCTGAGCGAGGCCTTTGGGCTGGCCTGCGAGCCTGCGACCCCCGAGCAATGGCTGGCCCTGATGCACCCGGATGACCGGGCGCGCCTGAGCGAATTTCTGGACACAAAACAGGACATCGTCCATCTGGAATGCCGCATGCAGGACGGTGACGGCCACTGGCGCTGGATTGAGCTACAGGGACGCAGGCGCCCCTGCGCCTCCCCGGAACGCGCCCTGCTGACCGGGATCATGGCGGATGTGACAGCACGCCGTCAGCAAGAAGCCGAACACCGCCTCTCCGGCACCGTGCTGACCGGCATTCAGGACAGCGTCGTGATCACCGATGCCTCCTCCAGCATCGTCATGGTCAATACGGCCTTCACCCGCGTCACCGGCTACAGTGCCCATGAAGTGCTGGGCAAGAACCCGAGTTTTCTGAAATCCGGCCAGCACAACCAGGCGTTCTACGCTGCACTTTGGCAAAGCCTGAACGACACCGGTACCTGGCAAGGTGAAATCATCAATCGCCGGAAAGATGGCCAACTGATTACTGAGTGGCTCAATATTTCCGCCATCCGTAACGAACATCAGACCATCACGAATTACATCGGCATTCTGACCGACCTCTCGGAAAGGCAGGAAGCTGCCAGCCGCATTCAGTACCTGGCCACCTTCGATCCGCTCACCGATCTGCCGAACCGCACCCTCTTCGCTGACCGGCTGGAACAGGCACTGCTCAACATGCAGCGCTTCAAGCGTCGGACAGCCGTGATTCTGCTGGATCTGGACCGTTTCCGACTGATCAACGAGACCCTGGGGGCACCGGTTGGCGATGAAGTACTGACCGAAGTCGGACGGCGTCTGGCCTTGCAGGTGCGCGAAGGCGATACGATCGGCCGTCGCCATGGCAACGAATTCGGCTTCGTCATGGCGAATGTGGCCCAGGAGCATGATGCGATCACCCTGGCGCAGCGTGTCCTGGAAGCCATTTCGATTCCATTCGAGATCAACGGTGTTCCACTCTCCCTGAGCGCCAGCATCGGGATCAGCGTCGCACCGCGGGATGGCAACACGGCAGAACAATTGCTGAAGGCGGCCAATATTGCCCTCGACCGTGCCAAGGAAAGCGGCGGCAACAGTTTCCGTTTTTACTCGCCCAACATGGACGCGGATGCAGCCCGCCGCCTCAGCCTCGAAGTCGCACTACGGGATGCACTCAGCCGCAACGAACTGCATCTGGTCTACCAGCCGCAAGTCAGTTTATCGACCGGCCAGCTGACCGGAATGGAAGCGCTGCTGCGCTGGATACATCCGGAATACGGCGCGATTTCACCCAGCGAATTCATCCCCATTGCGGAAGAAACCGGGCTAATCCTGCCCATTGGCGAGTGGGTCATGCAAACAGCGTGCATTCAGACACGGCGCTGGCTTGATCTGGGCCTGATCCATCTGCGCGTGGCGGTCAACCTGTCGACACGCCAGTTCAGGCAGGAGAATCTGGTCGCCCAGGTGGAGCAGATCCTCCGGCAGAGCGGGCTTCCCCCCGCCGCATTGGAACTCGAAATCACGGAAAGCGCCTTCATCGAGGACATTGATCGAGCCATCGCCCATGCCCATGCACTCAAGGGGCTCGGCATCAAATTGTCACTGGATGATTTCGGAACCGGTTATTCCTCGCTGGCCTACCTCTCCCGCTTCCCCTTCGACAAGCTCAAAATCGATCAGGGCTTTGTCCGCGACATCACGGAAAACCCGGTCAACGCTGCCATTGCAACCGCGGCCATCGTGATGGCACGCAGCCTGAACCTGAACGTGCTCGCCGAGGGGGTTGAAACCGAAGCTCAGGCACGCTTTCTGCGCGCTCGACGCTGTGATGCGATGCAAGGCTATTTGTACAGCCGCCCCCTTCCGCCGCCGGATTTCGAAACCCTGCTGGCCGGCAATCCCTGCCTGAAGCTGGCAGAAATGCCGGGCGAGGACCAGCAAACCCTGGTTCTGGTAGACGACGAACCGAATGTCCTGAGTGCATTGACCCGCCTGCTCCGCCGCGAGGGGTACCGGATCCTGACGGCGGCATCCCCGCTCGCAGCCTTCGAAATCCTGGCCCAAAACAAAGTTCAGGTGATTGTTTCCGACCAGCGCATGCCGGACATGACCGGTACCGAGTTTTTCTCCCGGGTGCGTCTGCTCTACCCGTCGACCATGCGCATCGTGCTGACGGGCTATACCGAAATCGACTCCGTCAAGGCCGCCATCAACCGAGGCGCCATCTACAAGTTCCTGACCAAACCGTGGGAGGACGACGAACTGCGCGAACAAATCCGCGAAGCCTTCAGGCTGGCCAGGGATCTGATGCAACAAGCTCAGGAAGGCAAAACGGATGTCTAAGTTTATCCAGATCTTCCTGCGCTACTTCGTGCCCGGCGCGCTGATCATTGTGGTCGGCGCCTGGTTCATCATCGAAAGCGAGCGCCAGCACCGGCTCAACGACATCAAGGCGGAACAACGCATGGCGGTTGGCTTGGGCGCACAGGCCCTGCTCCCGCACATCCAGATGCTTGTTGCCGACATGGAATACCTGCGGCGCAATAACAGCGTGCAGGACATGGCCACGGCTTCGACGCCGCAGAACGTGAGCCGCCTGCAGGCGGAACTCGCCAACTTTATCCGGTCACGCAAAATCTACGACTCGGTACGCTGGGTCGATGCCAAAGGCGATGAACTCACCCGGGTCGAGCTGTATCAGGGACAAGCCCAGATTGCGCCTGCCGCCACACTCAGGCATGAGCAGGACGAAGCCTACTTCAAGGTGGCCATGGCAAGCCCGCCGGGCAAACTCTACCTGTCACGCCTGTCGCTGAATGTCGAACATCAGGAAATCGAACGCCCCTTCAAGCCGACACTGCGTCTGGCCGCCAGCATCGCCGATGAGCGGGGCGAAACGCGCGGCCTGCTCGTCCTGAATTACCTCGGTGACGAGATGCTCCGGCATTTCGAGGCAACGACCCACACGTTTGGCAATCAGTTTTCATTGCTGGATGGTGCCGGCTATTGGTTGCATGCAGTCGACCCTCAGGATGAGTGGGGTTTCATGGTCGGCGATACGGCGCGCAGCCTGCCGGTTCGGCACCCTGAAGCCTGGTCACGTTTTCAGGACATGGCGGGCCAATTCGAGTTGGCGGATGGGCTCTGGACCTTTGAAACAGTGCAACCGCTGGAGACGCACAGCCCCACGCTCCAGGCCGTCGATCCCATGCCCTATCGCTGGATCATTGTTTCCTACCTGCCTCAGGAACAACTCCTGACGGTGTTGCCCAGCCAACATCAACGCATCTGGCTGGCCATCGGCAGCTTGGTCATCCTCCTCGCCATCGGCAGCACCTTGCTGGCCCGGCAACAACAACGGGAACAGTCCCGGGAACTTCGCTACCAGGCCATCTTCGATAATGCCCTGGTCGGGATGGCCACCTCGTCCCCGGACAAGCGCTGGCTGACGGTCAACCCGGCGCTATGCCACATGCTCGGCTACACCGCCGATGCCTTGCAAGGGCGCTTATGGACGGAATTGACCCACCCGGATGACCTGTCGCTCAACCTGGCCGCCTTCGAGGCCACCCTGAACGGCCAACAACCCAGCTACAGCATGCGCAAGCGCCTGATCCGGGCCGATGGCAGCGCCATTTATACCGATATCACTTCGCATCTGATTCGCCGCCCGGATGGCAGCCCGGATTACTTCGTGACCATCCTTGAAGATGTCACCGCGCGCCAAGAGGCAGAACAGGAAAACGACCGCTTCAGCCATCGCGCCAATGTGTTGCTTGAACTGCCCAAACTTGCGGAAGTCAGGGATGAGCCACAGTTCATGCAAGCCGTGCTGGATCGCCTGGAAGCCCTGACCGAGAGCAAGATCGGCTTCATTCATTTCATCAACGACGATGGCCTCAGTATCGAACTGGTCACCTGGTCATCCGCCACGCTGACACAGGGCTGCAAAGCAGCCCCGGACCGCCACTATCCGATCGATGAAGCAGGCATCTGGGCTGACGCGGCTCGTACCAAAACACCGCTCATCGTGAATGACTACCCTCATGCGGCAAAGCGCGGCGTCCTCCCCGACGGACACACGCCTCTGATGCGTTTCATCTGCGTCCCCATCATCGAAAACGGGAACGTGAAAGTCCTGATGGGCGTGGGCAATGCCGCCCGCCCCTATCAGGACCGGGATGTCGAAACCGCGCAGCTTCTGGGTAATGAAACCTGGCGGATCATTCAGCGCCAGCGCAGCGAAAAAGCGCTCCAGGCCGCAGCTCAGGTCGTCAATGCCAGCCCGATTGTCTGCTTCCGCTGGCTGGCCGAGGAGGGATGGCCCGTCGCCTTTGTCTCCGATAACGTCAGCCAGTGGGGCTATATCCCTGCGGATCTGATGGCGGGAGAGCCGGCATTCGCCGATATCGTCCATCCGGATGACCTGGCACGCATTGTCGAGGAAGTCACCCAAAACACGGCACAGGGCAAGCCCTGCTACGAACAGGAATACCGGCTGATGACCCGGACGGGGGAACCGATCTGGGTGGTCGACCGGACGCGGGTCACGCGTGACGAGGCGGGCCATGTGCTCTGGTACGACGGTGTCTTGACCGACATTACCGAGCGCAAGCAGCAGCAGATGCGACTCTCCTCCGCCCTGGCTGAGCAGCAATCCCTGAACAAACGGCTGGAAGAGGCGAATAATCAGTTGCTGCAATCGGAAAAAATGGCGTCCATCGGACAGCTTGCCGCCGGTGTCGCCCACGAGCTGAATAACCCGATTGGGTTTGTTCACTCCAATCTCGGCACACTGGACGCCTATCTGAATGACCTGATGGGTTTGATCGAAACCTACCAGCAACTGACCGACAACCTCGGCAAGGATCATCCAGCACTGGAACGACTGGCGCGCCACAGGGAAGAAATCGATTTCGACTACCTGCGTGCCGACATCTTCCAGCTGATTGCCGAATCGAAGGACGGACTCGCCCGCGTCAAGAAGATCGTCCAGGACCTCAAGAATTTCTCACGCGTCGGCGAACAGGAGTGGCAACTGGCCAACCTGCATGAAGGCCTCGATTCCACGCTCAATATCGTCTGGAATGAACTCAAGTACAAATGCAAGGTGGTCAAGGAATACGGGGACTTGCCCCCGACCTACTGCCTGATTTCCCAACTCAACCAGGTGTTCATGAACCTGCTGGTCAATGCCAGCCATGCCATCGAGCAGCAAGGCACCATCACCATCCGGACGCGGCAGACGGATAGCCATCAGCTGTGCATCGAAATCAGCGATACGGGGTGCGGCATTCCCAAGGAAAACCTGACCCGGATATTCAATCCCTTCTTCACGACCAAGCCGGTCGGCAAAGGAACCGGGCTGGGACTCTCGCTCTCGTATAGCATCGTAGAACGACATCATGGCAAGATTGAAGTTGAGAGCGAGCTTGGCGTCGGCACCACCTTCCGCATTCTCCTCCCCCATGTTGCTGCACCGCCAGCCCAGCCTGACCCAGAGGAAACACAATAATGAGCGAGGCCACCCCCGCCACCCTGTTGTTCGTCGATGACGAACCCAGCATCCTGTCATCGCTCCGGCGCCTGTTCCGCCCCCACGGTTACCGCATCCTCGTTGCAGAGAGCGGCCAGGCGGGAATCGATACGCTGGCCACGGAAAGCGTCGACCTGGTCATCTCCGACATGCGCATGCCGGAGATGGACGGTGCCCACTTTCTCAAGGAAGTCCGCACCCGCTGGCCGGGCATCGTACGCATCCTGCTGACCGGCTATGCCGATATCAGCTCGACCATCGCCGCGATCAACGAAGGGGAAATCTACCGCTACATCTCGAAGCCCTGGGATGACGCGGAGATTGTCCTGATCGTGCGCGAGGCCCTGGAACGCCAGCGCCTGCTCAATGAAAACCAGCGCCTGACCGAGCTGACCCAGGCACAGAACGACGCCCTGAAAACACTCAATGCCAGCCTGGAAACCAAAGTCGCAGAACGCACCGAGGAAGTGCGCGAGGCGCTGAGCGAGCTGAAAAAAACCTTCCTCGCCACCGTTCAGGTCTGCGCCGGTCTGGTCGAATTGCGGGCCGGACAGGCAGGCCGGCAATTGGCCGGGCATGGACGCCGTGTCGCCGAACACGCCCGGATTGTCGCCAAACGCATGGCGCTCGCTGACAGCGACGTGCAAAACATCATGCTCGCCGGCCTGCTGCACGACATCGGCAAAATCGGCCTGCCGGATGATCTGCTCGACAAGCCCTTCAACCTGCTTACTCCGGAACACCGGGCTCTGGTCATGAAACACGCGGGACTCGGTCAAAGCATCCTGATGCCGATCGAAAAACTGCGCGATTGCGCCCAGATCATCCGCCATCACCACGAGCAGTACGATGGCAATGGCTACCCTGACCGCCTGGCCGGGATGGCCATCCCGATCGGCGCCCGCATTCTCGCCGTGGTCAATGACTACGATGCCCTGCAACTGGGCACCTTGGCCCAACGCCCGTTAAAGGCGGAGGATGCGCTGGCCTTCCTGATCGACAACCGCAGCAAACGCTACGACCCGCTGGTCGTGGATGCCTTTGCGGCCTACATCACCGAACAGAACCGCGGTGCCATCCGGGAAGTGCCGATGCGCCCCATGCACCTCAAACCGGGCATGACCCTCAGCCGGGAACTGAACCATCACGATGGCTTCCTGCTCCTGGCTGCGGGATGCAGCCTGACGGCTGACATCATTCAGCAACTGATCAAACTCGAAACCACCGACCAGCGTCCCTATACGCTGTATATCCGCCAGGAGGAAGCATGAGCCGGATCCTGCTCGTCGACGACGAAGAGTCGATCCTGAAGTCCCTGAAACGCCTGTTGCGCGTTGCCCCCTGTTCATTCGGCGGCAAGTCCTACGTGCTTGACATCGAAACCTGCACGTCCGCCAAAGCGGCCCTGGCGCGCGCGCGTGAAGAAGATTTCGATTTATTCATCAGCGACTACCGCATGCCGGAAATGGACGGCATCGAATTTCTCAAGGCGGCCAAGCAGATCCAGCCCGATGCCGCCCGCCTCATCCTCTCCGGCTATGCCGACCTGAATGCCCTGATCCGTGCGGTCAACGAAGTGGGCATCGAGCGTTTCATCGGCAAACCCTGGAATGACTACGAACTCCTCTCCGCCATCGCCCAGGCCCTGGCCCACCGCGAACTCCTGCTGGAAAACCGGGAGCTGGCCAATCTGGTACGCCAGGAAATGGGTGACGTTTCCCCCGAGGAACTCGAAGCCCAACGCCTCGAAGCCCTGGAACCCGGCATCACGGAAGTGCACTGGGGGCCGGATGGTTCGGTCATCCTCGACCCGGAGCTGGATCAGCATTGAATTCCCCCCTCGGCATCCCCCTCTTCATCCGCGTAAAAACCTGAGCCATGCAAGCCTTTCAATGGGATCGCCGGTTTGATACCGGCATCGAATCCGTCGACACACAGCACAAGCATCTGGTCGAGGTGGTCAATCAACTGGGCACGCTCCTGGAGACCGGCAACGACCCGGATGCCGAAGCGCTGACCGCCCTTTTCCACGATCTCGCCCAGTATGCCCATCGTCACTTTGCCGATGAGGAACAGCTGATGGCCGCCGCCGGGATCGACATCCGGCATCTGCAGGAACACGCCCGGCATCATCGCCAGTTTGTCGAACAGGTGGTGAACCTCTGGAATGCCCGCAGCACCCTCGCCCATCCGGCAGAAACCCTGCACGGCTTTCTGGCTTCATGGCTGACCGTCCATATCCTCGGCGAAGATCAGTTGATGGCGCGGCAAATTGCCGCTGTGCGTGCAGGCACGCCGCCCGAACAGGCATTCGCCAGCGAGGTGCGCACCGAAGACCCGGCGGCAGCCATCCTGCTCGGTGCCATGGAGCGCCTGTATGGTGTCCTGTCAGAACAGAACAAGCACCTGGCCAGCCTGAATCAAACCCTGGAGACCCGTATTGCAGAACGGACAGCGGAATTGTGGCAAGCCAACCAGACGATGGCGCGCGAACAACGCGAGCTGACCGCCCTGCTGCAAAAAGTCGAAGAAGCCCAGAACCAGCTCCTCCAGTCGGAAAAGATGGCGGCCATCGGTCAACTGGCGGCCGGGGTGGCCCACGAGATCAACAATCCGGTGGGCTTCGTCAATTCCAACATGGGGACCTTGAAAACCTACACCGCACAACTGTTTGAGGTCATCGATGCCTACGAAGCGGTGGCTGCCGGCGCACCACCGAGCCGTCTGGCCGAAGCCAAACGCGCGGCCGATCTGGCCTTCCTGCGCGAAGACCTGCCGCAGCTGATCGACGAATCCCAGGAAGGACTCAGCCGCGTGACGCGCATCGTCCAGGATCTCAAGGACTTTTCGCACATCGACGAAGCCGGCCAGCAGGAAGCGGATCTCAACGCCGGCATTGAAAGCACCCTGAACGTCGTCTGGAACGAAATCAAGTACAAGGCCGACATCGTCCGTGAGCTGGGGGACATCCCGCCCGTCCTCTGTGCCCCCGCGCAGATCAATCAGGTTTTCATGAACATTCTGGTCAATGCGGCGCAGGCCATCGAGACCCACGGCACCATCACGCTGCGCTCGGGGACACAGAACGGCCATGTCTGGTTTGAAATCGAAGACAACGGCAAAGGGATACCCGAAGAGGTCCGCAAACGCATCTTCGAACCCTTCTTCACCACCAAGCCGGTCGGCAAGGGGACCGGACTCGGCCTCTCCATTTCCTACGACATCGTGGTCAAAAAACATCGCGGCAGTCTGGATGTCCGCAGCGAACCCGGCAAAGGCAGCTGCTTCCGGATCGCGCTACCGATTCATCCTCCGGCGTAAGCAGGCAGCCCCTGTCCACGCCGGGTTCGCCATGAGGCGCCTGGCGCGCTGCTTCCGGGCCGCCGCCATGACCCAGCACCGGCGGGGACAATCCGTCACAGACCCGATGCCCCGGCTCGGCTAAGATCGGGTGTTCTACCTTGCTCGATACAGCACCGATGTCCGCCCCCAGCCCCCAGTTACGCACCCTCCCCGACCGCATCCGCCAGGTTGCCCTGTTCGAGGTCGGCGGACTGCTGCTGATCACGCCGCCCTTCATCTGGCTGAGTGGCGTGCCGGCTGGCGACTCCTTCCTGCTGCTGGCTGTGATCGCGCTCATTGCCGCACTCTGGAATGCCGGCTACAACACCGGCTTTGACTGGCTGGAAGGCCGCCTGACCGGACGGACGGCAGACCGCCGTCCCCTGCTCTGGCGCAGCGTGCACGCCCTT
This sequence comes from Dechloromonas sp. ZS-1, assembly GCF_039649255.1. NCBI lineage: Bacteria > Pseudomonadati > Pseudomonadota > Betaproteobacteria > Rhodocyclales > Azonexaceae > Dechloromonas > Dechloromonas sp. ZS-1. Next base: position 5,070 of record NZ_JBDIYD010000017.1, on the reverse strand, counting down.
GGCTTCGAGGCTGGGCTGTTGCTGTTCAGCCTGCCCATCATCGTGTTCTGGACCGGCATGGGCTGGCTCGAAGCCCTGCTGGCCGACATGGCCATTGCGCTTGCCTACGTGGTGTATGCCTTTTTTTTCAACCTCGCCTATGACCGGGTGTATCCGATCAGCGCGCCCGATTGATCAAGCCGCTGCCCGACGGTCAACCTCATCCTGCGGGCAAAAACCAGCCGCCCCCCTGCCAAGGAGCCTGACATGTACGACCTCTATATCGGCAACAAAAACTACTCCTCCTGGTCGCTCCGCCCCTGGCTGCTCATGCAGCACTTCGGCATCCCCTTCCGCGAGCATCTGGTCTCCGTGGCCGGGCGCCCCTTCAACCCGGCCCTCAAACCGCTGGCCGGCAACGGGCGCGTACCCTGCCTGCATGAGGCGGATGGTTTCCAGGTCTGGGACAGCCTCGCCATCATCGAAACACTGGCCGAGCGCGAACCGGCGATCTGGCCGGGCGAAGCCCGCGCCCGTGCGCGGGCACGCAGCCTCTGTGCCGAAATGCACGCCGGCTTTACCGCCCTGCGCAGCGCCATGCCGATGAACCTCAAGCTGCGCCTCTGCGGCAAACCGGCGGAGGCCGATGTGCAGCGCGACATCGACCGCATCATCGAGATCTGGACCGAGGCGCGCAGCCAGTGTGCGCAGGATGACGGCCCCTGGCTGTTTGGCGCGTTTACGGCGGCCGACGCGATGTTCGCGCCCATTGCCTGCCGCTTCGACACCTATAACGTCCCGCTGCCGCCGCTCGCTGCAACCTACCGTGACACCGTGCTGGCCCATCCGGCCCTGCTCGCCTGGCGTGCCGCCGCCCTTCAGGAGCGCGAGGCGCACGCCCATTACGACAAACTGGCCGAGACCTACGGCGGCCCGCGCTAGAGCACGCAGGGGGTACTGAAAATCCGGCGTGTCCGACGGTCGACCGTCGGACACGCCCCAAAATCACCCGACGCGCAATCCCCCTGCCGGCAGCCTGCTACCATCGCGCCATGAGCCGCTACCAAGACCTCGCCGACCAGACTGAAGGGTTGATCCGCCACGGCACGCTGCGGCCGGGCGACAAGCTGCCCTCGATCCGCCAGGCCTGCCGCATCCATGACGTCAGCCCGGTGACCGTGACGCAGGCCTATTACCGGCTGGAAAGCCGCGGCCTGATCGAGGCCCGGCCCAAATCCGGCTATTTCGTCCGCGCCCACCTCAACACCGCGTTTCCGGAGCCGGAGATGCGCCAGCCGCACGCAGGCTCCAGCGCACTCGCCGTCAGCGATTTTATCTTCCAGATTCTCGACAGCGTGCGCGACCCGGACATCGTGCCGCTCGGCTCCAGCTTTCCCGCACCCACGCACTACCCGCTCGACAAGCTGGGCCGCTTTCTCGCCCAGGCCGCCCGCAAGCTCGACCCGCTGGCCACCGTGACCGACCTGCCGCCCGGCAACGAGGCGCTGCGCCGCCAGCTGGCCCTGCGTTACCTGAACCAGGGGGCACAGGTATCGCCGCAGGAGATCATCATCACGGCCGGCGCCATGGAAGGGCTGAATCTCTGCCTGCAGGCCGTGACCCGGCCGGGCGACGTGATTGCCGTGGAATCGCCCACCTTCTACGCAGGCCTTCAGGCCAGCGAGCGGCTGGGCCTCAAGGTGGTCGAAATCCCCAGCCATCCGCGCGACGGGGTCAGCCTGCCCGCGCTCGAAACGGCGCTGCGCACCCACCCGATCAAAGCCTGCCTGTTCATGCTCAATTTCGCGAATCCGGCGGGCAGCCTGGTGCGCGATGCCAACAAGCAGGCCCTGCTGGCCCTGCTTCGTCAGTACGACGTGCCGCTCATCGAAGACGATGTCTATGGCGAGCTCTATTTCGGCCCGACGCCACCGCGCTGCACCAAGGCCGACGACAGCGCCGGTCTGGTCATGCATGTCGGCTCCTTTTCCAAAAGTCTGGCGCCGGGTTACCGCATCGGCTGGGTGGCGGCGGGCCGCTACGCCAGCCAGATCCAGCGCCAGAAGCTCTCGCTCAGCCTCGCCACCGCCGTGCCGATCCAGATCGCCCTCGCCGATTACCTGCGTCACGGCGGCTACGACCAGCACCTGCGCCGCCTGCGCCACAGCCTGCTCACACAATCGGTCCGGATGATCGAGGCCATCGAAGCGCACTTCCCGCCCGGCACCCGGCTGACCCGGCCGCAAGGCGGTTACTTCCTGTGGCTGGAGTTACCGGCGCAGATCGACACCCTGCGCCTGCACCAGGCCGCACTCGAACGCGGCATCAGCATCGCCCCCGGCCCCATTTTTTCAGCGCAGCGCGAGTTCCGGCACCACCTGCGGCTCAATTTCGGCCATCCGGACAGTGCGCGACAAAGCGCGGCCATCGACGTCCTGGGCGAACTCATCCGCGCCCAACTGGCCGCCTGAGCGGCTGGGTACGGGCGCGGGCAATCTGTACCTATCCAATATCAAACAAACTACATCTGTTTCCATTTTGCCGCGGATGATCTACTCCGCCCTCAGGTCGTCGGGGCGATATTCCCCGGCATTGCGAGAGGAAGGAAACAGGGATGAGCCAAGCCGGCAACAAGGTGCGGGAAGCCAAAGTGGCGCTGTACCGCAAACAGGGCACGATTCACGCCAAAACCACCCGCGGGCGTTTTAACAGCCTGCGCTGGGGCATGGTCTGGCTGACCCAGATCATCTTCTATGGCACCTGCTGGCTGAGCTGGCGCGTGGGCGACACCACCCGTCAGGCCGTCTGGTTCGACATCGCGCACGAAAAGCTCTACCTCTTCGGCTGGGTTTTCTGGCCGCAGGATGCCTTGCTGCTGGCTTTTGTTCTGATTCTGGCCGCCACCGGGCTCTTTCTAGTAACCGCCCTCGCCGGTCGGCTGTTCTGCGGTTTTGCCTGCCCGCAGACGGTGTACACCAGCCTCTTCGTATGGATCGAAACGCAGATCGAAGGCGACCATCTGGCCCGACTGAAGCTGGATCAGGCCCCCGCCAGCCCGCGCAAGCTGCTGCTCAAGTCGATCAAACACGGCCTGTGGCTGCTCTTTGCCGTGTGGACGGCGATCAGCTTTGTCGGTTACTTCACCCCTATCCGCGAACTGCTGCCGGCGCTGGCCGAGGGGGCCGTCGGCCCCTGGGAAAGTTTCTGGCTGATTTTTTACGCGGCCTTCACCTACGTGCAGGCCGGGCTGGCCCGCGAAGCGGTCTGCCAGCACATGTGCCCCTACTCACGCTTTCAGGGCGTCATGTTCGATGCCGCCACCCGCACGGTGAGCTATGACGTGCTGCGCGGCGAGCCGCGCAGCCATCGTCAGGCGGCCAGCCCGCGCACAGCCCAACCCGGCGCCTGCATCGATTGCGGCATCTGCGAGCAAGTCTGCCCAACCGGCATCGACATCCGCGACGGGCTGCAATATCAGTGCATCAACTGCGGCCTGTGCATCGATGCCTGCGATCAGGTCATGCTGAAAACTGGCGCCGCCCCCGGCCTGATCCGCTTCATGTCCGAAGAAGAACATCAGGGAACGCCGCCTCGCTCCGGCATGCGCCAACGCCCACGCGTCCTGATCTACGCGGCCTTGCTGCTCGTCACCACGCTCCTCATGGCCTGGACGCTGCAAACGCGCCCGACCCTGCGCGCCGAGATCCTGCGCGACCGCGGCGCCCTGCTCCGGGAAAGCCCGGAAGGCCGGATTGAAAACGCCTATACGGTGAAAATCCTGAATCTGGCCGAACAGCCTCGCCGCGTGCACCTGACGGTGAGCGGCCTGCCCGGTCTGGCGCTGGTTGGGCGCAGCGACTGGCCGCTGGAACCAAGCAGCATCCTGGTGCTCTCGGTCACGGTCGCCGCGCCGGCAGAGGGCCCGCTACGCGGCAGCCAGCCGATCCGCTTTCACGTTCAGGACGATGACGGCAGCAGCGAGCCGATCAGCGAAAACAGCACCTTCATCCTGCCCTGAACGGGCGACAGGCGCGGCCGGATCAATCGCCGCGCCGGCGCAGCATGTAGAGATAGAGCGACTCAACCCGCTCGCGCGCCCACGGCGTGCGGCGCAGGAACTTGAGGCTGGAGGCGATGCTCGGATCGACGTTGAAACAGCGGATGTCGATTTCCCGCCCCAGCGCCGCCCAGCCGTAATGCTCGACCAACTCGGTGAGCAGCTTTTCCAGCGTGACGCCGTGCAGCGGATTATTAGGCTGGGCAGAAGGCGTGGGCGAGGCCGTCATGGCTTGAAATCCGGGTATGGAGAGACGTTGACCATCGGACAATCAGCGCTTGCGGCGCGCCGGCATCGGCTTGCGCTGACGCTGCCCCGGCCGGGCCTTGCTGGTCTCCGCCGCCTTCGGCTTCGGCACCAGCAGGTTCTTCGCACGACTGGCCGCCGCCGCACGATGCGCGGCAATCGCCTCACTCACTGCGGCAAGCTCAACCACCACGGGCGCCTGTTCCGCCCCCGGCACATAATCGACCAGCGCCTGCTTGGCCGCATAAACGCGGGCCTCGCCGTCTTCCTGCTTGGGCAGCGCCTGAAACAGCGCCATCCCTGCCGGGCTCAAGGCCACGCCCGCAGCGTCCCCAACCAGCAGGCCAACCACACCCAAACGCGCCAGGCTATCGACGAAACGCTGCTCCAGCGGCACCTTGATCTGCAGAAAATCAATCGCCGCCACAATCTCGACCAGTTCAGCCGGACGGCGCTTGGCAGCCAGACCGACAGCAAGCAGGAAAAGAGGATCGTGATCGTGAATGGGATGCATGGCGACTTTCAAAAACGGATGGCGCGGCGCGCCAAAGGACGAAGTGTACCGCCAGCCGGGCAGGCAAGTGGGAGATTTTTAGCCTGGCGGCAGCAATCGTCCGCTCGTACCTCGCCCCCTATTGCCTTTCCTCAGCGAAACATCAGCGGACAGCGCGGGATCGCGACGGAGTAGATGAAATTGCGGGAGGTCGGCAATCGGCCAGAAGCGGCCATTCTTCCTACAAGCAATTTTTGTCAGAAATGGTTTTGTAAGCTGCCGTTGAAATGCAGGT
>NZ_JBDIYD010000016.1:0-64781 GCF_039649255.1 Dechloromonas sp. ZS-1 | reverse complement strand
CTTCGCTTCCGCCGGGATCGCCCTGCTGCAACGAAGAGGGGCGCATTATATAGACCCAAAACAAACTGTCAACACCCATTAAAGAATTTCTCATGGGCGCCAAAAGAAAAAGCCCCACTCCATAGAGCGGGGCTTTTCTATCTCTATATATAGACGCCGCCGTCAGCCCCGGCAGCCAAGAGCGACACGCTCAAGCAGAGAAGGAAGAACCACAGCCACAGGTCGACGTTGCGTTCGGATTGCGGATCACAAACTGCGAACCCTCCAGGCCTTCAGTGTAGTCAATCTCGGCACCCGCCAGATATTGATAGCTCATCGGATCAATCAGCAGGGTGACACCATTCTTTTCCATCGCGGTGTCGTCTTCAGCCACTTCCTCATCAAAGGTGAAGCCGTACTGAAAACCGGAGCAACCGCCACCCGTGACAAAAACGCGCAACTTCAGCGCCGGATTACCTTCTTCTTCAATCAGTTCACGAACCTTGTTTGCGGCGCTGTCAGTAAAGAGCAGCGGTACGGACACTTCAGTTACTGCATTCATGGGGAAACTCCTCTAAAAAACGAGCAAGATTATGCGAGCGGCTGCAAGAGCGGTCAATTGACTTAGGCGGGCTTTTCCGCCGTTTGTTCCGAAAGATGCAGCAAACGCCCCTCAATCACCGCCCCCTGATGCATCTCGATCACCGCATAGGAGACATCGCCAATGATCTTCGCCTTCCCCTGCATTTCCAGCAAGCCGGAAACATGGACGGGCCCCACAACGACACCATTGATCACCAAATGACCCACAGCAACACCGCCTTCGATACGCGCATGTTCACTCAGGACCAGCGTCGACGCCCCCGAGTCCGGCGCAGCCTTCACATCTCCTTTTACCTCGCCGTCGACACGCAAGCCTCCCGAAAAAATGATATTGCCTTCGATCCGCGCCCCCGCGCCCAGCAGGCTATCAATCCGCCCCACGCCCATTGATTCGTTTTTCTTACCAAACACGATCACCCCTCACAATTCCAGCACCCGCTGCAATTTAATCTGACCGGATTGCCAAAAGGTTAACTCGGCACGACGTACTCGCGCCCCCTCCGGCAACGCCACATCTCCTTCTTGATGGAAGAAATGGCGGATTTCAACTTTCGCCGCAAGCGACTCAGGCGCAGCATCGGGCACGACCAGATATGCAAGACGCCCCTTAGATTCATACTCTACACGCAAACGCCAAGCCCCCCGCCAATCGGGGCGCTGACGATCCGCCTGATAAACAGCAAAAAGGCGATATCGCAAGCGCCCTCCTTCCGCCGCCGCACGAAACATCGGGACGACAAGCTCACCCACCACACCCGGGGCCGCCATCAAGCGCTCGAACAGCAGCACATCCTCACGCAGTCCGTGATTCTCACGCTCCAACTGCAAAATGCGGGTCTGCAAGGCGTCGACCGCCGCCCGATCCATCAGATCCAGACTTCGATCGACACTGACTTTGGCACGCAGCGCATCCATCTCCGCCGCCTGGCGGGACACCGTCGCCTGCAAAGCCACGACATCCGCCCCCACCCCAAACTGCCGCCAGGAACTGTAGGCCACCCAGAGAAGCAACAGCAGCATGAATGCAGAGGCAGCCAGTTGCCAGCGCTGAGGCACCCCGGGGCGCACCACGACGCTGGGCGCACTGATGCCAAACCGACGACGGAGTTGATTGAATTTAAAGGAGAGACGAGCGCGGCGCATCCACGCATGATAGCGGGCGGCCAGAAAACAAAAAAGCCGCCCAGCGGGCGGCTTTTTCTGTGGAAGCGAAAATTAACGCTTCGAGAACTGCTTGCGGCGACGGGCCTTGTGGAAACCGACCTTCTTACGCTCGACTTCACGGGCATCGCGGGTAACGAAGCCAGCCTTGGACAGGGAGGGCTTCAGCGCAGCATCGTACTGAATCAGGGCGCGGGTGATACCGTGACGAACGGCACCAGCTTGACCGGACTCGCCACCACCGGTGACGTTGACCTTGATGTCGAAACCGTTCAGTTGCTCAACCAGCGCGAGCGGCTGACGGACGATCATGCGACCAGTTTCACGGGAGAAGAATTCGTCGACCGGCTTGCCGTTCACAACGATCGAGCCAGAGCCACGCTTCATGAAAACACGAGCAACGGCGCTCTTGCGACGACCGGTACCGTAGAAGTAACTTTCAGCCATGATAACCCCTTAGATTTCCAGAGCCTTCGGCTGCTGGGCGGTGTGCGGATGCTGTTCGCCGGCGTAGCACTTCAGCTTCTTCAGCATGGCGTAGCCCAGCGGACCCTTCGGCAGCATGCCCTTGACGGCCTTTTCCAGGGCACGACCCGGGAAGCGTTGCTGCATCTTCTTGAAGTTGGTTTCGTAGATACCGCCCGGGTAGCCGGAGTGGCGGAAGTACTTCTTATCTTCAGCCTTGTTACCGGTCACGGTCAGCTTTTCGACGTTGGTCACGATGACGAAATCACCGGTATCGACGTGCGGGGTGTAGATGGCCTTGTGCTTGCCACGCAGGCGGCGGGCAATTTCGGTGGCGAGGCGGCCGAGCACCTTGTCTGTGGCGTCTACCACAAACCACTCGCGCTTCACCTCATGTGGCTTGGCGGAAAACGTTTTCATGTGTGTGCCGTCCTGAAAAAATTGGGCGCAGATTTGAGAAAGCCGTCGATTCTATTCGAAGCTATTCGCACAAGTCAACCCAACGGGACCGACATCCATGCCCTTATCCGACTAGAATCGAAAAGGCCAACCCGCAGGATTGGCCTTCTCTCGGTATAACTGGTGGTGATGGGCAGAATCGAACTGCCGACCTATGGGTTATGAATCCATCGCTCTAACCGTCTGAGCTACATCACCACGCTTAGAGGGCGCGCATTATAAGATGCATTTTTTAAATCGGTCAACACTTTTTAGCTCAGTTATAATGCCGACCTTTCCCGAGACGGGCCGCAACTGCGCTGCCCCCATGATTCTAAAGAAGATTTTATGACCAAGAAGCTCTTCATCCGCACTTTCGGGTGCCAGATGAACGAGTACGATTCGGACAAGATGGCCGACGTGCTCAATGCCGCAGAAGGCATCGTCAAGACCGACAACCCCGAGGAAGCCGACATCATCCTGTTCAATACCTGCTCGGTCCGCGAGAAGGCACAGGAAAAAGTTTTCCATGATCTGGGCCGCGTCAAACACCTTAAACAACAGAACCCCAATCTGGTCATTGGCGTTGGTGGCTGCGTTGCCAGCCAGGAAGGCGACGCGATTGTCGCCCGTGCACCTTATGTCGATATTGTCTTCGGCCCGCAGACCCTGCACCGCCTGCCGCAACTGATTGCCGAGCGGAAAGAAAAGGGCAAGGCTGCGGTCGACGTTTCCTTCCCGGAAATCGAGAAGTTCGACGCCATGCCGCCGGCCGAGATCAAGGGCGCGGCCGCCTTTGTCTCCATCATGGAAGGCTGCTCCAAATTCTGCACCTTCTGTATTGTTCCCTACACCCGCGGCGGCGAAGTCTCCCGCCCCTTCACTGATGTCCTGACCGAAGTGGCCGATCTGGCCACCCACGGCGTCAAGGAAGTCACGCTGCTCGGACAGAACGTGAATGCCTACCGGGGCGACATGGAAGGCACGGATGAAAAGGCCGACCTGGCACTGCTCATCGAGTACATCGCAGAAGTCCCGGGCATCGAGCGCATCCGCTACACCACCTCGCATCCGCGCGAGATGAGCCAGCGCCTGATCGACACCTACGCCAAGGTGCCGAAGCTGGTCTCCCATCTCCACCTGCCGGTCCAGGCTGGCTCGGACCGCGTGCTGGCTGCCATGAAGCGCGGCTACACCGCCCTCGAATACAAATCGATCATCCGCAAGCTGCGCGCCGCGCGTCCGGACATCTCGCTCTCCTCCGACTTTATTGTCGGCTTCCCGGGCGAAACGGATGAGGACTTCGAAAAAACCATGAAGCTGATCGACGACGTGCAGTTCGACGCCTCCTTCTCCTTTATCTATAGCCCCCGCCCCGGCACGCCAGCCCTGGAGCTCGACGACAACACGCCGGCCGAGGTCAAGTCGGCACGCCTGAGCCGTCTGCAAAAGCGGATTGACGAATTCGCCCAGGCCGTCAGCCAGTCGATGGTTGGCACGGTGCAACGCGTGCTGGTGGAAGGCACCTCGAAGAAGGATGCCAAGGAACTTGCCGGCCGTACCGACAACAACCGGATTGTGAACTTTGCCGGCAATCCCCGACTGATCCACACCTTTGTCGATGTCCGCATCACCGAGGCGCTGCCGCACAGCCTGCGAGGCGAAATTGTCATCCGCGAAGCCTAAGCCCGCCCCCAAGCAGAAGCCGGTCGAATTCGCGCTGGCGCCGGTCGACAACGCGCAGCTGGCCAATTTGTGCGGCCCGCTGGATGAGAATATCCGCCAGATCGAAACCGGCTTCGACGTCACCATCCGGCGGCGCAACGAACGCTTTTCCATTTTGGGCGAAAAAGCAGCGTTGACCGCCGACGCCCTCCGCCACTTCTATGCCATGGCCCGCAACGAGCTGACGGTCGATGCGATCCAGCTCGGCCTGATCGAGCTGCTGAACGCGCCCGTTCGCCGTATCGGCAGCCCGCACGGTGTCGATGGCCCGCAACTGATCACGCGCAAGACGGAGTTGCATGGCCGCACGCCGCGCCAGGTCGAATACCTGAAGCACATTCAGGAACACGACATCACCTTCGGGATTGGCCCAGCCGGTACCGGCAAGACCTATCTGGCCGTGGCCTCGGCCGTCGATGCGTTCGAGCGTGACATGGTCCAGCGCATCATCCTGACCCGCCCGGCAGTCGAGGCCGGCGAGCGCCTCGGCTTTCTGCCGGGTGATCTGACCCAGAAGATCGATCCCTATCTGCGCCCGCTCTACGATGCGCTTTACGATCTGATGGGTGCCGACCGCGTCGCCAAGCTCTACGAAAAGCGCGCCATCGAGATCGCGCCACTCGCTTTCATGCGCGGCCGCACGCTGAATCACGCCTTCATCATTCTCGATGAAGCGCAGAACACCACGCCGGAGCAGATGAAGATGTTCCTGACCCGCATCGGCATCGGCGCCAAGGCGGTGGTCACCGGCGACATCACGCAGATCGACCTGCCCAAGGGCCAGAAGAGCGGCCTCAAGGAAGCCATCGAGGTCCTCTCCGACGTGCGCGGCCTCGCCTTCACCCAATTCAAAAAGGAAGATGTGGTGCGCCATCCGCTGGTCGCCCGCATCGTTGACGCCTATGAAAAACGCCTCCAGACGCCTTAACCTCTCCGTGCAATATGCCTGTAACCGCGAAGGCTTACCCTTGCGGGCGGACTTCGTGCGCTGGGCGCGTGCGGCACTCGAGGGCGGCGGCAACATCACGATCCGCCTGGTCGATGCCGAAGAAGGCCAGGAACTCAACCGTGACTATCGCGGCAAGGACTACGCGACCAATGTGCTGTCCTTCCCGTACGACACGGAGCCGCTTGTCATGGGCGATCTCGTCATCTGCCCGAGCGTCGTCGCCCGTGAAGCGGCGGAGCAGAACAAGCCGCTGGACGCGCATTACGCGCACCTGACGGTGCATGGTATGCTGCATTTGCAAGGCTGGGACCACGAAGAGGATGACGAGGCCCAAGCCATGGAAGACACAGAAAGGGAGATTCTCGCTGCGCTGGGCTACCCCGACCCCTATGCGGACGACCGCGCGGCTTAAAACACATCATGGACAGTTCCCCTAGTAAACCCGGTTTTCTAGAACGCCTTTCCACCCTGCTGTTGCGCGAGCCCGAAGATCGCGAGCAGCTGCTTCAGATTCTCCACACCGCCTACGCGCGCAATCTGATGGACGCCGATGCGCTGACCATCATCGAAGGGGCGCTGGCCGCCTCCGAGACGCGCGTCACGGATGTCATGATCCCGCGTGCGCAAATGGACGTCATCGACGTCGATGATCCGCTCGCCGAGATCATTCCGACCGTCATCGAAGCCGCACACTCCCGCTTCCCGGTCATCAACGGCGACCGCGACAACGTCCTCGGCATCCTGCTCGCCAAGGACTTGCTGCGCGTGCATACCGAAACCGACTTCGACCTGCGCGACTGGCTGCGCCCGGTTGTCTTCATTCCCGAATCCAAGCGTCTCAATGTGCTGCTGCGCGAATTCCGCGTCTCGCGCAATCACATGGCCATCGTCGTCAACGAATACGGCGGCGTCGCCGGTCTGGTGACCATTGAAGATGTCCTGGAGCAGATCGTCGGCGACATCGAGGACGAATACGACTTCGACGAAGCCCACGACAACATCCGGCTCGACACCTCCGGGCGCTACCGGGTCAAGGCGCGCACCGAAATCGTCGATTTCAATGCCGCCTTCGGCACCGAGTTCTCCGATGAGGACTGCGATACGGTGGGCGGTCTGGTCTTACGCCACCTCGGCCGCGTACCCAAGCGCAACGAAGTGATCGACATCGAGGGCCTGCGCTTCCAGGTCCTGCGCGCCGACAGCCGCCGCCTGTACACCCTGCTCATCAATCCCCCCTCCCCACAGACCGGTGCGGACGCTGCGACTGCCTGACCATCCGGCGCTGCGTTACGCATTGAGCGGCCTGCTGGGTGCGCTGGGCGTCGCCTGTTTTGCACCGCTCGAGGCCTTCTGGCTGGCCCCGCTGATCTGGGGCGGCCTGTACGTGCTGCTCCGCCAGGCCCCCAACGTGCGCCAGGCGACCCTGCTGGCTTACTGTTTCGGCCTTGCCTTCTTTCTGGGCGGCGTTTCCTGGATCTTCGTCAGCCTCTCGGTATTCGGCGGCATGCCCGCCTGGCTGGCCGGCACAGCCACCCTGCTATTCTGTGCCGCAATGGCCCTCTACCCGGCCCTGGCAGGCGCCCTGTTCCGGCGTTTTGCCCCGCAAGACGGCTGGCGCAGCGCGCTGGCCTTCGCGCTACTGATCGCGACGGTCGACTGGCTGCGCGGCTGGTTTTTGACGGGTTTTCCGTGGTTGACCGTCGGCTACAGCCAAACACCGCCCAGCCCGCTGGCCGGCTTCGCCCCCGTGCTCGGTGTGCATGGTCTGAGTTTTCTGGTCGTGCTGTGCGGCACCCTGTTGTTCGCCTCCCGTCGTGGCTGGCTGATCGTCCTGATCCTCTGCTGCCTGAGCCAGGGCCTGCGCCAGATCGAATGGACCGCGCCCGACGGCGAACCGATCAGCGTGGCGCTGATTCAAGGCAATATCCCTCAGGAAATGAAATTCCGCCCCGAGGCTTTCTTTGCCTCGCTCGATCTGTACCAGCAGTTGATGAGCCAGCATCCGGCGCAACTCACCCTGCTTCCGGAAACCGCCTTCCCGATCTTCATCGACCAGATGCCGCCGGATTACCTGGCAGCTTTCGCCCAACTGGCACGCCGCCAGCACGGGGACCTCATTGTCGGCACCCTGACCGGCGACCCCGAGCGCTATTTCAACAGCGCCATCAGCCTCGGCAGCGCCCCCAGCCAGCGTTACAGCAAACACCATCTGGTCCCGTTCGGCGAATTCATCCCGCCCGGTTTCGCCTGGTTCATGGCCCAGGCCAATATTCCGGCCTCCTCCTTCTCACGCGGGCCAGCCCGGCAAGCGCCCTTGCAGGTCGCTGGCCGCTCGGTCGCGGTCGACATCTGCTACGAGGATGTTTTCGGCGATGAAATCATTCGCCCGCTACCGGCCGCCGGCATCCTCGCCAATCTTTCCAACACCGCCTGGTTCGGCGATTCGCTGGCCCAACCGCAGCACCTCCAGATTGCCCGCCTGCGCGCCCTCGAAACCGGCCGCCCCATGCTGCGCGCCACCAATACGGGCATGACCGCGATCATTCGCCACAATGGCGAAATCGACGCCCGCCTGCCGGCCTTCAAGACCGGCGTGCTCAGCGGCCAGGTTCAGGCTCGTCAAGGCAGCACGCCCTATGGGCGCTGGGGCGATGGCGCCTTCCTGGCCTTGCTCGGCGCGGGGATCGGCCTGCTCTACCGTCGGCGCGACAGCAAAATATAAAAAGCAGGAAAAACGCCAGCCAACCGTTGCAGCGAGCCGCTATTGTCATTATCGTACTCAGTGGGAATGCATTGACGAAAGCACCATGATCCGCACACTCTGCCGCCTCGCCCTGGCCCTGACCGTCGGCCTCGCCCACACCGCCTTTGCAGCGGATACGCCCACTTACCGCTTTTCGCCGGTCAACCAGTGGGACATCCAGAATACCGCCGCTTACTGGAATCCGATCATCAAATATGTGAGCAACGCCAGTGGCGTCAAACTGGAGTTGAAAATCGGCCGCACCTCGGCGGACACCACCTCCTACGTCCTCGCCAAAGAGGTCGAATTCGTTTTCTCGAACCATCTCTTCAGCCCGGAGCGCGAACAACTGGGCTGGAAGGTTTTTGGCCGCCGCTGGACCCCGCCCATCCACGGGCAGATTGCCGGCCCGGAGGCCTTCATCGGCTACAAAGTCCCTTACGCCTACCTGCTGGGCAAGGACATCAAGGTCAAGCCGGTTTTTGCCGGCAACCAGAATGCCGCCTTTGCCCAGCTCTTTGCCGGCAAAGCCAAGGCGGTCGGCAGCAATTCCGCACTCGTGGATGGCTACGCCTCGCGTGAAAACCGCAAGTTCAAGGTGCTCTGGACCTCCGAGGGCTTCCACGACCTCGCGCTGATGGCGTCCAGCAAAGTCCCCGAGAAAGATGTGAAAGCCGTCGCTTCGGCCTTCATCAACATGCACCGCAACCCGGAAGGCCGCGCCATCCTGACCCGCGCCTCGGCAGAAGTCGGCCTGGACCCTCAAGCCTATTTCCTGCCGGCCAGCATGGATGACTACGCGGCCTATCGCCGTTTCTATAAATCGGCCCCCGCCTCGTTGCGCTGATCGACCTTCGTGCGCTGGCTTCCCCACTCCCTCAGCAGTCGCATTTATGCACTGTATTCACTGACGCTGGTGCTCTTCGTCGGCGGCGGCCTGCTGCTCTTCTTCAGCGCCGAATATCACAAGGTCGTCGAAGAAACCCAGCAAGCCTCTTCCGTCCTCCTCGAGGTCGCTGCGCAGTCTGTCTCCGACAGTGCGGTGATTGGTGACTACGACACCATTCATCGCACGCTCGACAACGTCACCCTGCGTTCCGCCTTTGACCAAGCCCGGTTCATCGATCTCAAGGAAGGCTCGGTTGAAAGCCATAACCTGAATGCCGGACACGTCAATCAAGCGCCGGAATGGCTGGTACAGCGCCTGGCTGACGAACTGCCCGACATCAATCGCCCGATTGCCGCCGGCGGTGTCGACTACGGCATCCTGCGCCTGAGTTTTGCTGTTGAAAATATCGCCAGCGCACTCTGGGAACAGATCATCATCGCCCTGGCGCTCGCCTGCACCAGCCTCTTCGGCGGCCTGCTGCTCATCCGCCTGCCGCTCAAGCGCTGGCTCGGGGCCTTGGAAAACGTCCAGCATCTGGAACACAGCGCTAAAGCCGCCGCCGAATCAGACACATTTGCGCTTCATCTCGACAGTCTGCCCAGCGAATTCCGGCCCGCCTTCGAACTCCTGCAACGCACCACCCACAGCCTGCAGTCCGAGCTCGAAAGCCGCGAAGCCGCACTCACCGCCCTGCGCCATGTGGTCACCACCTTGCTGCCAGCCAGCGAAATCGCTCACGACGAAAGCGGCGCCCAGGACTTGAACCAATTGAGTCTGGTGGTCAGCCGCCTGGTCGCCGAACGCGAATCGGGCCGCATCGAACTCGAACAGGCCAAGGAAGCAGCGGAGGCAGCCAACCGCGCCAAGAGCGAGTTCCTGGCCAACATGAGCCACGAGATTCGCACCCCGATGAACGGCATCATCGGCATGACCGAACTGGTGCTGGACACCGAACTGGACGACGAGCAACGCAACTTCCTCGGCCTCGTCAAATCATCCGCCGACAATTTGCTCACTATCCTGAACGACATCCTGGACTTCTCAAAAATCGAAGCCGGCATGCTCGCCATCGAGCAGATTCCCTTCGAACTGCGTCCCTGCATTGGCGAAGTCAGCGGCCCGATCGGCATTCGTGCCACCGAAAAACGCCTCGCGCTCAAGGTCGATATTGCGGCAGACTGCCCGACCCACATCGTGGCCGACCCGGTTCGCCTGCGGCAGATCCTGCTCAATTTGCTCGGTAACGCGCTGAAATTTACCGAACAGGGAGAAATCCGCCTCAGTGTGAGTCGCCGCCCCGCCCGCAACGGGGGCGAAGAACTGCATTTTGCCGTGCGCGATACCGGTATTGGCATTTCCCGCGAACAACTCAGTCACATCTTCGAAGCCTTCGCCCAGGCCGATGCGTCGATCACCCGCAAATTCGGCGGAACCGGCCTTGGCCTGAGCATCACCCGTCAGCTCATCCGTCTGCTCGGCGGCCGCCTCTGGGTCGACAGCGAACTCGGCCAAGGCAGCTGCTTCCACTTTTCGCTGCCCTTACGCCAGCCTGCCGAAGTCATCGAGGCTGCGCCGACGCTGCAGAGCGGCCAAGTTGCCAGCACTCAAACGCCGATGGCCACCGCCCGCATCCTGCTGGTCGAGGACAACCCGGTCAACCAGAAGGTCGCGCTCACCCTGCTCAAGCGCCGCGGCTACTGGACCGATGTGGCCGACAACGGGGAAAAGGCCCTCGCCTTCAGCGGCGCCGAACATTACGACCTGATCCTGATGGACATGCAGATGCCGGTCATGGATGGCATCGAAGCCACCCGCCGCATCCGCCAGCGCGAAACCGCCAACCAGCTGGCCCACACGCCGATCCTGGCGATGACGGCCAATGCCATGCAAGGCGACCGCGAACGCTGCCTCGAGGCCGGCATGGACGACTATCTGACCAAGCCGATCAACGCGGCGCAGCTTTTCGAGAAACTCGACGGCTGGCTAAAAACACCCGCGTCCGACGGTCGACCGTCGGAAACGGCCTGAAACCCTCAGTCCGGCTTGATCCGACTCGGAAAGAGTTCGCGCAGCTTGGCCGCCTTGGGCGCCACGACGGCCATGCAGTAACCCTGGTACGGATTTTTGCGGAAATACTGGTGGTGATACGCCTCCGCCGCATAAAAGGGGCTGGCCGCCACAATCTCCGTGACCACCGGATCCGGCCAGATCCCGGCCGCATTGAACCGTTGCACCATCGCCTGCGCGGCATCGCGCTGGGCCGGCGTGTGCCAGAAGATGGCCGAGCGGTATTGCGTGCCCACATCATTCCCCTGGCGATTCAGGGTCGTCGGGTCATGCAAGGCAAAAAAAGCCGAGAGCAGGGTTTCAAACTCGATCCGGGCCGGATCAAACTCGATCTGTATCACCTCGGCATGGCCGGTTCCGCCGGTACACACCGCCTCGTAGGTCGGATTGGGCAAAGGCCCGCCCATGTAGCCGGGACACACTGAGAGCACGCCTTCCAGTTGCTCGAAGGCCGCCTCCAGACACCAGAAGCAGCCGCCGGCCAGGGTCGCTTTTTCAACTGCCATCATTCATTTCCTCCTTAAGCATTTGATCCGACAGCACTGCGCTGCCTTCGTTCCGCGCAAGCCGGGGCAAAAGCAAGTAAAATCGAGCGTTTCGAATCCAGATCGAGTGCGTCCGATGAGCACCAGCAACACCGCCACGAAGAAACCGACTTTCCAGGAAATCATCCTGCGCCTGCAACAATACTGGAGCGACCAGGGCTGCGCCCTGCTCCAGCCGTACGACATGGAAGTCGGCGCCGGCACCAGCCACACCGCCACCTTCCTGCGCGCCATCGGCCCGGAGCCGTGGAAAGCCGCCTACGTCCAGCCCTCGCGCCGCCCGAAGGACGGCCGCTACGGCGAGAACCCGAACCGCATGCAGCACTACTACCAGTACCAGGTGGTGCTGAAGCCGGCGCCGGACAACATCCTCGAACTCTACCTCGGCTCGCTCGAAGCCCTCGGTTTCGACCTCAAGAAGAACGACGTCCGTTTCGTCGAGGACGACTGGGAGAACCCGACGCTGGGCGCCTGGGGCCTGGGCTGGGAAGTCTGGATGAACGGCATGGAAGTCACCCAGTTCACCTACTTCCAGCAGGTGGGCGGGATCGACTGCAAGCCGATCACCGGCGAAATCACCTACGGTCTGGAACGTCTGGCCATGTACCTGCAGGGCGTCGAGAACGTCTATGACCTCGTATGGACCGAGGGCCTGACCTACGGCGACGTCTATCACCAGAACGAGGTCGAGCAGTCGACCTACAACTTCGAGCATTCCGATGCCGACTTCCTGTTCACCGCCTTCGGCGCGCACGAAAAGCAGGCCCAGCATCTGATGGATGCCCAGTTGGCCCTACCGGCGTACGAGCAGGTGCTCAAGGCCGCGCACACCTTCAACCTGCTGGATGCCCGTGGCGCCATCTCGGTGACCGAGCGTGCCGCCTACATCGGCCGCATCCGCAACCTGGCCCGCGCCGTGGCCCAGGCCTATCTCGATTCCCGCGCCCGCCTCGGCTTCCCGATGGCGCCGAAGGAATGGGCCGCCGATGTGCTGGCCAAGCTCGAAGAACAGAACGCCAAGAAAGCTGCCTGATATGTCGTCGAAAAATCTCCTCGTTGAACTCTTCGTTGAAGAACTGCCGCCCAAGGCGCTGAAGAAGCTGGGCGATGCCTTTGCCAGCGCGCTGGTGACCTCGCTGAAAAATGCCGGTCTGGCCCCGTCGACCGCCGCCGTCACCGCCTATGCCTCACCGCGCCGTCTGGCTGCGCACATCACCGATGTCCTGGCCGTCGCCGCCGACAAGCCGGTCGTGCAGAAGCTGATGCCGGTGGCCGTCGGTCTGGACGCCGATGGCAACGCCACCCCGGCCCTGCTCAAGAAGCTGGCCGCCCTGGGAGCCGACGCGTCTGCCGTGACCAGCCTGCGCCGCGAGAACGACGGCAAGGCCGACATCCTCTTCTACGACAGCCTGGCCAAGGGTGCCACGCTGGCCGAAGGGCTGCAGAAGGCCATCGAAGCAGCGCTGGCCGCGCTGCCCATTCCCAAGGTCATGACCTACCAGCTGCAGGATGGCTGGAGCAGCGTCAATTTTGTCCGCCCTGCCCACAGCCTGATCGCCCTGCATGGCGACAGCGTCGTGCCGGTCGCCGTGCTCGGCCTGAATGCCGGCAACACGACGCAAGGCCATCGTTTTGAAGCCGCTGTGTCGCCGGTCGTCATCGCCAATGCCGATGCCTATGCCGAGACGATGCGCCGCGACGGTGCCGTGATCGCCGCCTTTGCCGAGCGCAAGGCGGAAATTGCCCGCCAGCTGGCCGCCGCCGCAGCCAAGGCCGGCGCGAATCTGAAGCCGATCGAAGACGACGCCCTGCTCGACGAAGTGACCGCTCTGGTCGAGCGCCCGAACGTGCTGATCGGTCAGTTTGAAGCCGAATTCCTCGCCGTGCCGCAGGAATGTCTGATCCTGACCATGAAGGCCAACCAGAAATACTTCCCGCTGCTCGACGGCAGTGTGGAAAATTCGGGCAAGCTGACCAACCAGTTCCTGGTCGTCAGCAACATCAGCCCGGCCGATCCGAGCGCCATCGTGCAGGGCAACGAGCGCGTCGTGCGCCCGCGCCTGGCCGACGCCAAGTTCTTCTTCGATCAGGATCGCAAGAAGTCGCTCGAGTCCCGCATCATCGGCCTCTCCAAAGTGGTCTATCACAACAAGCTGGGCACGCAGGGCGAACGCGTCCAGCGCGTGGCCGCCATTGCCCGCGCCATTGCCGACCAGCTGGGCGGCGGTGCGCTGGCTGCTCACGCCGAACAGGCTGCCGTGCTGGCCAAGGCCGACCTGCTCACCGACATGGTCGGCGAGTTCCCGGAACTGCAGGGCATCATGGGCCGTTACTACGCCCAGCACGACGGCCTCGATGCCGACGTCGCCGATGCCATCGAAGATCATTACAAGCCGCGCTTCGCCGGCGACAGCCTGCCGCGCAACCGCGTCGGCACCGTCGTCGCGCTGGCCGACAAGCTGGAAACCCTGGTCGGCATGTTCGGCATCGGCCAGATTCCGACCGGCGACAAGGACCCCTTCGCCCTGCGCCGTCACGCGCTGGGCGTGATCCGCATGCTGGCAGAAAACGATCTGGATTTGCCGCTCGTCGGGCTGTTGACCGTCGCCGGTCGTGCCTTCTCGACGGTCGATGGCTTCAAGCCGGCCGAATCCGCACTGGCCGACTTCATCTATGACCGCCTCGCCGGCAGCCTGCGCGATGAAGGCTATACCGCGCAGGAAGTCGATGCCGTGGTCAGCCAGCGTCCGCAACGCCTGGGCGACATTCCGAAGCGCCTCGCTGCCGTGCGCGCCTTCTCGGCCCTGCCGGAAGCCGCTGCCCTGGCCGCCGCCAACAAGCGTGTCGGCAACATCCTGAAGAAGGTCGAAAACCCGGTGGAAGCCGTGGTCGATGCCGCCCTCCTCAAGGAAGCCGCCGAAGTCGCCCTGCATGCCGCGCTGGTCGATGTGGTGCCGCAGGCTGATGCCGCCTTTGCCACCGGCGACTACACCGAGTCGCTCTCGGCGCTGGCTGCCCTGCGCGCCCCGGTCGATGCTTTCTTCGATGGCGTCATGGTCAATGCCGACGATCCGGCGCTCAAGGCCAACCGCCTGGGCCTGCTCGCCAAGCTGCACACCGCCATGAACAAGGTGGCCGATCTGTCCAAGCTCTCCGCTTAACCGGGAACCCTCGCCATGCCCACCAAGCTTGTCATCCTGGACCGCGACGGCGTGATCAATTTCGATTCCGCCCAGTTCATCAAGAGCCCGGCCGAATGGAAGCCGATCCCCGGCAGCCTGGAAGCCATTGCCCGCCTCAATCAGGCAGGCTACCGGGTGGTCGTGGCGACCAACCAGTCCGGCATCGGCCGCAACCTGTTCGACATGGACACCCTGAATGCCATCCATGAAAAGATGCACAAGGCCCTGTTCAATGTCGGCGGTCGCGTCGATGCCATTTTCTATTGCCCGCACACGGCCGATGCCAAGTGTGACTGCCGCAAGCCCAAGCCCGGCATGTTCAAGCGCATTTCCGACACCCTGAATATCGACCTGAACGGCGTGCCGACCGTCGGCGACTCTCTGCGAGATTTGCAAGCCGGCGCTGCCGCCGGCTGCCAGCCGATGCTGGTGCTCACCGGCAAAGGCGAAAAAACCAAGGCCGAAGGCAACCTGCCGGAAGGCACGCGTGAATTCCCCGACCTCGCGGCGGCCGTCGATGCCATCCTCGCCGGGGGCAAGGCATGAATCTGATCCGTTCGACGCTGTTCATGGCCTATGCCCTGATCTGGTCCATCCTCAGCGCCCCGCTCGTCATCATCGCCGGCCCGCTGCTCGGCGGCGCCTGGGCCTACCGTTTCGGGCGTCTGTGGCGCCTGGGCACGCAATGGGGCGTCGAGCATCTGCTCGGCATCCGTCCCAAGGTGATCGGCCTGGAAAACATGCCGAAGGAAGCCTGCGTCATTCTCGCCAAGCACCAATCGGCCTGGGAAACGATGACCCTGCAGGACTGCGTGCCGGATGGCGCCTACTGCGTCTTCGTGCTGAAGAAGGAATTGCTCAAGGTGCCGTTCGTCGGCTGGGGCCTGGCCGCCATGAAGATGATTTCGATCGACCGCAAGGCTGGCAAGGAAGCGCTGGACCAAGTGGTGACCCAGGGGCGTGAGCGCCTGCAGCAAGGTTTCTACGTCATCATCTTCCCGGAAGGCACGCGTGTCGCCCCCGGGCAGACCAAGCGTTACAAGGCAGGCGGCGCCTATCTCGCCACGCACGTCGGCTGCAAGGTCGTGCCGATCGCGCACGATGCCGGCGAACTCTGGCCGCGTCAGGCCTTCATCAAGAAGCCGGGCACCGTCACCATCAGCATCGGCCCGGCCTTCGACGCCACCGGTCTCAGCGAGGCCGAGGTCAATCAGCGCGCCGAAGCCTGGATCGAAGCCGAGATGCGCCGTATTTCCCCGCACCGCTACCCGAATCCGGATGCCATCCAGGCTGCCTGAAGCCCAGCACCAGATTCAGCTCGGCCCCCGGACGATTACCTACAGCCTGCGGCGCTCCAGCCGCCGCAGCATCGGCCTTGCCATCGACCAGCGCGGCCTGCGCGTCGGCGCCCCGGTGCGGGCCCGCCTCAGCGACATTGAAACCCTGATCCGGCAGCACGCCGACTGGGTGCTCGACAAACTCACCCATTGGGCAAACCGCCCCCAGCCCGCCACGACACCCTTGCATAACGGTGCGCTCATCCCGGTCTTCGGCCTGCCCACCCCGCTGCACCTGACGCAGGGCAAGCGTGCCAGCGGCCGGCTTGAAGGTGGCCAGCTGCATCTCACGACGAGTCCGACGGTCGACGCGCCTCAAGCCCTGGAATCCGTCCTCAAGGCCCATGCGCGGCAGGTGCTGCACGGCCTGCTGGCAGAACATGCCGCACGCCTCGGCGTGCCGACGCCGCCGCTCCGGCTGTCATCGGCCCGCACGCGCTGGGGCAGCTGCAACAGCCGGGGCCACATCGCACTTAACTGGCGACTGGTCTTTTTACCGTTGCCGACTGCCGTCTACGTGGTCTGCCATGAGCTCGCCCACCTGAAGGAAATGAACCACAGCCCGCGTTTCTGGTCTGTGGTGGCAGCACTCTGCCCCGACTGGCAAGCCCAGCGCCTCGCGCTGCGCCAGCTCGGCGGTCAACTCCCAATTTACGCTTAAAACCAAGGAAACAGCATGCGTATTCTGCACACCATGATCCGCGTCGGCGATCTCGATCGCGCCATCGCTTTTTACACCGAAATCCTCGGCATGCACCTGATGCGTCGCCAGGATTACCCGGAAGGCCGCTTCACGCTGGCCTTCGTCGGCTACGGCAACGAGGATACCGACGCCGTGCTCGAACTCACCCACAACTGGGATACGCCGTCTTACGACCTGGGTAACGGCTACGGCCATATCGCCCTCGCCGTGCCGGATGCGGCCAAGGCCTGCGCCGACATCAAGGCGCGCGGCGGAAAGGTGGTCCGCGAAGCCGGTCCGATGAAGCACGGCAGCACCATCATTGCCTTCGTCGAAGACCCGGATGGCTACAAGATCGAACTGATCCAGCGCGCCTGAGCGCACGGAAGACAGCGGCCTTCGGGCCGCTGCAAGGCACTCAGAAGTCCAGCCGTACCCCGACCCACTGGCGCCGCTCGACGATCCGCGCCGCCAGCACTGAATCGACACTACTCGGAACTGCTCCCTTGTATTCAATTTGCGAGCCATCCAGGGACTGCACGGTGTAGGACAGTTCGCCACGCAGGCCATCCCAACGGAAGGGATAGGCCAGGCGCGCATCCTGGCGCCGGTAGCCGGGCACCGCCGTGTTTTGCGACCAGCGGTGATGGCCAACCCAGTAACCCGCCAGCGACAATTCCATCCCCAGCGGCAATTTCTGCATCCAGAACAATGAGGTGCTGTGGGTGGGCGAAGATTCATTGGTCAGCAGACGCAGCGACTCTTTGTACGCGACCCCGGGCAGGAAATCCGCCGTGATTTTGACAAAGGCCTGGCTCAGCATCAGCCGCGTTCCCTCCAGCGGCTGCCAGCGCCACTGGTACTCCAGACCGCTGATCTGCACGGCCTGAATGGGCGTCGTGTAATCGGCCTTGACCCCGGTACATACCGGCACGGCACCGATGCCGAGCACGTTGCAGTAACCATCGGCCAGGGTCCGCTCGATCGGCGTCATGAAACGATTGGGAATCTTCTCAATGAAGGCCCGTACATCCATCGACATCCGCCAGGATTTCAATTCGCCGAGATAGCCGATTTCGTAGGTATCCAGACGCTCGACCCCCAGCGATCCGTCACCGAGAAAACGGCGGCGATAGACGCTGCCCGCCTCGACCGGCGTGCCCGATACCGTGGCATACGGCAGATGGCGGCGATCGCCCACGTAATCGACAATGCTGGCCGCCCGGTAAGCCCGCGCATAGCCGAGGCGCAGGGTATTTTGCTCATCCAGGTGGAAGTTGGCACTGGCCCGGTTGGAGAGATGCGTCCCGGCGAAACTGTCCCGCTCGACCGCCAACCCCAGGTTGCCGGTAAACCATTGCCGGGGTCGCCATTCCAGGTTGCCGAACAGACGGCTGGTCTCCCGCGTCACGTCGCCCAAGCCGTACAGGTAATCCGGCGAACTCAGGCTGCTGTAGCGCCAGCTGCCCCCCCAGGCCAGACGCGTGTCCCGCACGGGAGAAAAGACATGCTGCGCCTCCAGCTCGTGCGTCACACTGTGTCCGCCATAGGCATCGACAGTCTGATAATAGGGCCCACCGGTAAACGGGCTGCTCTTGGTTTCCTGGTGCGCATCATTGGCCCAGTCGTCCGTCACGGCATAGCGCAAGCGGAACTCTGCATCCGCCCCCATGGCCCGTCGCCACTGCACTTGCAGGTGAGTACTTGCTTGCTGGTAGTCACGCAGCGGATCATCCGCCTTGCCGGTGGACAGCACCGTCGTACCGCTGCGATCCAGACGCCCGGAAAGATTGCTCGCTTCGACACGGCCCAGGCTGAACTCGATCAGGTCCTCGCTGCTGACCTGCACATCGGCACGCAGCGAGAGCAGGCGGGAGCGGTTGTAGTCGCGCCAGTCATAACGGTCGGTCAAGCCGCGATCATCGCGCTGCTCGTAGGTCAGGCGAAAATGGCCCACCTCACCCAAGGCGCCCCCACCGCGCACGCTGTAATCCTGCACGCCTTGATTGCCCTGATTGGTAGAGACCGAGACGCCGCGCACCATGGCCGGATCCACCGTGATGATGTTGATCACCCCGAGAAAGGCATTCCCGCCATAGGAAACGTTGTTGCTGCCCCGAACCACTTCGATGCGTTCGATATCGGCAATGCTGACCGGGATCAGCGACCAATTCACCCCGTTGCGAAACAGCGGGGAATACATGGAACGCCCATCGACCAGCACCTGCACCCGCGGCGAATAATCCTCGTCGCTCATCCCGTGGTAGGCCACACGAGATGAGTCGGTATTGGCGGGATAGGTCATGAAACCCGGCACCAGCCGGAAGACATCGTTCAGATCCCGTGCGCCGGAAGCCCGGATCAGCTCCCGGTCCAGCACCGTGACCGAGGTCGGCGCCTGGTCGAGGCGTTGCGGCAGACGACTGACGGTAGCCACCACCGGCAGATCGGTGAAATACAGATCTGCCCCCTCGTCAGCACTCGCCGCGTACGCCATGGGAACAGCGGCACCGAGCAGCGTGCAGCCAACGAGAAACGGCAAAGACGGAATGCTGCGCATGGCTCACCAGGACAAAGCAAACGAGAAAGTTGCCCACGCCGGCATCCAATGCCCACATGCACGAACGGGGTCGAGAACAGCCATTATAAAGTTCGATTTATGAAAACAATACTAAAGTCGTAGTCCATGACGTGCAGCGATGTCATCAGACAGTCATCCCCGACGAACTATAATGATGGGCTATCGTATTCTGACTGACTCATGCGCTGCCTACTCCTGACACTTGCCTGCCTGCCCTTCGTCGCACATGCCGAGACCGAGCAACCCACCGAAGCCTGGCAGGCCAAGGGGCAAGCCACCTACATCGGCCAGCACAGCAGCAGTTTCCGCTCCCCTTACAACGGCCGCAACAGTCTCAATGGGGCTGGTGAAGATGCCTATACCTTCACGAGCACTGCTTTCCTCGGCGCGCGCCTCTGGCAGGGCGGGGAAGCCTATCTGAACATTGAAGCCGGCCAGGGCGACGCGATGTCCGGCCTGACCGGCCTGGGCGGCTTCACCAATGGCGAGGCCACCCGCGCCTCCGGCAATCAGCTGAAAATCTACCGCCAGCGCGCTTTTGTCCGGCAAACCTGGGCACTGGGTCAGGACACCGAGTATCAGGCATCCGATTTCAACCAGATGGCCGGCCACGTGGCCAAGGACCGTTTCGTCCTGACCGTCGGCAACTTTTCCGTCCTCGACATCTTTGACGACAACGCCTACGCCAAGGACCCCCGCACCCAGTTCATGAACTGGGCAAACATGGCTCCGATCGCCTACGACTACGCGGCTGATGCGCGCGGCTTCGGCTGGGGTTTTGCCGGCGAGTGGTATCAGGACAATTACGTGCTGCGCTTCGGACGCATGACCGGCCCGAAAGTCCCGAATGGTCTGCCGATCGATTACCGTATCGGCAAATACTACGGCGACCAGATCGAGCTGGAGCGCCAGCACATGCTCGGCGACCAACCCGGCAAAGTCCGTCTGCTGGCCTGGCGTAACCGGGCCCAGGTGGCCCGCTACAGCGATGCGAGCCGCTGGCTCGCCAATAATCCAGGTCCGGACCAGCAGGCCATCCTGAACGTGCGCGAGGGTGCCCGCATCAAGTACGGCCTGGTCTTGAATCTGGAACAGGCCATTACCGCCGATCTCGGCGTGTTTCTGCGCCTGTCGCGCAGCGACGGCCGCACCGAAACCTACGCCTTCACCGAGGCCGACAGCGGCATGGCGACCGGTTTCGCCCTCAAGGGCAGCGCCTGGGGCCGTCCGGACGACACCTTCGGCCTGGCCTGGATGCGCAACGGCCTCTCCAAAGACCGCCGCAACTACCTGGCGCAGGGCGGGATTTCTTTCTTCATCGGCGACGGTCAACTCAATTACCGGGCCGAAAACAGCATCGAAACCTACTACAGCCTGCAAGCCACCCGTGGCCTGTGGCTGAGCGCCGGTTATCAGCGCATTGCCAACCCCGGCTACAACGCAGACCGCGGGCCTGCTGCCATCACCTCGCTGCGCGCACACGCCGAGTTCTGACCGGAGATCGCCTCGTCGAGTACGGCGAGGAAATCCTGAACCACCCGCGACCAGCTGTGCGACAGCATGCGTTCGCGGGCAGCCATCCCCAGGCGCGGCCCGCTCTGCGGTGCAGCCATCAAGTCCAGCACCGCCCGCACATAGGCCGCCTCATCCCCCGGCGCCACCACTACGCCATTCTCCCCGTTCACGATCAGGGCGGCGGCCGCTGCACTCCGATAGGCGACCACCGGCAGCCCGCTGGCCATCGCCTCGGCCACAACATTGCCGTAGGTCTCGGTCAGGCTCGGAAAGAGGAAGAGGTCGGCACTGGCGTAATGGCGGGCCAAATCCTCGCCCACCTGCTGCCCCGTGAAAAGATGTGTCGGATGGCGCGCCGCGAGCGCACTGCGGGCCGGCCCATCCCCCACCCAGACCATGCGCGCATCCGGCTGTACAGCAGCCAGCGCGGCAAAACTTGCTTCGACCAGGGCCAGGTTTTTTTCCGGGGCGAGACGTCCGACATAGAGACAGACCGGCCCACGCCCGCCCTGCAGCCAGCGCTGGCGTAGCGCCTCGCAACGCTGCTCGGGCCGATACAACTGGGTATCCACCCCCCGCCCGACCACGCGCACGCCTTGAATCCCCTCCCCGGCCAGGTCCGCCGCCAGCGCCTCGGTCGGCACCATGGTGGCCCGTGTCCGACGATGCAGGGTTCTCAGATACGCCGCCACGGCCGGGCGCAGGAACCCCAGCCCGTAGTGCACGCTGTAGCGGTCGAAATTGGTATGAAAGCCCGAGGTCACCGGGATTTTCAGGGCCCGGGCGGCGTTGACCGCCGACCAGCCCAGCGGACCTTCGGTCACCACATGCACGACATCCGGGGGCTGCTGCCGCCACAGACGCCGCAACAACCCGCCCGCCGGCAAACCGAAGCGCAAGCCCGGATAGCCGGGAATGGGCAAACTGCGGACCAGTTCATAACCCGCCTTTTCCGGCGATTCACCGCTTTGCCGGGGACGCACCACCATCACATGATGCCCCGCGGCCCGCAAGCCCTGCACCAGACGGCCCACCGTCATGGCCACGCCATTGACCTCGGGCGGATAGGTTTCCGTGACGAACACGATATTCAGGCTCATCCCAGACTCCCCGCGAGGACACAGCCCCAGACGGCCAACACGATGAGCAGGCTGACGAGCACGGCGGCACTCCCGATATCCTTGGCCCGCTTTGCCAGGCGGTGGTTTTCCAGGCTGACGCGGTCAACCACCGCCTCCACCGCAGAATTGAGCAGTTCGATGACGAGGACAAGCAGCACACTGGCCAGCATCAGCGCCCGCCCCTGCCAATCGACCGGCAGCCAGAACGCCAGGGGGATCAGGACAACCGCCAGCCAGACCTCCTGACGAAAGGCATCCTCGCAGAGATAGGCCGCCCGCAGGCCGGCCAGCGAATAGTTGAAGGCATTCCAGACACGGCGCAAGCCGGTCTTTCCCTTGAACGGGGACTCGTGTTCCGGATGAAGACCCAGAGACTCCGGGGCAGGATCGTGCATGCAAACTCCAGCTTCCGGCAGCAAGCGCCGGGCGCCCCTGCCTGCGTTGAAAAGAAAGTCAGTTCGGGACGACGGCCAGCATGTCCGGTACGGGATTGAGTCGCCCGCAGAGTTGTTCATACAGCCCTGCCAAGCGGACGCCCATCGCCGCGTCCGACCAGCTTGCCGCATACGCCTCCGCCTCCCGCGCCATGCCGGGCCACAGACCGGGATCCTTCAGGAAGGCGCCCAACTGGGTGCCAAAGGCAATCGGATCATTCGGCAGCACCCAGGCGCCACGCCCCGGGGCCAGGATGTCGACGGTCCCCATTTCGGCCTGCGCGAGAACAGGCAGACCGGCCGCCATGGCCTCCAGCAGCACCAAACCCTGCGTTTCGGTACGCGAGGCAAAGACGAAGACATCGGCGGCGGCATAGCAGGCCGGCAAGTCGGTACGCCGATCCAGATAACCGACGAAACGCACCGCGTCCTGCAAGCCCAGGCGTGCCACCTGCACCTGCAAAGCGGGCAGGGCCGGCCCTTCCCCGGCAATCAGCAGCAAGGCATCTGGACAGGCCAGACGCGCATGCCGGATGGCCTCAATGAGAAAGCCGATGTTTTTTTCGTGCGCTACCCGCCCGACAAACAAGGCGAGCGGCCGCTTCGGCGCAATCCCCAAACGGGTGCGGAAGGCCGCCCCATCCCCGCCCCGAAACTGCCCCAACGGAATCCCCGTCGGCAAAACATGCATCTGGGTGCGCACGCCGTACGCGCTCAGACGCTGCTGCATGGCGCTGGACGGCACCACCAGCGCATCGAGTGCATTGCACTGCTGCCGGGAAAAACGGCGGGCAGCCCCTTGCAACCAGGATTTCGGCAGATAGGGCAGATAGTGTTCGAAATAGGCTTCGAACAGGGTGTGATAGGTCGCCAGTACCGGCTTGCCCCACTGACGGGCGGCTTTGAGTCCGGCATAGTGCGCGGCAAACGGCGTCTGGATATGCACGACATCACACGTCCGGGCGGCGGCCTGCACCGCAGGCTGCATGGCCGACCAGCTCACCAGACGATCTTCCCGGTCCCCCGGAATGGGACGTCCTGCGACCCGATGAATCCCGGGCTCATCCGACTCGTCGCCATAACGCGGCACAACCAGTTGCACCTCGATCCCCTGCGCCATCAACACGCGACGAAAGGTTTCCATCGAGGTAGACACCCCATTCACCCGGGGGAAATAGACATCGGACACCATCAGCACACGCATTTAGACCTCCACCACATCGTCGACCGTCGGCGACACCGGGTGCGACGTCGCGGCATCCCAGGTAACCAGCTCAAGACGCCCGTCGAAGTGCTCGACGATCGCCGTACAGGAATCCACCCAATCCCCACAATTCACGTAACGCAGGCCCTCGATCTCGCGCAGCGCAGCCCAGTGGATATGGCCGCAGATGACGCCATCGAGGCCGCGCTCGCGGGCATGCCGGATGGCGGATTCCTCAAAATCGAAAATGAAATTCAGGGCCGTCTTGACCTTGCGCTTGGCGTAACCCGCCAGCGACCAGTACCCCGGCATGCCGAGCTTGCGGCGCAGCCAGGACAACCAGAGATTGAGGCGGACCAGCAACTCGTAAGCCTGATCGCCCAGCAAGGCGACCCAGCGGTGATGCCGCGTCACCTGATCGAACTGATCGCCATGGATCAGCAGGTAACGCTTGCCATCGGCGGCCTGATGGATCAGTTCATCGGCCACTTCGATATCACCGAACGCCACCCCGCAATAATCGCGCAGGGCTTCGTCGTGATTACCGGGAATGAACACCACACGCTCGCCGTGCCGCGCCCGCCGCAACACTTTCTGAACCACGGTGTTTTGTGCCGGCGTCCAGCAGATGCCCCGGCGCATGGCCCAGAAATCGATGATGTCGCCAATCAGGAAAATGTTTTCCGCCGGATGCAGGCGGAGAAAATCGAGCAAGCGCTCCGCCTGGCAGGCGCGTGTTCCGAGGTGGATGTCGGAGAGGAAGACGGATCGGACCTTGGGCATGCGCGAACGATAGAGCGCGCAGATGAAAGCCAAATGACCGCCCCATGACGTCGAGATGACACGCCCGGCCCCCGCATTTTTCACCCTTTTTCACACGAAAAAAGATCAGAATAGGCACTGTCGATTTCCACGAAGCAGCGTGCTCATGCGTCGATTTTGGCTTGCTCTGTCGCTCTTCCTGCTGACCCTACAGGCCGGCGCGGCGGAATACATCCTCCGCTATCCGCGTCACCAAGGCGATGATCCGCACGTTCCCTACATGCTGGATCTCCTGCGACTGATCGGGGAGAAGACCGGTCAGCCGCTCGATATTCGCTCAAGCGCCGACGTCATGACCCAAGGCCGGGCCGTACGCGAGTTGCAAGCAGGCACGGGACGTATCGACCTGCTCTGGGCCATGACCTCCAGCGAGCGCGAACAGGCAATCCAGCCCATTCGCATCCCGCTTTACAAGGGACTCATGGGCTGGCGCATCGCCATCGTTCAGGAAGCACAGGTAGGACTCTTCAAAGGACGTCGCGATACGGAGATTGCCCAACTGGTTGCTGGGCAATTACGCGACTGGCCGGATACCGACATTCTCAAGGCCAACCATTTCAACGTACATGTCGCGACGCAATACGATGCCTTGTTTTCGATGCTGGAGCGTGGCCGCATTCAGTATTTCCCGCGCAGTGTGGTCGAAATCTGGCAGGAGCTGCGGGTCGCCAAACAGGAAAATCTGGTTGCAGAAACACACACGGTGCTGCACTACCCGACTGCGTTTTATTTTTTCGTCAGCAAGCAGAATCCGCAACTCGCCGCCTTGCTGGAGCGCGGGCTGGAGGCCGCTATCCGGGATGGCAGTTTTGACCGGCTATTCCTGCGCCACAACCGGGATGCACTGCGACAAGCACGCCTGGAAGAGCGGCGGCGCATTGAGCTGAACAACCCTTACCTGCCGCCGGAGACACCGCTCAAGCGCAAAGAGCTGTGGTACAGCCCGCCCGCACCCAAACACTGAAGGTGGGCGCGACCCAGGCCCAGTACCGTGGACGAAAAAAAAGCCGACTCGGCGTCGACTTTGATTTCACGGCGTTGGTTGCGGGGACAGGACTTGAACCTGTGACCTTCGGGTTATGAGCCCGACGAGCTGCCAACTGCTCCACCCCGCGTCCGTCGTAGGAGCGAGATTATCGTGCATTGCAGCATTTTGGTCAAGCACGATTCCTGATTTCATCGAATTGTCACGAAAACCACCTAAGCTGCCGGCCCGTTTGACACCCTTTTTGCCGCGCCATGCCCGCCCTGCCCTTCCGTCTGAGTGCCCTGCCCCTGTTGATCAGCCTGGCCCTGCCCGTGCACGCCAACACCGCACGCGAACAGGTGCAGGAACGCCAAGCCGCGGCCGTCCTCAGCGTCGAAGCCCAGCGGCTGGGCAAGCTGCATCTGCAACAACAGCTCACCCTAAGCAGTTCGCCCGCCTTGATCCAGGAAAGCCGGCAGCGGGTTCAGGAGGCGCTGAGCCGGATCGGGCGCAGCCAGGAAGGCAATAAACGCCTGGAGCGCCTGCGCAATCAGGGCGACGCACTCATGCAGCGTCCGCTCGGCCAGGCCGCCAGCCTGCCGGAAACGCAGGATCTCGCTGAAAGCCTGAGCCTGAGTGCCAGCCAGTTGCTGGCGCGGCTTGAACCATCGGTTGACCAGCCTGCAGCCCGCCTGATCAACGATGTGGCCCGGCTCAACATGCTGCTCCAGCGCACCACTCGCCTTACCTTGCAAGCGGCCGCAGGGGATCGCAGCGTCGGGCGTCAGGTCGATATCGAACAGGCGCGCAAGGAATTTGCGCTGACCCTCGGCCAACTCGAAAAGAACCCGGAGCTGATGCCGGGCATGCGGGAGGCCGTCATGCTGGCACGCCAGCAGTGGCTCTTTTTCGACAATGCCCTGGGCCGGATCGACGACCCGCGGGCGCAGCGCAATCTGGCCAGCAGCAGCGAACGGATTTATCAGATGCTCGACAGCATCCAGACGGATGCCCTGCGCGACGTGCTAAAAACGCTGCGCTAGACAGCGTTTTCAGCAGCCCCCACCTCAACCTTGGGCGATTACCCGGTGCAAGGGGAAACGGGCGGCAAAACGGCTGCCCTTGCCGACCTCGCTACGGATATCGAGTTGGGCCTGATGACGGCCCAGCGAGTGCTTGACGATGGCCAGGCCCAGCCCGGTCCCGCCCGAATCACGCGAACGGCCACGGTCAACGCGATAGAAGCGCTCGGTCAGACGCGGGATGTGTTTGGCATCGATACCGGGCCCGGTGTCCTCGACCGCAAACTCGGCACCCAGCGGCGTCCTGTTCCAGAGAATCCGCACACGCCCACCCGGCGGGGTGTAGCGGATGGCGTTGGTGACCAGATTGCCAAAGGCGCTGACCAGTTCGGGCTCCGCCCCCAGCAGGTCGGCCTTGCCGTCGATTTCGAGCTCCACGGTATGTCGACCGCCGGAGAGGGCCTCGGCATCGCGCCGCAGCTTGTCGAGCAGGCGGCTCATGTCCACCACTTCATCCTCGGGCGGCGGCGCCGACTCGATGGATGACAAGGTCAGCAGATCCTGCACGATGGACTGCATCCGCCCGGCCTGATCGCTCATCATCTGCAGATAACGCTGGCGCTCCTCCGTATCCAGCTCGATTTCCTGCAAAGTCTCCAGAAAACCGGCAAGGACCGTCAGCGGCGTACGCAGCTCATGCGACACATTGGCCACAAAATCGCGGCGGGTCTGATCGAGCCGATCTTCCTGCGTCACATCCTTGATCTGCATGAGCCGGCGACTGCCGGCATACGGAATCACATGGATGGCATAGACCCGCTCGCGGTAACGCTCCGGGCGCAGGCTGAGCGGCCGGGAAAAATCATTGTCCGACAGATAGCGGGCAAACTCCGGCTGGCGCACGAGATTGACGATGGACTGGCCACGGTCGACCTCGATTTTGAGCCCCAATTGGGCTTCTGCCGTGCGATTGCAGAAGAGGATGTGATGCTCCAGATCGAGCAGCACGACGCCATCGGTCAGGGCCTGACCGGCAGCGATGAGCATGGCGATTTCCTGCTCGCGCTGGGCGATCTGCTGGCGCAATTCCTTCTCGTGGCGATACAGACGCCCAAAGACACCGTCCCACTCGCCCTCCCCCTCCAGGCTGGCATCCACCACCGGATGACGCGACCAGCGATCCAGACGGGCGAAATTCCGGAAGTGGAAGAGCAGTTGCAGGCCCAGCCCAAGGCAGAACACCCCCCAGCCCAGCCAGGGCGCCACAAAGTAGCCGAGCGGCACCGCCACGAGGGCGGTGGCCAGGGCAATCAACAGGGAACGGACGAGTTGTCCCGACACCCTCAGGCTCCGCGGAAGCGGTAACCGGTACCGCGCACGGTTTCGACGCGTTCGTGATGACCACTCGCTTCCAGCGCGGCGCGCAGACGACGGATATGCACATCCACCGTCCGTTCCTCGATGAAGACATGGTCGCCCCAGACTTCATCGAGCAGCTGGGCGCGGGTGTAAACGCGCTCGGCGTGGGTCATGAAGAAAAAGAGCAGGCGGAATTCCGTCGGCCCCAGTTCAACCGGGATGCCCCCGGCCAGCACGCGGTGCGTGGCCGGATTCAGGGTCAGATCGCCCACCTCGACGGCTTCACCAGCCAGATGCGGCGCACGGCGGCGCAGCACGGCGCGCACGCGGGCAACCAGTTCCTTCGGCGAGAAAGGCTTGGTGACGTAGTCATCGGCCCCGGCTTCCAGGCCCTGCACCTTGTCTTCTTCATGTACCCGCGCGGTCAGCATGATGATCGGCAGTTCGCGCGTCCGTTCAGCGGCACGGATCTTCTTGGCCAGCGCCACACCGGACTGTCCCGGCAACATCCAGTCGAGGATGACCAGATCCGGCAACGCGGCGCGGATGGCGGACTCGCCTTCTTCGGCGCTGCCGGCACGCACGACCAGAAAGCCGGCGTGCTTGAGGTTGATGGTGACGAGTTCCTGAATGGCCGGTTCGTCTTCAACGACCAGAATCGTCGGGGTCACGCTTCACTCCCTTTGTTTTTCATGTGGCGGATATCACGCCCTTCCACGATGAAAATAACATGCTCGGCCACATTCTTGGCATGGTCGCCGATGCGCTCGACTGCACGGGCAATCCAGATGATGTCCATGGCCGTGGTGATGGTGCGCGGGTCTTCCATCATGTGCGTGATCAGCTGGCGCATGATCGACTTGAATTCGACATCGACGTCGTCATCGGCACGGATGACCGAGGCCGCCTGGGCCGCATCAAGACGGGCAAAGGCATCCAGGGCCTGGCGGATCATTGCCAGGGCGGCTTCTGCAATGTGACGGACACCGACGCCATACTGCGACGGCATGTGGCCGGCTTCATAAATCCGGCGCACGCCCTTGGCGATTTTCTTGGCTTCGTCACCGGCCCGTTCAAGGTCGGTCACGATCTTGCTGATGCCGAACACCAGACGCAGGTCGGAGGCCGCCGGCTGGCGCTTGGCGATGATGTGGGCGCAATCGTCGTCGATGGCCTTTTCCAGGTCATTGACCTTGCGGTCCGACTCGACGATCGTTTTCACGCTCGCCACTTCACCGCTGGAATACGCCTCGATGGCAGCGGAAACCTGGGTCTCGACCAGGCCGCCCATCTGCAGCACATGCGTGCGCAGGCGGGAGAGTTCTTCGTCGTACTGGCTGGACAGATGCTGGCTTTCGTTCATGTCGTTCTCCTCAGCCCATGCGGCCGGTAATGTAGTCCTCGGTGCGCTTGTCCTTCGGCTTGATGAAGATTTCATCGGTCTTGCCGAATTCGATCAACTCGCCCAGATACATGTAGGCGGTGTAATCGGAGACGCGGGCAGCCTGCTGCATGTTGTGCGTCACGATCAGGATGGTGACGCGCTTCTTGAGTTCATGCACCAGTTCTTCGATGGCGCCGGTGGCGATCGGGTCCAGGGCCGAGGTCGGCTCGTCGAACAGGAGCAGTTCCGGATCGGTGGCCAGGGCGCGGGCGATGCACAGACGCTGCTGCTGACCGCCGGAGAGGTTGGATGCCAGGTCGTGCAGGCGATCTTTCACTTCTTCCCAGAGGGCGCCGCCCTTCAGGGCATGTTCAACCTTGTCGTCGAGCACGCGCTTGTTGTTTTCGCCACGCACACGCAGACCGTAGGCGACGTTTTCGTAGATCGACTTCGGGAAGGGGTTCGGCTTCTGGAACACCATGCCGACGCGCATGCGCACTTCGATCGGATCGACCTCCGGTGCCAGCAGGTTGGTGTTGTCCGGGTAGAAGCGGATTTCGCCTTCGTAGCGATTGCCCGGGTACAAGTCGTGCATGCGGTTGAAGCTGCGCAGGTAGGTCGATTTGCCGCAACCGGAAGGGCCGATCAGGGCGGTGACCTTCTTGTCGTAGATCGGCATGTTGATGCCCTTCAGGGCCTTCGCTTCGCCGTAATAGAAGTTGAGGTTACGGGCTTCCGCCTTCAGGGTCGGTTGGTCGTGAATCTGCATTGGAGACTCCATATCGTATTCGTTTTCGGGTGGTTTTCCGGGGTTGACCGTCGGATTACCACTTGATGTTCTTGCGCATCTTGTAGCGCAGCCAGATGGCGATGCCGTTCATCGACAGCACCATGACCATCAGGACAAAACCTGCAGCGGCGGCATTCACTTCGAAGGCCGGGTCCGGACGCGAGGTCCAGTTGAAGATCTGGATCGGCATCACGGTGAAGGGCGACATCAGCCACTCAAACAAGCCTGCGGTGGCCCCCATTTCCGTCGCAGTGAAAGGCAGCGGCGGCAGGAAGGCGATGAAGGTCAGCGCGCCAATCGTGATGATCGGTGCCGTTTCCCCGATGGCGCGGGCCAGACCGATGATGACGCCGGTCAGGATACCGGGCATGGCATACGGAATGATGTGGTAACGGCAGGTTTGCCAGCGGGTCGCACCGCAGCCCATCGAGGCTTCACGGATGGCGACGGGAATGGCCCGGATGGCCTCGCGGGTCGACACGATGACGATGGGCAGGATCAGGAGCGCCAGGGTCAGGCCGGCAGTCAGGATGCTTTGCCCGAAGCCGAACTGGTAGACGAAGATCCCGAGCGAGAGGAGACCGTACACAATCGACGGCACGGCGGCCAGGTTGGTGATGTTGATCTCGATGATTTCCGTCACCCAATTGCGCTTGGCGTACTCCTCGAGATACACCCCCGCCGCCACGCCCAGCGGAACGGCCGCAAAGGCGGTCACGGTCATGACCAGCAGGGAGCCCACCCAGGCGGACAGGATGCCGGCCTGCGTGGCGCGTCGCGACGCAAAATTCATGAAGAAATCGAGATTCAGGCGTTCCGAGCCGCGCATCACCATGTCCCCGACGAGCAGGAAAATGATGACGAGGCCCAGGCCCAGGAAGAAGATCCCGAGCGCCTTGAACAGCGTGTCCTTGAGCTTGCCCTTGGCAATCAGGGCGCGGATTTCGTCGGTGGTCAGTGCAGTCTGTTGCATGATTAATAGTTCTCCCGGAACTTGCGGCGCAGCCACTGGCCGAGGATGTTGAAACAGAGCGTGATCAGGATCAGGGTCAGTCCGGCAGCGAAGATGGTCTGATAGCCGATCGAGCCGTGCGGCAAATCACCCAGGGCCACCTGCACGATGAAGGAGGTGATGGTCGCAGCCGGTTCGGCCGGGTTCCAGGTCAGGTTCGGCTGCATCCCGGCGGCCACAGCCAGAATCATGGTCTCGCCCACGGCGCGGGAAATGGCCAGGATGTAGGAAGCAGCCAGACCGGAGAAAGCGGCCGGGACGACCACGGTGATCGCCGTGTGCAGGCGGGTCGCGCCCATCGCATACGCCCCTTCGCGCAGGCTCATCGGCACGGCGCGCATGGCATCTTCAGACAGGGAGGCGATGTAAGGCACGATCATGATGCCCATGACCAGACCGGCGGAGAGCAGGGAGAAACCCGGCAATTCCGGGAAAACCTTCTGCAAGAGCGGGGTCACCATGAGCAGGGCAAAGTAACCAAAGACGATGGTCGGGATGCCGCCCAGCAGTTCGAGAATGGGCTTGGCCACCTCGCGCACCTTGCCACCGGCAAATTCGGAGAGGTAGATGGCGATCACGGTGCCCATCGGGATGGCCACTGCAAGGGCCACGAAGGAAGAGACAACGGTACCCGAGACCAGCACCATGATGCCGAAGTGGGCATCATCAAACAGGGGCGTCCATTGGGTATCGGTCAGAAAATCGACAATGCTGACATTCTGGAAAAAATGGATCGATTCGGTCACCAGAACGTAGATGATCCCGACCGTCGTCAGCACGGAGACAGCGGCTGCCGAGAAGAGCAGCATTTCGATGATGCGCTCGCTGGTGTGGCGCATTGCATTCTTGGCCAGACGGTCACTGACGACCGGCACATCGGAAGGCGTATTGGCAGACATGGTTTGATTCACAGAAGAGTCCTTTCGGGATCGGGGCGACCACACGGCCGCCCCGCGCGCCTGGCGGTATTCCGCCAGCGCCAGATTACATCTTGGCTTCGCGCTTCATCAGCTCTTCGATGGTGATGCCCACTTCATTGTGGCCACCGAAGACGGTCCCGACCTTGTTCTTCTTCACGTGCTCCAGGTTGCCGGTGTAAGCGGCGGCCGGCAGCGGTACATACTTCACTTCCTTGGTCAGCTTGGCGCCGTTCTTCATGTAGAACTCGACGAACTCCTTGACCTCCGGCTTCTGCAGGGACTTGGCCTTGACGTAAATGAAGATCGGGCGGGAGAGCGGCTGGTAGGTACCCTTGATCACCGCCTCTTCGGACGGAGCAACGGCAGCACCGCCCTTCGGCGAGACGATCGGCAGCGCCTTCAGCTTGGCCTGGTTTTCTGCGTAGTAGGCGTAACCGAAGTAACCGATGGCATTGACGTCACGCGACACACCTTGCACGAGGACGTTATCGTCTTCCGAGGCGGTATAGTCGCCACGCGAAGACTTGGCCTTGCCGACGATGGCTTCGGTGAAGTATTCGAAGGTGCCCGAGTCGGCGCCAGCACCAAACAGCTTGATCGGCGCATCCGGGTAAGCCGGGTTGATCTGGTTCCAGCGCGTGATCTTGCCCTGAGCAGCCGGCTCCCACATGGCCTTCAGCTCTTCGAGCTTGCCTTCCTTGAGGAAGGTGTTTTTCGGGTTGATGACGACGGTCAGGGCGTCAAAAGCAACCGGCATTTCGAAGTACTCGACGCCAGCGGCCTTGCAGTCTTCCATTTCTTTCTTGGTGATCGGACGGGACGCATTGGAGATGTCGGTCTCGTCACGGCAGAATTTCTTGAAACCGCCGCCGGTACCGGAAATACCGACCGTCACCTTGATGGCGTTCTTCTTGGCCTTCTGGAATTCTTCGGCAACAGCTTCGGTGATCGGATACACGGTCGAAGAACCGTCGATCTTGATGACCTGAGCGTGGGCGGCCTGAGCACCCAGAAGGGCGACACCGGCAACGGTCAGGGCAGAAAACAGCTTGGATTGCTTGAACATGTGGAACTCCTGCACGGGGTTGGTATGAGGACCCGTGCAGGTTACTCAGGCTTTATTACAGCGCCGTGACAGACTGTAATATTTCGGAATCCGGCCGCCTTACTTGGCCGGACGCCCCGTCTTGATGCGCTCCACACGGCCCATCACGGCCTTCAGCTCAGCATCGTTGAGGGCAGCCAGCGCAGCAATCCCACCCCGCAGCAGCTCGCTTTTCTTGACCGGATTGCCCAAGGCCTGCATGCGCTTCTTGAGCTCGGCAATGCGTCCGTATTCCGTTTCCGGCATGGCGAAACTATCGCGCACCAGCTTGGGCTTACGCGTTTTTTCCGGTTTGGCTTCAAGCTTGGCTGCTTTGGCAGGCTTGACCCCCTTATCCGCCTTGGCCGGTTTTTCCTGCTTGGCAGCCTTCTCGGCCTTGGCCGGCTTGTCGCCCTGAACCGCCACCGCGACCGGTTTGGCCGGCGTCGGCTTGGCCGTTGCCTTCACCACCGGTTTGGCGCGGGCAGCCGGTGCACGGCTCGCGGGCTTGGCGGCGGTCTGCGCGGCCGCAATGGTCGCCTGGTTTTGTTCTGCAACCTGCTCGACAGCCGGCGTCACCACAGGCTTGTCCACGCTGGCCGGCGCCGGCTTGGCGGCAACCGGTTTAACCGGTGCAGACGGGGCTTTCGCGGCAACAGGCTTCTTGGTCTGGCTCATGCAATTCTCCTAAAAAACGGTATAAACAGTTTATACCGTTCAAATAGGTGTGTTTATGAAATTTTTTTGACAAACCGAAGCCTGTAAAATGCGCCCAACCCCCAATCAGGAGCATTTCCGCATGACCCAGGACGAACTCAAACAAGCCGTCGGCCAGGCCGCCGCCGATTATGTCGCTGCCAACACACCGGCAGGCTGCATCATCGGCGTCGGCACCGGCTCGACCGCCAACTGCTTCATCGATACGCTGGCCCCGATCAAGCATCACTTCCGGGGTGCCGTGGCCAGTTCGGAAGCCACCCGCAAACGCCTCGAAGGCCACGGCATTCCGGTCTTGGACCTGAATGACGTGAGCGAGATGCCGATCTATGTCGACGGTGCGGATGAAATCGATGCCGGCCTGAACATGATCAAGGGCGGCGGCGGCGCACTGACGCGCGAGAAAATCGTCGCGGCCGTGGCCACGACTTTCGTCTGCATTTGCGATGCGTCCAAGCAGGTTGCCACGATGGGCAAATTCCCCCTGCCGGTCGAAGTCATTCCGATGGCCAAGGCCCATGTCGCCCGCGCCCTGGCCAAGCTCGGCGGTCAACCGGTGGAACGGGCCGGATTTGTCACCGATAACGGCAATGTGATCCTCGATGTGCATGGCCTGTCGATCACCGACCCGAAGGGGCTGGAAGCACAGATCAACCAGATCACCGGCGTCGTGACCAACGGTCTGTTTGCCTGCCGCCCGGCCAACCTGCTGCTGCTCGGTACGCCCGACGGCGTGCACAGCGTGACGGCTGCCTGAGCTTAAGCACCCCCGACACAATCCAAAAGCCCGGCTACTGGCCGGGCTTT
The DNA here is from genome assembly GCF_039649255.1 of Dechloromonas sp. ZS-1. NCBI lineage: Bacteria > Pseudomonadati > Pseudomonadota > Betaproteobacteria > Rhodocyclales > Azonexaceae > Dechloromonas > Dechloromonas sp. ZS-1. The sequence continues at coordinate 30,277 of NZ_JBDIYD010000016.1, read as the reverse complement.
TGACTTCAGTTCCAGCAACGCTGCGGTGCCAGGCTGGTCAGCTCACCCCCGGCACCAATCCGGCGCCGTTCGACAAAGAGGCTCCCCGGCAACTTGCCCGGTTGCTCCTTCGCCTGTTTCTTGGCCTGTTTTTTAGCGACGGAAGCCGCGGCCGCCACCTCGCGGTGCGATTCGCACTCACCCGGCCCGATCCGTACCGCGCCGACGGACAAACTCGGCAAGGTCTGGAACATCAACTCCCCCCGGCGGTTTTCTGCCATGTAGCCGCTCTGAGCACGCTCATCCTGCGACAACAAACTGGCCACCTGCGCCGAAAAGGCTTCGACCAGTTCCCAGCAGCGCACTTCCCAGTCCGCACTCTGGAAAATCACAAAGAAATCGTCACCCCCGATGTGGCCGACAAAATCCAGGCGGGTGTCGCACATCTTGCAGATCAGGTTGCCCAGCAACTGGATCACATCGTCCCCCCGGCGATAGCCAAAGGTATCGTTGAACGGCTTGAAGTTATCGATATCGACATACGCGGCCACGAAGGCCGTCCCGGTTTCCAGCATGCGGTCGATGTGCTCGTTGATCGGCACATTGCCCGGCAACTGGGTCAGCGGGTTGGCGTAACGGGCGGCACTGATCTGCATCTCGGTAATGGTGCCCATCAGATCATGGCTGCAGCCCACCCCGAGATAGCCGTTTTCATCGGTCACGATGAAACCGTCGAGCAGATAACGCTTGGGGGCCAGGGACAGCATCATTGCCAGTTCCTGAATGGTCGCATGTTGATCCACCACCAGCGGCGCGGGGTCCATGAACAGCTCACAACTCCGGCGCCCGTACAACTCCTTGCGGAAAGGCCGGGCAAAACGGTCAATCATGGAATTCCGGTTGATCATGCCGACCGGCTGGTTGCCATACACGACCGGCAGGACATCCAGTTCGGGATCGGCCTCGAAACGGGCAATCACCTCGGTGTTACACGTCCCGGCCTGCACCGCTTCGATCGGATGACAGAGCGTGCGTGCCGTGGGCATCTTGCCCGCCACCAGACCGCTCGGGCTGAGGCTCAGACGCTGCTGCGCGAGGGCATTCTGGACATTCCAGGAGAGCGCACGTTGCGGTGAAGTGGCGGGACGCTCGATGAACCAGCCCTGCCCGCACGCAATCCCCATGTCACGCAGACAGGAAAAATCCTCGACCCGCTCGATCCCCTCGGCCACCAGGGAGGCATGGCAGATTTCGGCCAGATCCTGCATGGCCCGGACAAAGTGGTACTTGATCCGGTCATCGGCAATGCCATGCACGAAATGGCGGTCGATCTTGACGAATTCAGGGCGCAGCTCCGACCACATGCGCAGGTTGGCAAAACCCTCGCCCAGATCGTCGATGGCGATCTGGAAGCCACGTCCGCGATAGTGCTGCAAGGCCTCGTGAATCCCCGGCACTTCGGCAATCTGCTGATTCTCGGTGAGTTCGATGACGATCCGGTTGGGCGCGATGCCCAGTTCGGCCAGCAACTCGCGGGTCTGTCCGTTCATCAGGCGATGGTCGAGCAGACAACTCGGCGTCACATTGAGAAACAGGCGCCCGGGCAAGGCCAGGGCGGCAAAGGCGCGCAGGCTGGCTTCGCGGCAGAGATGTTCCAGATCTGCCATGCGGCCGGCACGCTGGGCAGCGGCAAAAAGGGCATTCGGCATGGCCAGCGGCGAGCCCTTCGGCCCCCGGATCAGTGCTTCGTAGCCCAGGATGGAGCGCACGCGAAAATCGATGATGGGTTGAAATACGGGATACAGCAGTCCCTCATCGAGGATCCGGTTCAATTCGCTGACTTCGTCGTCCATCAGGACAATCATGGTGCAACCTGTGTTCTGGCAAAAAGGAGCGGTCGAGTTTAGGAAGGGAATATTTCAGCCCCATGACCTTTTTCTGCGCGGTGCTTTCAAAAACTGTCATGGGGCTGAAATATCGGCTTATCATGCTATGACCGCTGCAAGTCCTTTCTTGTTGACGAGGCCGAGATGACGGAAACACTGTTTTGCTACTGCTGCCGTGTTCACCATCCGAAGTCGCAGATGCGACTCTTCCGGACAGCCATGGGCAATCGCTGGCGTTGCATCCGCAGCATCGAGGCGGCCACCGCCCCCAGTTGCGAACGCGATGCCTTCGGCCGTCGCCAGACCGAGCAGAACCGCCAGGAAGCCCGCACCATGGCGGAACAGCGTCAGCGTCTGCAACAGGAATTCGAACGCAATACGACCTGAAGCGACCTTCACGGCACTGCAACATTTCTGCTGGATATTGGCGGGCAACACTTCTTGAGTTTCCCGCACCATGTCCAACACCTGCTTCGATCCGCTTGATCTGTCCGCCGACCACGACGGCCTCGCCAATCCCTTCCGCCGCCGCCTACTCGCTGCGGGGGCCCTCGGCCTGAGCACGGCAAGCCTGCCCTTGAGCAGCCTCGCCGCCAGCGTCGGACGGGCGCAAGGCAGTCTCTTCGATTTACCCCCGCTGGCGGCCTCGACCGCCGACGCCGTGCGTGTGGCCCCCGGTCTCAAGGTCGATCTGCTCTACGCCTGGGGCGATGCGATTTCGGATGGCCCGAATGCCCGACCGGACGCCAGCGACAGCGCCGCCGACCAGGCGCGCCAGGCCGGCATGCACCATGACGGCATGCACTTCTTCCCCTTTATTGAACACGGCAAGCCCTCTTCCAGCCACGGCCTGCTCTGCATCAACCACGAATACACCGACGACGGCCTGCTGCACACCGACGGTCAACAGACCTGGAATGCCGAAAAAGTCAGCAAATCGAAAGCGGCACATGGCGTCTCGGTCATCGAGGTCAGGCTTGAGCAGGGGCGCTGGCAGGTCGTGCGCCCCTCCCGCTGGGCGCGCCGCATCACGGCAGACACGCCCTGCCGCCTGGCCGGCCCGGCCCGTGCGCATCCGGCCATGCTGACGCAGCAGGACCGACGCGGCGAATTCGTGCTCGGCACGTTCAACAATTGCGCCATGGGCGTGACCCCTTGGGGGACTTACCTGACCTGCGAAGAGAATTTCAACGGCTACTTCAAGGGGCCACGCCAACCCAGCCCGGATCAGCGCCGCTACGGCCTGACCGAGCAGGGCTTCGGTTTCCGCTGGCACGAGTTCGATGAACGCTTCGACACCAATCGCCACCCGAACGAGCCCAACCGTTTCGGCTGGGTGGTCGAAATCGACCCCTGGCGCCCGGACCAGCCGCCGGTCAAGCGCACAGCCCTGGGCCGCTTCAAGCACGAAGGCGCCACCGTCACCCAAGCCAAGGATGGCCGCATCGTGGTGTACATGGGCGATGATGAACGCTTCGAGTATGTTTATAAGTTCGTCAGCAAGGCGCGCTACCAGCCGGGCAAAAGCGACACGGCACAGCTACTCGACGACGGCACCCTCTACGTTGCCCGCTTCGAGGAAGATGGCAGCGGCCAGTGGCTGCCGCTCCGCCATGGCGAGCGCTTTGCCAAAGGTGCCTTGAATTCGGAAGCCGGCTTTCACAACCAAGGTGACGTCGTGATTCGCTGTCGCCAGGCGGCCGATATCGCCGGCGCCACACCGATGGATCGCCCGGAGTGGATCGCGGTGCATCCGGTGAGCGGCGAGGTGTATGTCACGCTGACCAACAACAGCGAGCGCGGCAAAACTGATCGCGTCGGCCCCGATGCCGCCAATCCCCGCGCCCACAACATTCACGGCCACATTGTCCGCTGGCGTGAAGCCGATGGCGACGCAACGGCCCTGCGCTTCAACTGGGACATTTTTGCGCTGGCCGGCGACCCGGCCCAGACCCAGGGCAGCACGATCCGCGGCGATGCCTTTTCCTGCCCGGATGGCCTCTGGTTCGACCCGAGCGGGCAACTCTGGATCCAGACGGACGTCTCCAGTGGCGTGCTCAACCAGGGCGATTTCAAAACCTTCGGCAACAACCAGATGCTGGTTGCGGATGTGAAGACCGGCCAGACCCGCCGCGTCCTCACCGGACCGCTCGGGTGCGAATTGACCGGCATCACGGCCACACCGGATGGGCGCAGCCTTTTCGTGAATATCCAGCACCCGGGCGAAACGCCCAGCGAGCGTACCGATCCAAGCCTGCCCACCGCCCGTTCAGGCTGGCCGGCCAACCAGTTTCCCCATGCCACCGGCGGACGCCCGCGTTCCGCCACCATCATCATTACCCGACAGGATGGCCACCCCGTGGCCGGCTAAACCCACAAGGAGCAGTGCTGTATGGATCCCATCCGCCGCGATGATCTGGCCGCCTTCCCCGAGCTGTTTGACGGGATGGATGAATTTTTTGCTGTCGAAACCGCAGGGATGCTGCGCAAAGCCTTACGCCTCAGCGTTATGCTCGGCGGCGCCGGCATGATGTGTACCCTGCTCCTGAAGCAGTTTCCCTGATCAGGCCAGCGCGCCGCGCAGCAACAGGCCGCCCAGCGCCGCCCCCGCCAGCACCGGCAGCACGCTGAGGCGCAGGCGGAACAGCGCCACGGCGGCCAGCGCGGCCAGCCCCACCGCCCCGAGGTCGACATGTCCCTGCGTCCAGAACACCTCACGCGCAAAGAACAGCGCCAGATTGGCGATCACACCGACCACGGCGGCCGTGATCGCGGTCAGGGGCGCCCGTACACCCAGGCGGCCTTGCGTCGCTTCAATGACCGGCCCGCCCACGAGGATGAAGACAAACGAGGGCAGGAAGGTAAACCAGGTCGCCACCAGCGCCCCGCTCACGCCGGCCAGTAGCAGGGCATCCGGCCCGAAGATGGCCTGCTGCCAGGCCGCGAGAAAACCGACAAAAGCCACAATGATGATCAAGGGACCGGGCGTGCTCTCCCCCAACGCCAGTCCGTCGATCATCTGGGCGGCATCGAGCCAGCCAAACTGATCGACCACAGCCTGCTGCACATAAGGCAAGACGGCATACGCACCGCCAAAGGTGAGCAAGGCCGCCCGCGTGAAAAAGCCGCCCATCTCGCCCAGCAGCGCGGGCTGTGTCCGGTGCAGAAGGAACAACGAGGCTGCCCAGAGCCCGACACCCAGGCCGCCTATGCGCAGCATGTGCTTGAGTTGCGGACGCCAGTTGGTTAGCCCCATTCCCTCGCCGACGGTCAACCCGTCCTGCAGCCCCAAAAACGCAGGCCGATACCGCCCCGCCCACAGGCCGAACAGTGCCGCCCCGCCGATCACCCAGGGGAAACCCAGCCCGACAGCGGCCAGGGCCAGCCATGCGGCCACGGCGATGCTCGTCAGCGCAGGTGTTGTCAAACTACGTTGGCCAATGCGCCAGGCGGCCTGCGCCACGATCACGGTCACCGCCGGCTTGATCCCGTAGAAGGCAGCCAGAAGCCAGGGATGCTGGCCCTGCGCCAGGTAGAGCCAGGAAAGGAGCACCAGCAGGCAGCACGCCGGCAGTACAAACAGTGTGCCGGCCAGTATGCCGCCCCAGGTGCCATGCAGGCGCCAGCCCAGATAGGTCGCCAGTTGCTGCGCCTCGGGTCCGGGCAAGAGCATGCAGTAATTGAGGGCATGCAGAAAAGTCGATTCGGCGATCCAGGCGCGCTGTTCCACCAGTTCGCGATGCATCAGTGCAATCTGCCCGGCCGGGCCACCAAAACTGATGCAACCCAGCTTCAACCAGAACCAGACGGCTTCACGCAGGCTGACAGGGGAATCCGACGGTCGACGCATGCCCTTACTCAAAAACGGACGGTCCAAAAACAAAGCCCGCCGGCAGGCGGGCTTTGAGCAGCAAGGCCGGGATCAGGCGGCCGGCGGGACGTAGCCCTGCACCTGATCGGCGCCATCGCCGAAGAAGTGCTTTTCGACCTGTTCGGCCAGATACTTGCGATGGCGGGCATCGACCAGATTCAGGCGATTTTCGTTGATGATCATCGTCTGCAGCTTGATCCACTGTTGCCAGGCCTCTTTCGAGACGCTCTCGAAAATGCGCTGACCGAGCGCGCCCGGGTACGGGGGACGGTCGAGGCCTTCGGCTTCACGACCAAGCTTGATGCAATTGACAGTACGCGTCATGGGTTACTCCGTGGAATGACTGGTCGGCATTATAAGGGCTTGAACAGCACCTTCGAACGCCGCTGGTAGTTGTACATTTCCTTTTTGGCTGCCGGCAGGTCGTCGACCGTACCCAGCTTGAAGCCGCGTTCGACGAACCAGTGTTCGGTCCGCGTCGTCAGCACAAACAGCCGCTTGATCCCGATACGGCGGGCCCGGCGCTCGATGCGCTTCATCAGCTGCTCGCCGTAGCCCCATTCGCGATGATCCGGATTGACGGCCAGGCAGGCGAGTTCCGCCTCCTCTTCCGAATGCGGGTAGAGCGCGGCGCAGCCGACGATGATGCCGTCGTGCAGCATGATCGAGAAATGCTCGATCTCGCGTTCGAGCAGTTCGCGCGGGCGGTGCACGAGGATGCCCTCTTCTTCCATCGGCTCGATCAGGGCGATCAGCGCCGCGATATCGTCCGGCTTGGCTTCGCGCACGTTTTCCAGCGATTCCCGCGTGATCACGGTGCCGACGCCGTCGTGGGTAAACAACTCGCGCAGCAGGGCGCCATCGTGTTCATAGCCGATCAGATGTGCCCGGCCCACCCCGGCACGGGTCGCGCGCATGGTGCAGGGCAGATAGCGCCGCACATCCGGCGACAACCATTCGCCTTTCTTGAGCAGGGCTTCGACTTCATCGGCCGTCATGGCATCGATCAGTTCGCCATCGCGCTCGAAGACCCCGCGGCTGTCGCTCAGATAGACCAGCTTGTCGGCCTTGATCGACACCGCCACGGCCTCGGCCACTTCTTCCATCTGCAGGTTGAAGATTTCGCCGGTCGGCGACGGCCCTTCGCAGTTCAGGAGCAGGATGTTGCCCAGGCCCAGCTGTGCATTGATCCCCTCGGCATCGACCTTGCGCACCTTGCCGGCGTATTGCAGGTCGATCCCGTCCAGCACGCCAATCGGCTGGCCGGTGATGAAATTGCCGCCGATCACGCGAATCCGGCTGTTGGCCATCGGCGTATTCGGCAAGCCCTGCGAGAGCAGCGCCTCGATTTCCAGATAAACGCTGCCCACGGCGTCGAGCACGCAATCCAGCGTCTCCGCATCGGTCACGCGGTAGCCGCGGTGATAGCGCGACTCGATGTTCTTCTCGCGCAGCTCTTCCTCAATCTGTGGCCGCGCGCCATGCACCAGGACCAGGCGGATGCCCAGGCTGGCCAGCAGGTTCACATCGTAGGCCAGGGTCTTGGCAAATTCGCCTTCGGCCGCCTTGCCCCCGAAGGCGATGACAAAGGTCTTGCCCCGGAAGGCGTTGATATAGGGCGTGACCGCCCGGAACCAGGAGACGAAGTGCTCGTCGTAAGGGGTGTCGCTCATTGTTCGCTGTTCTTTCCGTCGTCCTTCAGCGCCTTTTCCAGGCGTTCGCAAATGGTTTTCAGCACCTTGACCCGGGCGAAATTCTTGTCGTTTGCCTCGACCAGGGTCCAGGGCGCCAGGCCGGTTGAGGTACGGTCGACCATGTCGCACACGGCAGACACGTACTGATCCCACTTTTCCCGGTTACGCCAGTCTTCGTCGGTGATCTTGAAGCGCTTGAACTCCGTGTCCTCACGCTCCTTGAAGCGACGCAATTGTTCTTCTGCGGAAATCTGCAGCCAGAACTTGATGACGATGGCCCCTGCATCGGCCATCTGGTGTTCGAAATCGTTGATCTCGGCATAGGCGCGCAGCCAGTCTGCCTCGGTACAGAAGCCTTCGATGCGCTCGACCAGGACCCGCCCATACCAGGAACGGTCAAAAATGGCCGCCCGCCCGGTCCGGGGCAGATGTCGCCAGAAACGCCAGAGATAGGGCTGGACACGCTCTTCCTCGGTCGGCGAGGCAATCGGGACGATCTGGTACTGCCGGGCATCCATGGCCGCCGCCACGCGACGGATACTGCCCCCCTTGCCGGCCGCATCCGAACCTTCGAAGACGAGTACGAGCGAGCGTCCGGCGGTAAACCGCGGATCACGCACCAATTCCGACAGTCGCGCTTGATACTTCGCCAGTTCGTCGGCGTAGACCTTCTTTGCAAGCGACTGGGTCAGATCGAGTTCGGTCAGCACATTGCGACCATCGATGGCCGGCAGGATGGGCGGGGCAACCGGCACCTGCGCCATGTCCTTCTGGGCCAGGCGGCGCTTCATCGCATCCAGGACGATATGCCCGACGGTCAGCGAGCGATAGGCATCATCCGTCCCTTCGACGATGATCCACGGCGCCTTGGCGGTATTGGTCACGCGCAGGACGTGGCCCGCCACCTGCTGCAGACGGTCATAAGTCTTCAGGCGGTCATAGCTGGCCTTGGTCACCCGCCAGGCGGTGCGCGGGTCTTTTTCCAGCGCCTTCAGGCGTTTTTTCTGGCCGGACTCGGAGAGATGGAACCAGAACTTGAGGACCAGCGCCCCTTCATTGACCAGCATGGCCTCGAAACGGTTGATATCTTCCAGGCGGTCATCCAGTTCGGAGCGTCGCATGCGCCCTTCGATCCGGTCGGCGATGGGCTGCGAATACCAGGAGCCGGCAAAGATACCGACCTTGCCCTTGGGCGGCAGCGCACGCCAGTAGCGCCACATGTAGGGCCGCGCCGCTTCTTCATCGGTGGGCGCGGAAAAGGCCAGGGTCGAGATATGGCGGGGGTCCATCCAGGAATACAGCAGATTGATCGTCTCGCCTTTGCCGGAACCATCGACGCCGGAAATCAGGATGACAACGGGAAATTCCCGCTTCTGCAGGACGTCGTATTGCACATCCAGCAATTCGGCGCGCAGTTTGGGCACCTCGCGCTTGAAGGTTTCCTTGTCAATGGCATGGCCCAGCTCGGCAGACTCGAACATCGCTTTATCCCCCCTTCAAATCACCCCACATGGCCTGCATGACGGCAATCGCCGCCAAACCGGCCGTTTCTGTCCGCAAGATACGCGGCCCCATGCGTACCGGCACGAAACCGGCCTGGCGCGCAGCAACCATCTCCTGCGGATCGAGCCCCCCTTCGGCGCCGATCAGCAATTCCACCTCGCTGGCCGGCGGCAGCTCGGCCAGCGAACACGCGCCATCCGGTGCCAGCATCAGGCGTACCGCCTTGCCCGACGGTCGACCCAGCCAGTGCTCCAGTTTTTCCACCGGCGCCACGAGCGGCACCTGATTGCGCCCGCACTGCTCGCAGGCGGAAGCCACGACCCCTTGCCAGTGCGCCACCCGCTTGGCAGCGCGTTCGCCGGCAAGGCGCAAGACGCTGCGCCGGCTTTCGACCGGCACGACATGATGCACCCCGAGTTCCACCGCCTTCTGGATCGTGAAATCCATCTTGTCGCCAGCCTGCAGGGCCTGCACCAGCGTCACCGAGAACGGCGATTCCCGCTCGATGTCGCGCCACTCACCGAGCACGGCAAACACCCGATCCCGCTCGATACGCTCGATACGCGCCGGATACTCGCCGCCACGGCCATCGAACAAGGTCATTTCCGCCCCGGGCGGCAAACGCAGGACGCGCACGGCATGGCGCGCCACCGGCTCCGGCAGTTCCACATGCGCCCCGGTCGACAGGGCTTCCCGACAGTAAAAACGAGGCTGATTCATCGGTGCTATTATCGGGCAAATGAGCCATATCAGGGAAAATCATGGTCGCTTTGCATCCCCCCGTCTGTGACTTCGGCCGCATGGCCCCCGACTTCGATCTGCCGGGCATCGATGGGCAACGGCATACTCTGACCAGCTGTCGCGGCCAGAACGGGCTGCTGGTGATGTTCATCTGCAACCATTGCCCCTATGTGCAAGCCATTATCGACCGCCTGATTCGCGACTGCCGCGATCTTCAGGCAGAAGGCATCGGCTGCGTTGCCATCATGAGCAACGACGTCGCCGCCTACCCGGCCGACGCCCCGGATGAAATGGCCCGCTGGGCGCACGCACTGAATTTCCCCTTTCCCTACCTGTACGACGCCGACCAATCCGTTGCCCGCGCTTATGGCGCCGTCTGCACACCGGACTTTTTCGGCTACAACGCACAGGGCGAACTCCAGTACCGGGGACGCCTGGATGCGTCCGGCCGCCAGCCCGCAGCTCCGGATGCCGAACGGGAATTGTGGCTCGCCCTGCGCGAGATCGCCCGCACCGGTCAAGGCCCCCTGCAACAGCAGGCTTCGATTGGCTGTTCGATCAAGTGGCGGGACTAACGCACACGTCATAGCCGCGAGTGGCACGCAAGCGGGCCATGGGCTATGATTGTCCACTGCCCCTTTTTTGTGCATTCCAGGTGAATACCTCCACCAATACGCCTCCCTCGCTGGCCGACACCGATCAACGCTACGCCTATTTGCGTGCCGTGATCGGCGGCATGCCGCACGGGATCAGCGTATTCGATGAACAGCTGCGCCTGCGCCTCTGGAATGCCAGCCTGCTACGCATTCTGGATCTCCCCGAATCGGCTGTTTATCCGGGCGTCCCTTTTTCCGACCTGATTCGCGTACCGGCCCTGCGCGGCGAATACGGTCCAGGCGACCCGGAAGTGCACGTTCAGCGCATCACCGAGCTGGCCAGACGCTTCGAGCCACATCACGTCGAGCGCACCCGTCCGAGCGGACGGACCCATCTGGTTCAAGGGGAACCGCTGATCATCGACGGCACCCTGGCCGGTTTCATCACCACCTATACCGACATCACCGATCGGAAAAAGGTAGAGGATGCCCTGCGCCGGCAGCACGACCTGCTGCACACCGTCATCGAAAGCATTCCGAGTGCGATCAGCCTGTTCAACGGCAAGCTGGAGCTGGAGCACTACAATCAGGAATTCCTGCGCCTGCTCGACATTCCGCCCAAGATGCTGACCGATCAACCGGTCACCATGGAAAAGCTGTTCTCCTTCAACGCCGGGCGCGGCGAGTATGGTCCGGGCGACCAGCAGATGATTGTCAGCACGCTGCTGGACAAAGCCCGCCGTGCCGAAGCACACCGTTTCGAACGTACCCGCCCGAATGGCATCACCCTCGACGTTCGCGGTGTGCCGCTCGAATGCGGCGGCTTCGTCACCATTTACACCGACGTTTCCGAGCAACGCGCCAGCGCAGAACGGGAACAGCTGGCCGAGAAGGTGTTCAACCATACACCGACCGGCATCATCTTCACCGATGAGGCCCACCGGATTCTCTCTGCCAACCCGGCGATTTCGCAAATGACCGGCTACGAGCCGTTCGAGCTGAACGGCCATACGGTGTTCAGCCTGATCAGCCCGCCGCCGGACAGTAGCCCGCAGGACTTTGTCGCCGACGTCGCCGCCAATGCCAACTGGAACGGCGAACTCATGGTGACACGCAAAGCCGGCACGGAATTTCCGGCCGGCGTGCGAACCAGCCGGGTCGACGACCCGCACACCGGTCTGCCGGCGCATTACATCTGGATGGTGGCCGACATCACGGAACGCAAGCAGGCCGAAGAGCGCATGCGCCACATTGCGCAGACCGACGCCCTGACCGGCCTGCCCAATCGCCTCTCGCTGCTCATGCGGATCGCCCAGCTGCTGCCAGAGGCCCGGCGCCACCACTGGCAAGTGGCGATCATGTTCCTCGACCTGGACCGCTTCAAGATCATCAATGACACCCTGGGCCACCAGATCGGTGACGAATTGCTGCGCGAAGTGGCCTGCCGGCTCAGCAAAGTGGTTCGCGAGACCGACTTCGTTGCCCGCCTGGGCGGTGACGAATTCGTGGTCATCCTGCCGGGCATCCATCAGCCCTCGGATGCCGCCCTGGTTGCCAACAAGATCATCAACAGCCTGGCCATTCCGATCGAAGCGGAGGGGCATGAGCTGCACACCAGCCCCTCGATCGGGATCAGCATCTTCCCGGATGACGGCCCGGATGGGGACACCATCCTGAAGAATGCCGACACGGCGATGTATCACGCCAAGGCGGCCGGCCGGAACAACTACCAGTTCTTCGCCGAGGCCATGAACGAGGCCAGCGCAGAGCGACTGAATATCGAGCGCAAATTGCGTCACGCCCTGGCGCGGAACGAACTGCACCTCGCCTACCAACCCCAGTTCCGGGCCGATGGCAGCCGCCCGACCGGTGTCGAAGCCCTGCTTCGCTGGCATCACCCGGAAGAAGGCCCGATCTCCCCGGTCCGCTTCGTCCCCGTCGCAGAGGAAACCGGCATCATCGTCGAGATTGGCGACTGGGTCTTGCGCACGGCGTGTCGCGAGGTCCAGGCCTGGATCGACCGCGGACTGCCGCCCCTGCGGGTTGCCGTCAACGTATCGGCCCGCCAGCTGCGGCGTCGCGACTTCTGCGAGATGGTCGCCGGCGCCCTGGCTGAATCCGGTTTGCCGGCCGAGTTGCTGGAACTTGAAATCACCGAAAGTTCGGTGATGGAGAATCCGGAAGAAGCCATCGCCATCCTCAGCCGCCTGGGACGCATGGGCGTCTCGCTGGCGGTCGACGACTTCGGGACCGGCTATTCCTCGCTCTCCTATCTGAAACGTTTCCCGATCGACCATCTGAAGATCGATCGCTCCTTCGTCTCCGATATCGAGCAGGACTTGAACGATCGCGCCATCGCCTTCGGTACCATCGCCCTCGCCCACTCGCTCGGCCTGAATGTCATCGCCGAAGGCGTCGAAACGGAGGACCAGCTTGAACTCCTGCGCAGCAACGGCTGCGACGAAGTGCAGGGCTATCTGTTTTCGAAACCGCTCGATGGCCATACCGCTTACGCATTCCTCAGCGCAGCCTGCGCCCCGGCGGAGTAGAATTCCGGCTTTGCAATTGCACTGAACGGAGTTCCCATGGCGCAGCGTACGCTGGCGCGCTACCTCATCGAGGCACAGCGCGAGAAGGGCCGCACCCCGGCCGACCTGAAGTTTCTGATTGAAATCGTTTCCCGCGCCTGCAAGGCGATCTCCATTGCCATCGGCAAGGGTGGTCTCGGCGGCGTGCTCGGCGAGGCCGGTAGCGACAATATCCAGGGCGAAGCCCAGAAGAAACTGGATGTCCTGTCCAACGACATCCTGCTCGACGCCAACGAGTGGGGCGGCCACCTGGCGGCCATGGCCTCCGAGGAAATGGACCTGCCGCACCTGGTCCCGAACCGCTTCCCGAAGGGTGAATACCTGCTCACCTTCGACCCGCTCGACGGTTCCTCGAATATCGACGTAAACGTCTCCATCGGCACCATTTTTTCCGTGCTGCGCTGCCCGGACGGGGCTGACCTGAGCACGCCGGAAGCCGCCGAACAGGCCTTCCTGCAACCGGGCACCGCACAGGTTGCTGCCGGCTACGCAGTCTATGGCCCGACCACGCTGCTGGTGCTGACCGTGGGCGATGGCGTCGCCGTCTTCACGCTGGACCGCGAACAGGGTGAATTCATCCTGACCCAGGAAAATGTGCAGATTCCGACCGAAACCAAGGAATTCGCCATCAACATGTCCAACCAGCGCTTCTGGGAAGCCCCGGTACAACGTTATGTCGACGAAATGGTCGCCGGCAAGACCGGTCCGCTCGGCAAGGACTACAACATGCGCTGGGTTGCCTCCATGGTCGCGGATGTGCATCGCATCATGACGCGTGGCGGTATCTTCATGTATCCGATGGACGAGAAGGTCCGCGACAAGGGCGGCAAACTGCGCCTGATGTACGAAGCCAATCCGATGGCGCTGCTGGTCGAACAGGCTGGCGGTGCTGCCACAACCGGCCGTCAGCGTATCCTCGACATCCAGCCGACCCATCTGCATCAGCGCGTACCGGTCATTCTCGGCTCGAAAACCGAGGTCGACCGCGTCACGGGCTACCATGCCATTTAAGTTTTGATAGGATGACGCCTTTGTGCGCCATCCAAATCAATAACGCCCTTCTGGAGGAAACCCATGTCCACCCGCCGCTCCCGCCTGTTCGCCCTCGCACCGCTGGTGCTCGCCCTGACCGCCTGTTCCTCCATGCAAATGGGTTCGGAAGGCGCCAAGACCGAAGCCACCGGCTCTGCAGGCGGCCAGAATGCTCAGAACGCCAACAACAAGCTGGAAAAATGCACCTCGCCGCTCGGCACCATCGCCGTGGTTGAAGACACCAATGCACCCTGGTATGGCGTGCTGACCGGCCAGATGAAACTGGGCTCGACGGCCCCCGTACTCAAGCTGATGATCCAGCAGTCCAACTGCTTCATGGTGGTTGAGCGTGGCCGCGCCATGAACAACATGATGCAGGAACGCGCACTGGAGCAGTCCGGAGAACTGCGCCGCAACTCCAACTTCGGCAAGGGCCAGATGGTCTCTGCGGATTACTCCCTGAGCCCGTCCATCACGTTCAGCAACAACAATGCCGGTGGTGCCGGTGCGGCGGTTGGCGGTCTGTTCGGCTCGGTCGGCGCGCTGGTTGGCGGCTCGATCAGTGCCAAGGAAGCCAGCACCCTGCTGACGCTGGTCGACAACCGTTCGAGCGTGCAGGTCGCCGCGGCTGAAGGCAGCGCCCGCAACTTCGACTTCGGGTTCCTGGGCGGCGTGCTGGGTGCCGGCTTCGGTGGCGTAGGCGGCGGTTACGCCAATACGGCCGAAGGCAAGGTGATCGTGGCCGCCTTCATGGACTCCTACAACAACATCGTGCGCGCCGTGAAGAACTACAAGGCCCAGGAAATTCAGGGCGGCCCGGGCACCGGTGGCAAACTCGGGGTTCAGGGTAGCGAGCCGGCACCGGCCAAGGCCACCACCACCACGAAAAAGAAAAAAACCACGCAATAAGCCCGGATAACCGGCCAATTGTGTTGTTTGACGGCCCCGGCGGGATGCTGATCCCGTTCCGGGGCCGTGTCGTCTCTGGTCAGTTGGCTGCTTTTCCCGGATAATTTCGGTTTTGACAGCGTTACCGGATTCAGTCTCATGAGCGTCAGCAATCCTCCCAAGTTCAATCCTTTGACGGGGGCGATTCGCGCCCTGGCCATGGATGCCGTGCAACAGGCCAACTCCGGCCACCCGGGCGCCCCGATGGGCATGGCGGAAATCGCCGAAGTACTCTGGCGTCGCCACCTGCGCCACAACCCGGCCAATCCGCAATGGGCAGACCGCGACCGCTTCGTGCTGTCGAACGGCCACGGCTCGATGCTGATCTATTCCCTGCTGCACCTGAGCGGCTACGATGTCTCGATCGACGACATCAAGCAGTTCCGCCAGTTGCATGCCCGCACCCCGGGCCATCCGGAATACGGTTACACCCCGGGCGTCGAAACCACGACCGGCCCGCTCGGCCAGGGCATCACCAATGCCGTGGGCTTTGCGCTCGCCGAAAAGGTGCTGGCGGCTGAATTCAACAAGCCGGGGCACGAGATCGTCGATCACCACACCTATGTCTTCATGGGCGACGGCTGCCTGATGGAAGGCGTCTCGCACGAAGCCTGCTCGCTCGCCGGCACCTTGGGCCTGGGCAAGCTGATCGCCTTCTGGGACGACAACGGGATCTCCATCGACGGCCACGTCGAGGGCTGGTTCACCGAAGACATTCCGAAGCGCTTCGAGTCCTATGGCTGGCACGTCATTCCGGCGGTCGACGGTCATGATGCCGAGCAAATCGAACGCGCCCTGCTCGCGGCCAAGGCCGTGACCGACAAGCCCAGCCTGATCTGCTGCAAGACCACGATCGGCCTCGGCTCGCCGAACAAACAAGGCTCGCACGACTGCCACGGCGCCCCGCTCGGCAAGGATGAAATCGCCGCCGCACGCGAATACATCGGCTGGCCGCACGCCCCCTTCGAGATTCCGGCCGACGTTTACGCCGCCTGGAACCGCAAGCCGGCCGGCGCCGTCTTCCAGGAAAACTGGGACAAGCGCTTTGCGGCCTACCGTGAAGCCTTCCCGGCCGAAGCCGCCGAATTCGAGCGCCGCGTCGTGAAGGGTGAACTCCCCGCCAACTGGACAGCCACCAAGGCCGCCTATATCGCGGCCTGCCGCGAGAAGGCCGAGAACATCGCCACCCGCAAGGCCTCCCAGAACGCCATTGCCGCCCTGGTCCCGGCCGTGCCGGAAATCTTCGGCGGCTCGGCTGACCTGGCCGGCTCTAACCTGACCTTCGTCAAGGGCAGCAAGGGTGTCACCCGCACCGAGGGCGGCAACTACTGCTACTACGGCGTCCGCGAATTCGGCATGACGGCCATCGCCAATGGCATCGCGCTGCACGGTGGCCTGATTCCCTACACCGCCACCTTCCTGGTCTTCTCGGACTACGCCCGCAACGCCATCCGTATGGCCGCGCTGATGAAGCAGCGCCAGATCATGGTTTACACCCATGACTCCATCGGTCTCGGCGAAGACGGCCCGACGCACCAGCCGGTCGAGCACATTCCGTCGATGCGCATCATCCCGAACCTGGATGTCTGGCGCCCGGCCGATGCCACCGAAACAGCAATTGCCTGGATTTCTGCGGTCGACCGTCAGGATGGCCCGTCCATCCTCGCGCTCTCCCGCCAGAACCTGCCGACCGTGACGCAGCAGGTCAGCGATGCCGACATCGCCAAGGGCGGCTACGTCCTGTCCGATATCGCCGAGCCGAAGGCAGTGCTGATTGCCACCGGCTCCGAAGTCAAGCTGGCGCTCGACGCCCAGGCTGCCCTGGCCGCCGAAGGCATTGCCGTGCGCGTGGTTTCCATGCCCTGCACCAATGTCTTCGACCGTCAGGACAAGGCTTACCGTATCGCGGTGCTCGGCGCCCATGTGCCGCGCGTCGCCATCGAAGCGGCCCATTCCGATTTCTGGCGCAAGTACGTCGGCCTGCACGGTGCCGTGATCGGCATCGACCGCTTTGGCGAATCCGCCCCGGCCGGCCAGCTCTTCGACCTGTTCGGTTTCAACGTTGCCAACGTCGTCGCCACGACCAAGGCACTGCTGTCCTGATTTGATACTTCAACGCAGAGAGGAAAACATTTATGGCTATCAAGGTTGCAATCAACGGTTTCGGTCGCATCGGTCGCTGCACGCTGCGCGCCATCTACGAGCAAGGCCTGCAGAACGAATTTGAAGTCGTCGCGATCAACGCCTCCGGCGACCTGGCGACCAACGCCCACCTGCTGAAGTACGACACCACGCACGGCCGTTTCGGCACCAGCGTCGAAACCGAAGGTGAAAACTGCATCATCATCGATGGCAAGAAAATCGCCTTCTACTCCACCAAGGATCCGAAGGGTGTGAACTGGGCCGATCACGGCGTGGACGTTCTGCTCGAATGCACCGGCGCCTACACCACCAAGGCCAAGGCCCAGGCCCTGCTCGACCAGGGTGCCAAGCGCGTCCTGATCTCCGCCCCGGGTGGTGACGACGTCGATACCACCATCGTCATGGGTGTGAACGAAAACGCCCTGAACGCCGGCATGACCGTCGTTTCCAACGCTTCCTGCACGACCAACTGCCTGGCGCCGGTTGCCAAGATCCTGGCCGACAACGTCGGCATCAAGCAGGGCCTGATGACCACCATCCACGCCTACACCAACGATCAGGTGACCGTGGACGTCCGTCACAAGGACCTGCGTCGCGCCCGTGCTGCCGCCGCCAACATCATCCCGACCAAGACTGGTGCCGCCAAGGCCGTCGGCCTGGTGCTGCCGCAACTCGTCGGCAAGGTGGATGGTTTCGCCCTGCGCGTCCCGACCATCAACGTCTCGCTGGTCGACCTGACCTTCACCGCCGAGCGCGCCACCACCAAGGAAGAAATCAACGCCCTGATGACCGCTGCCGCCAACGGCCCGCTCAAGGGTATCCTGGCCGTCAACAACGAGCCGCTGGTTTCCTCCGACTTCAACCACACCACCGTTTCCTCCACCTTCGACGCGACCCAAACCCGCGTCATCAAGGGTGAAGACGGTTCCGTGCTGGTCAAGGTCCTGGCCTGGTACGACAACGAGTGGGGTTACTCCTGCCGCATGCTCGATGCCGCCCGCGCCTGGATGGCCGCCAAGTAAGCGACCTATGCAGCACGCGCAGTCACCCGCCGGTGACTGCCCAACAAAAAGCCCCCGAATTTCGGGGGCTTTTTGTTGGGTACTGTTTGTTAGGTATCGTGCATCCAATCAATGCGTAGAAGCAGGCGCGTCGTACTTCAGTGCCCCATCACAGGACAACCTGCGCCCCCAGTTCGACCACACGGTTACTCGGAATCTTGAAGAAGTCGGTCACCGAGCCCGCGTTGCGGAACATGGCAATGAAGATTTTTTCGCGCCAGAAAGCCATGTCTGAATTCAGGCTCGGAATCAGGGTTTCGCGCCCGATGAAATACGAGGTTTCCAGCGCGCTGAACTCAAGCCCGGCCTCGGCACACAGCAACAAGGCGGAGGGAATATCTGGGTCATCCATAAAGCCATACTGGACGATCACGCTCCAGAAATTGTCGCGCAACGGACGCACTTCAACACGATCGATATCCGGCACATAGGGAACATCGAAAAACTGGACCGAGACCAGAACGACGCGCTCATGCAGCACCTTATTGTGCATCAGGTTGTGCAGCATGGCATGCGGCACGCCCTTGGGATCGGCATTCAAAAAGATGGCGGTGCCGGAAACACGCGTCGGCATTGAGGATGCCAGCGACTCCAGGAACATCGACAATTCAAGACGCTCGCCTTTGAGTCGATCGGAGAGCAACTGGCGACCACGCTTCCAGGTCGTCATCAGGACAAAAACGCCCATCCCGGCCACCAGCGGGAACCAGCCGCCATCCGGAATTTTCAGGATGTTGGCTGCCAGGAAGATCAATTCAACGACCAGGAAACAGGCAAACAGCAGACCGGCACGAATCCAGCCCCATTTCCACACTTTGGCCACGACCACGGTGGCCAGCAGCGAGGTAATCACCATGTCCCCGGTCACCGCGATGCCGTACGCAGCCGCGAGGTTATTCGAGGACTTGAAGCCGAGTACGAGAATCATCACGGCCAGCATCAGCCCCCAGTTCACGGCGGGCAAATAAATCTGCCCCGCCTCTTTCTCCGAGGTGTGCTGGACCTCCATTCGCGGCACGAAGCCAAGCTGCATCGCTTGACGCGTCACCGAGAAGGCCCCGGAAATCACTGCCTGGGAAGCGATCACCGTCGCCAGCGTCGCCAGACCGACCAGCGGCGCCTGAGCCCAATCGGGTGCCATATGGAAGAAGGGGCTCTGCGCCGCCTCCGGCTCGAAAAGGATCAAGGCCCCCTGCCCGAAATAGTTGAGTACCAGCGTCGGCAGGACAAAGATGAACCAGGCGCGCTCAATCGGCTTGCGACCGAAATGCCCCATGTCGGCATACAGCGCCTCGGCGCCCGTCACCGCCAGCACGACGTTCCCCATGGCCACCAGCGCCATGGCCTTGTTGGCAAACAGGAACTCAATGCCGTACCAAGGATTCAAGGCGGCCAGGATTGCCGGATGATCGACGATATTGATCAAGCCCAAAAGGGCAAGGGTACTGAACCAGATCAACATGACGGGCCCGAAAGCAGCCCCGACCAAGGCCGTGCCATGACGCTGCACGACGAAGAGGATGGCCAATACGATCAAGGTAATCGGAATCACAAAGGGCTTGAAAGCCGGCGTAATGACCTCCAGCCCCTCAACGGCAGACAGCACCGACATCGCAGGCGTGACCATCCCGTCACCATAGAACATGGCGGCGCCGAGAATGCCGATGATCATGATCGCCTTCATGCGCTGCGGCCTGCCTTGAGCCTCATGCAAGGCCAAGGCGATCAGGGCCATGATGCCGCCTTCGCCACGGTTGTCGGCACGCATGATGAAGCTGACGTACTTGACCGAGACCACGATGATCAAGGCCCAGAAAAACAGGGAGAGGCTGCCGAAGATATTGGCCTCCGTCACGGGAATCGGGTGGTTCCCGGCGAACACCTCTTTCATGGCATACAGGGGGCTGGTCCCGATATCGCCATAAACCACGCCCAATGCGGCCAGCGCAAGAACGGCAAGACGCTTACCGGTGACTTCGCCCGACGGATGATGTGTGCTGCTCATGCTATTCCCTGAGAGTCCAGGCGGCTATGGCCGCTCTTGAGCAAGGTGACGCCGGATCAGGCGCCCAGTGCCGATTTCAACGACGCCACTTCCTCTTCGGATTCGGCGACAATTTCGGCCAGCGTTTCGGCATCGAAAACCGAATCCAGCATCGAGGTATCCACCGGCTCGTCAAACACCGGATCGCGCCAGGAGGCCGTCCGATTGGCAATCTTGTTGGCCACGTAAAGCACATCGGACAAGGTCTTGACCTCGCTGATCTCGCGGTCCGTCTCATGCTCCTGAACAGCCTGCAAGACAACTTCCGGCGAGCCCAGGGCCGACAGGAGCGCATGCCCGATATTGTCGTGCCACCCGACCAGCAAACCGTGGAGCTCCGCCTTGTCTGCAACCAGTTCTGGGAAGTTCACAGCCCGGGACATCAGGTAAAAGACGCCCAGATCGTGCACCAACCCCGCAAACATGGCTTCGTCACCGTTGATCTTGGCCACCTTGCGGGCCAGCGTCCGGCACAGGGCCGCCACGTGCGCCGTATGCTCCCACAGCCGCTTGGAGATGCCTTCAAAAACCTGCATCTGCTTGGACTTCAGAAGTTGCTCCATGGCCACGGCAAACGAGACCGTGCGCACCGCCTCCATGCCGACGCGGATGATCGCGCTCTTGACGTCTGCCACTTCGCGCCCCGAAGGATTCAACGCCACCGAATTCGCCATCCGGATGATCTTGGTACTCATCAAGGGCTCGGCACCGACCAGTTTGGCCAGTTGTTCCACGCTCAGGTTCGGGTCCTTGAGCGCAGTGCGTACCTGGAAGGTGATGTCGAGGAAGGTCGGAAAGGTGATTTCGTCGCCGGACAAATCACTGGCGATGTCTTCAAGAATCTGGAAGGTAATGGCTTTGGTCATGCGCGCACCTCGGAACAAAGGCGTAGCCGGTCACAGAGGCGTGACCGGCCGAAACGGCAGGAAATCAGAACGGGATATCGTCGCCCAGATCGTCAAAGGACGGCTTCGGCTTGTTGCGCGGCGGGGCCGGCGAGAAATCCGGCTCATCGTAGCCACCGGCATTGCCACCAAAACCACCCGACGACTGTTGCGGCGCGGCGGGCGCGCCCATGCCCTGACGGCCGCCCAGCATCTGCATTTCGACGGCTTCAATTTCGGTCGTGTAACGATCCTGGCCGTCCTTGTCCTGCCACTTGCGGGTCTTGATACGACCTTCCAGATAAACCTGAGAACCCTTCTTCAGGTATTGGCCGGCGATCTCTGCCAGCTTGCGGTAAAAGACAACGCGATGCCATTCGGTGATTTCGCGCTTCTCGCCGCTGTTCTTGTCGCGCCAGCTTTCGGTAGTGGCCAGACGGATGTTGCAGACGGCGTCACCGCTTGCGGTGTAACGGGTTTCCGGGTCGGCGCCGAGATTGCCGACGAGAATGACCTTGTTGACCGATGCCATTGAGGTTTACTCCTGAAGGTTGGGCTTCGCTGCGGTCGACGTTGCGCGCAGCGGGAAATTCATGGAACCGGCGACCATCAGCCACAACAGGGCCAGAACGGTGCACACGGCAAACACGGCATTATCACCGAAATGTTGGGCAATCGCGCCGCCGAGCGTGCCACCGAGAAAGAGACCGATCGCCTGGGTTGTGTTGTACACGCCCAATGCCGCTCCCTTGGCAGAAGGCGGGGCTGTCCGGGAAACCAGCGACGGCAGGGTGGCTTCCAGCACGTTGAAGGCGACAAAGAACAACAGCAGCCAGAGCGCCAGCGCCCAGAGGCTGCCATGCATCAGGCACAAGCCGAGTTGGACCACCGCCAGCAAGGCGATCGCACCGCGAAACACCGGACGCATCTTGTCCTTGCGTTCGGCTGCGATGATTGCCGGGACCATGACGGCAAATGAGACGAGGACGGCAGGCAGATATACCTGCCAATGCGCTGCGGCCGGCAGCCCCCCTTCCTGGATCAGGGCGTGCGGGATCACGACGAACATCGCCATCTGGATCAGGTGGAGCGTAAAAATACCCAGATTCAGGCGCAACAGATCGCGGTCGAACAACACGCGCCGCAAGGGCAGCTTCACATGCCCGGCCGGCTGCGGTGCAGCCGGCACGGCCTTGAGCAACAGCACGATGGCCGCCAGGGCAAGCACGCCGGTCAGGATGAACAGGCCACCCATACCGATCCAGCCGTAGAGCAGCGGCGCCCCCACCAGGGAAAGCGCGAACACCAGCCCAATCGAAGAGCCGATCATGGCCATCACCTTGGTGCGATGCTCTTCACGCGTCAGGTCGGCAGCCAGGGCGGTCACGGCAGCGGAAATGGCGCCCGCCCCCTGCAGCACACGTCCGACGATGATCCAGGTCATATCCGGCGCCCAGGCAGCAACAAAACTGCCCAGGGCAAACACGATCAGGCCGAAAACGATGACCTGCTTGCGCCCGAAATAGTCGGAAGCAACGCCATACGGAATCTGGAAAACGGCCTGCGTCAGGCCATAAGCCCCCAGCGCAAAACCGATCAAGGCAAGGTCATCCCCACCCGGCAGCGTTTTCGCATAGACGGAAAACACGGGCAGGATGAGGAAGAGGCCCAGCATGCGCAAGGCGAAGATGGAGGCCAGGGAGGCACCGACACGGCGCTCTTCGGGACTCATGCGATCAGAGGGGACGGACATGCGGGTTCCGGATGTTGCGTTGCAGCGAAGCCCGCAATATTAGCAGGTTTGCCTGGGTTGACCGCCGGAGACTGCCCACCGCCGCCCCTTGTTCGGCTTTCCGAACGCGCCACACACCCCAAGTCCGGAAAACCGACCCTAACCCGAGCAAGGAAAACCACACCCAATTGTTTTTATTGGATTTTTCTCCTTTCAGCAGGCTGGCACGCCGCGTGCAATAAGAAAGCACCGCCGCCCACCCTGCGGCGCATAAATCAGAACTGGAGACACACCATGCCGAAAACCGAATTCCGCCTTGAGCACGATCTGCTGGGCGACCGCGAAGTCCCGAATGCCGTGTATTACGGCGTCCATACCCTGCGCGCCCTGGAAAATTTCCCGATCACCGGCATTCCCATCGCCGTGTACCCGGATCTGATCCGTGCCCTGGCCCAGATCAAGAAGGCCGCCGCTCAGGCCAACCAGCAACTGGGCCTGCTCGATGCCACGCGCGCCGACGCCATCGTCGCCGCCTGTCGCGAAGTGATCGACGGCCAATGGCATGACCAGTTCGTCGTCGATGTCATCCAGGGTGGTGCCGGCACCTCGACCAACATGAATGCCAACGAGGTGATCGCCAACCGCGCCCTCGAACTCCTCGGCAAGCAACGTGGCGACTACAAGGCGCTGCACCCGAACGAACACGTCAACATGAGCCAGTCGACCAACGACGTCTATCCGACTGCGCTCAAACTCGCCACCTATGTCGGCATTTTCCGCCTGGTCGACGCCATGGCCTACCTGCGCAAATCCTTCGAGCGCAAGGCGGACGAGTTCGCCGATGTGCTGAAGATGGGCCGCACCCAATTGCAGGATGCCGTGCCGATGACCCTCGGCCAGGAATTCTCGACCTACGCCGTGATGCTCGGTGAAGACGAGGAGCGCCTGAAGGAAGCCGCCCTGCTCATCCGCGAGATCAACCTGGGCGCGACCGCCATCGGCACCGGCATCAACGCCGACCCGGACTACGCCCCGCTCGTTTGCCGCCGCCTCGCTGAAGTCAGCGGCGTACCGGTCGTCACCGCGCCGAACCTGATCGAAGCCACCCAGGATTGCGGCAGCTTCGTGCAGCTCTCCGGCGTCCTGAAGCGCGTCGCCGTGAAGCTCTCCAAGGTCTGCAACGACTTGCGCCTGCTCTCTTCCGGCCCGCGCGCCGGTTTCAACGAAATCAACCTGCCGCCGCGTCAGGCCGGTTCGTCGATCATGCCGGGCAAGGTCAATCCGGTGATTCCGGAAGTCATGAACCAGATCGCCTTCGAAGTGATCGGCAACGACGCCACCGTCACCTTCGCCGCCGAAGCCGGCCAACTCCAGCTCAACGCCTTCGAGCCGATCATCGCGCACAGCCTGTTCAAGAGCGCCCTGCACCTGACCAACGGCTGCCGCGTCCTGGCGGACCACTGCGTCAGCGGCATCACGGCCAACCGCGACCTGCTGCGCGCCTCCGTCGAGCGTTCGATCGGCATCGTCACCGCCCTGAATCCCTACATCGGCTACGCCAACGCGACCGATGTCGCCGCCGAGGCCTTCCGCAGCGACCGCGGCGTGGCCGAGATCGTGCTGGAGCGCGGCCTGATGAGCGCCGAGCAACTGGCCGAAGTGCTGCAACCGGAAATCCTGACCAAGCCGCAGCGCATTCCGACGGTCAACGCCCACTGATTACCCAAAAGCAAACCAATCGAGAGAAGGAAGACATTCCGATGAAAATGAATCGCCTCACTACCTGGATCGGCATCTCGCTGGTCCTCGGGGTCATCGTGGGCTACGCCTGCAACACGCTCGCCCCGTCGCCCGCTGCCGCCAAGGAAATCGCCGGTTATTTCAGCATCCTGACCGACATTTTCCTGCGCATGATCAAGATGATCATCGCCCCGCTGGTCTTCGCCACGCTGGTTGCCGGCCTGGCCAACATGGGCGACTCCAAGGCGGTCGGCCGTATCGGCGGTCGTGCGCTGGCCTGGTTCATCGGCGCGTCTTTCTGCTCGCTGCTGATCGGTCTGGTGTTCGCCAATGTGCTGCGTCCGGGCGATGCCCTCAGCGTCCCGCTGCCTGAATCCGCCGCCGGTCTGAATCTGAAGACCAGCGCGCTGAACCTCAAGGACTTCATCACCCACGTCTTCCCGAAGAGCATCATGGAAGCGATGGCCGCCAACGAAATCCTGCAGATTCTGGTGTTTGCCGTCTTCTTTGGCCTGGCGCTGGGCAACCTGCACAACCAGGCTGCCCGCTCCCTGGTCAACACCATGGATGAAGTGGTCCACGTGATGCTCAAGGTCACGGACTACGTGATGCGCTTCGCCCCGTTTGGCGTTTTTGGTGCCGTGGCCAGCGCCATCACCACCAACGGCCTTGGCATGCTCGCCATCTTCGGCAAGTTCATGCTCAGCTTCTACATCGCCCTGGCCGTGCTGTGGGGCCTGCTGATCCTGGCCGGCTATCTGATCCTCGGCAAGGACATCTTCCGCCTGCTCAAGCTGGTGCGCGGCCCGATGCTGGTCGGTTTCTCGACCGCCAGCAGCGAATCGGTCTACCCGAAGCTGATGGAACAGCTGGAAAAGTTCGGCATCAAAAACCGCGTCACCGGCTTCGTGCTGCCGCTGGGCTACTCGTTCAACCTCGATGGCTCGATGATGTACACGACCTTCCTGGCCCTGTTCATCGCCCAGGCCTACGACATCCCGATGAGCCTGACCGCCCAGATCACCATGCTGCTGGTGCTGATGGTGTCCTCCAAGGGCATCGCCGGTGTGCCGCGTTCTTCGCTGGTCGTCGTCGCCGCCGTGCTGCCGATGTTCAACCTGCCGGAAGCCGGCATCATGCTTGTCCTCGGCATCGATCACTTCCTCGACATGGGCCGCACCGTGACCAACGTGCTCGGTAACGCGATCGCCACTTCCGTCGTCGCAAAGTGGGAAAATGCGATCGAGCCGGTCGATCCGCTGCTGGCCGAATCCGAAGAATCCCTGCCGGAACCCGAGTACACGGGCATCAGCACGGCTGGCCAAGCTCAGGCATCCGCCTTTGCCGCCGCACCGGTTCCTGAAAATGCCGTGACCCAGGGCGCCTAACGCAACCGATCTCCTCCGGGTTCGGTCCTGCCCTCGGTTGCCGAACCCATTTGCCGGCCCGGTGCTTCGTGCACCGGGCTTTTTTTCCGTTCCAAACAGCACACACATTTGTCATGATTGACTGGTACATCCTTGCGCCTGCGGCCTTCTTCGCCGGCATGGTCGATGCCGTGGTCGGCGGCGGCGGTCTCATCCAGATTCCCGTCCTGCTGTCACAGTTTCCGCAAACGGCCATCCCCACCCTGTTCGGCACCAACAAGCTGTCCAGCATTGCCGGTACCGGTGCTGCCCTCTGGCGCTACGCCAAAAGCGTGCGCATTCCGTGGATCATCGTTCTCCCGGCCACGGCGGCCGCCCTGATCGGCGCCTGGGGCGGTGCCGCGCTGGTGGCCTGGCTGCCGCGCGAGACGATGCGCCCGCTGGTGGTCATCCTGATGATCGTGGTTGCGGTCTACACCTTCATGAAGAAGGATTTCGGCCAGCAGGTCACGCGCGTCGTTGAGGGCGGTGACCGCTGGAAAGCTGCCCTCTTTGGCGGCGTCATCGGTCTTTACGACGGCTTTTTCGGACCGGGCACCGGCAGCTTCCTGATCTTTGGCTTCATCCGGCTCTTCGGCATGGATTTCGTGCAGGGCTCGGCCAGCGCCAAGGTCATCAATTTCGCCACCAACCTTTCCGCCATCGCCTTCTTTGCCAGCCACGGCCCCTTACTCTGGCAAATCGGTCTGGTCATGGCGGTCTGCAACCTGCTGGGTTCCTGGGTCGGCACCCATCTGGCCATCAAGCACGGGGCCGCGTTCATCCGCAAAGCCTTCCTGCTGGTCGTGCTGATCCTGATTGTCAAACAAGTTCACGACCTCCTTGCCTGAGCCGGCTGCTACCATCGCAGTCGTCCAGACCGAGACCATGATGCGCGCCCGCTCCCTGACCCTCCTGCTGCTCAGCCTGTTTCTCGCCACGGCGGCGGGCTTTGCGGCCTATCGTGTCACCCAGCGTCTGGGCGTCGCCGACTTGCAGACCACGGGGCTGCACCGTCTCGATCTGTATTCGGCGAGTCTGGAACGGGAAATCGGCAAATATGCTTTCCTCCCCGGCACCCTGAACCTGACGCCGGACATCCTCGCGCTCCTGGCAGCCAAACGCCCCGGCGAGGCGGCCACCAGTCGCGCCAACAGCTACCTGGAACAGCTCAACGAGCGGGCCGGCACGCTCTCGATCTACGTCATCGACACGCAAGGGAATGTCCGCGCCACCAGCAACTGGCGGCGCGCCGACAGCTTTCTCGGCGAGGACCTCTCCTTCCGGCCCTATTTCCGGGACGCCATGGCGACCGGCAACGGTCGTTTCTTCGGCATCGGCACGACACGGGGCGAACCCGGTTATTACCTCTCCTCCGCCCTGAGCGACGAAAACGGCCCGCTCGGCGTCGCCGTCATCAAGGTCAGTCTGGAATCGCTCGAAAAATCCTGGTCGACCGTCGAAGCGCCCGTGCTGGTGGCAGATGAGAACGGGGTGGTCATCCTGTCGGCAGTGAGCGACTGGAAATTCACCACCCTGCGTCCACTCGACGACGAAACACGCAAGGCCTTCGACCACACCCAGCAATACAACCGGCGCGCCCTGCAACCGCTGGGCATCCGCGAACTGGCCGAGTATGAGCATGGCGCCCGCCTCGTCCGCATTGCCCGGGAAGGGCCGGAGATGGTCTCGGTCTATCCGGTGGCCGGTCGCTTCCTTGCGCAATCCCGCCCGCTTCCCGGCACGCCCTGGACGCTGACCGTTCTCTCCCATCTCGAACAGATCGACGACCTGGCCCTGAGCCGCGCCGCGCTGGCCGCCATTGCCGCCGCCTGTCTCTGCCTCGGCGCCGTCATCATCAACGAACGCCGCCGCCACCTGCGTGCCCTGCTCAGCGCCCGCGAGGCCCTGCAACGCGCGCATGACGAACTGGAACGCAAGGTCGAGGAGCGCACGGCCGACCTGTCGACCGCCAACCAGCAACTCCAGGACGAAGTCGGCGAGCGCATCCGCGCCGAACGCACCTTGCGTGCGGCCCAGGACGAACTGGTTCAGGCGGGCAAGCTGGCCGTCATCGGGCAACTCTCGACCGGCATCGCACATGAACTCAACCAGCCGCTGGCCGCGCTGCGCACCCTCTCCGGCAACACCACGCGCTTCCTGGCGCGGGGCGATCTCGACACGGCGCGCACCAACCTCGGCCGCATCGCCGACCTGGTCGACCGCATGGGCCGCATCACCGGACAACTGCGCAATTTCGCCCGCAAGTCGAGTGGCCAATCAGCCCCCGTCCCGCTCTGTCATGCCGTCGATAACGCCCTCGGCCTGCTCGAATCCCGCCTGCGACGCAGCGGGGCCACGGTTGAACGCAGCTGCCCGACCGCAGAGCCGATTGCGCTCTGCGATGCCAACCGGCTGGAGCAGGTGCTGATCAACCTGATCGGCAATGCCCTCGATGCGATGCACGACCAGCCCCAACCACGCATCGAACTGGCCTGGGACGGCGACGACACCCACGTCCGCCTGGCCGTTCGCGACCATGGCCCCGGCCTCAGCGACGAAGCCCAGCAACGCCTTTTCGAGCCTTTCTTCACGACCAAACCGGCCGGTGACGGCCTGGGCCTGGGTCTGGCCATTTCCGCCGGCATCCTGCGCGATTTCGGTGGTAGCCTGCACGGCAGCAACCATCCGGACGGCGGCGCCGTCTTCACCCTCGAACTTCCGCTCGCTCCCCGCCATGACTGACGACCTGACCATCCTGATCATCGAAGACGACCCCGATGTCGCGCTCGGCTGCGAACAGGCGCTGCAACTCGAAGGCTTGCGCACCGCCTGTGCGACCAGTGCCGAACACGGTCGACGCCAGATCGGGCCCGATTTTCCCGGCATCGTCGTCAGCGACATCCGCCTGCCGGGCCAGGATGGCCTGGCCCTCCAGCGCGACCTGCACGCCATCGATCCCGAACTGCCGGTCATCCTGATCACCGGCCACGGCGACATCTCGATGGCCGTCCAGGCCATGAAGGACGGCGCCTACGACTTCCTGCAAAAGCCCTTCGCCCCGGAAGACCTGGTCGATGTCGTACGGCGGGCACTGGACAAGCGCCGCCTCGTCCTCGAAGTCCGCGCCCTGCGCCGCCAACTGGAAGAACGCGACCTGCTCGCCGCCCGCCTGATCGGCAATTCGGCGGCCATGGTGCGCGTGCGTGGCCTGATTGGCGCCCTCGCCAACAGCGCCGCCGACGTGCTCATTCATGGCGAAACCGGCACCGGCAAGGAACTGGTCGCGCGCTGCCTGCATGAAGCCAGCCCGCGCCGCAAAGGCAACTTCGTCGCCATCAACTGCGGCGGCCTGCCGGAAACCCTGTTCGACAGCGAAATCTTTGGCCACGAAGCCGGCGCCTATACCGGGGCAGGCAAGCGCCGCATCGGCAAGATCGAGCACGCCAACGGCGGCACCCTCTTTCTCGACGAAATCGAGACCATGCCGGTCCCGATGCAGATCAAGCTGCTGCGCGTCCTGCAGGAACGCACGCTCGAACGCCTGGGCTCCAACACGCCGATCCCGATCGATATCCGCATCGTCGCCGCCACCAAGGAAGACCTCACCGTGCTCGCCGAGCAGGGCCGCTTCCGCGCCGACCTTTACTACCGCCTCTCCGTCGCCACGCTCCCGCTGCCGCCGCTGCGCGAACGGCGCGAAGACATCCCGCTGCTCTTCGAGCACTTCCTGCTGCAAGCCGCCGCCCGCCACGAACGGCCGGTACCGCCCACCCCGACGGGCCGCATCCAGCAACTGGTCGGCTACCAGTGGCCGGGCAATGTGCGCGAACTGCGTAACGTCGCCGATCGCTGCGTCCTCGGCATCGAAGCCGGCTCGCCGCCCTTCGGCCAACCCCAGGGCGACACCCCGCGGCCCTTTGCCGAAACGGTCGAAGCCTTCGAGCGCGCCCTCATCGCCGACGCCCTGCGCCGCCACGGCACCCTCGCCCGCACGGCCGAAGCCCTGGCCCTGCCCAAGACAACCCTGCACGACAAGATTCGGAAATACGGGCTGGGGGATTGAGACAGGCAGCGCCTCGCCGCTGGCAGGCGGGCATTCATGGCGCAATACGCATCCCGGTGGCACGGGTGTTCCTGATGTTGCTGATGCGCTGTATTCCGCCGCTGACCGGCGGGCAGACTTTCTTTTGTCTCGCCAAAAGAAAGTCGCCAAAGAAAACGCGACCCCGGGTTGGCGCCCGCTCCGCGGGTCCCTTCCTCTACTCGGTCATTCGGGGGCTGGCTAAACTCGCCTTCGGCTCAGACAAACGCCAGCCCTCCTCCCCGAATGCCCTGCGTTGCTCAGCGCCGCCCAAGGGGCCAGACCCACCACCGGGGACTTTGAATGGGTTGGCTTTGTTTTGGATTTCCTGGTTTGACAGGTGTTG
>NZ_JBDIYD010000015.1:0-67577 GCF_039649255.1 Dechloromonas sp. ZS-1 | reverse complement strand
TTCCGTCTCCAAACCTGCCATTCAAAATACGCAACGGCAGCTATCGGTTGTGAGGTCGGAATACGTGCTGTCGGCCAAGAGCGGAAGTTCGTCGGCACCAGGCAGCCGACGTTCAAATGACCGGTTCGGTCAGAAACCTGCCGGAAGCCCGATTCCCGGACTTCGGCCTTTGCGGTCGTTGGTCTATCGCCCGGTGTCGGGCAGCAACGTGACTGTAAGCTGCCCTTCAGATTCTGGTTGCCTTGAACGGCCGCTTCTTCATCTGGTGAATACGTGCTCCCGACCCAAAACGGCCGTAGCAGTTTCCCGATAGCTGCCCGTCAGCCAAACCCAGGTTCTGCGAACTGAAATGCTCCGAAGCTGCCGTTGGCGACCTAACCCAATCGGCCAGGAACGGACGGTCACTCTCCTGGCTTGATACGACTGCTATTTGCCGTACTACCGCCGGTCATCGCAACATCAGCTGCCTATTCAGACTTTCCAAGTTGTCACACAGACAAGGGACTAATACTATGTAACTAGTCATTTTGTCGGTTTGAATTGATGAGCAATCTTCCACCGTGGACAGATGAGTACCTTGTCGGTAGTTATCTTATTGATGTGCAAAACCAGCGGCTGCACCGGCTCTGCCGACAACTGCTCGACTACTACGCTCATGAATCGCACACTGAGCTTCCAACGCTCTTAGAAGAGTTTGAGGGACTTGCGCGCATGCACTTTGAGACCGAAGAGGCTCTTCTTGCCAAAAATCAGTGCCCAACTCTGGAACCTCATCGTGTTGAGCATGCATTCTATTTGGCTCAAATAGCCAGCCTGAGAGACCAGAGCCCCATTCCTATGCAATCACTAAGCTCGCTGCTTGGGGCATGGATAGGTGAACACCTTGGCGGCACCGATATGAACGATAAATACTACATGCAAGACCGACGCAATTGGGTAGCCCAACGCGCCAAAGCTTTTGGCCCAATTGATGTCTGAGCAGAAAGCCCACGAAGTTTCGCCTTAAAACAGCACGATTCAGTCAATCAATAAGCTATGCGGTCACCAGCAATAGCGGCATGACTTTTCGAGCCTACTCGGAGGGCTATAGTACGAGGCAATGCAATTCAGCTTTGTCATCAGCACCGATGAGGCCGCAGTTGCTCTATGGCAGAAACAGGGCTTTTCGATTGCGACAACACTGCCCAAGATTTCGCCACCAAAGGTTGGGCAATGTGGATTCCTACGTAATGTACCGTTTCCTGAAGCCCGTCTTGGCTTTAAGCTTGCGTTAAGATTAGTTGACTATATTGCTTGGGTATTGCACCCATGCCATAGGAGACCCAATGAAAACCACATTCGCTGTAGTTCTGACTGCCATTGCGCTTGGAGCTTCGCCCTCTATCCTCGCCGCTGAAAGTGCCGCACACAACCATAGCCATGGGAGTGCCGAACCGACAAAGCTCCACCTTAATGCGGGAAAGAAATGGGCAACGGATGCGCCGCTGCGTCAGGCCATGAACGACATCAATCAAGCGATGGCGAAGGCAATACCGGCGATTCACAAGAATCAATTTGGCAACGACGACTATCAAGCATTAGCTACGACCATCAGTGAAAAGGTGGCTTATGCAATACAGAATTGCAAGCTCGAGCCTCAGGCTGATGCGATGCTTCACGTGGTTATTGCAGACCTGATGGAGGGCGCCGAGACCATGAGAGGAACAACTTCAAAGTCGCCTCACGACGGTGCGGTGCAAGCAATTGAAGCGCTGAAGGCTTATGGAAAATATTTCCAGCATACTGGGTGGAAAGCTGCCAAAGGCTGAGGAATCATGTTGTAGCAGCGATGGAAAGTGATTCATAAAACGCCAGCGCCCAAGCTGGCCATCCTTCATTTCGGCAACAGCCAGGCACCAGGCAGCACTCGACCTGCAAACGACGAAGAATCCCCTCGCTCGTCATTTCACTTACAGCCGGTATGCCGTAAAAATCCGGTTCAGTGTCCAACAGTTGCAATAGGCAGAAAGAATATTAGACAAGTCTGAAATGTCTTGACTATACTTGTAAGTAACTTATTACATACAAGAAACCATGTCCCTTAACGCTCGCCAATCAACCGAGTCCCGTCAGGCAGAAATCATCGCCACCGTGGTGGCCCTGGCTGCCGAACGAAATCCCGCCGACGTCACGACGACCGACATTGCCAAGGCGATGAATGTGACGCAGGGTGCCCTGTTCCGCCACTTTCCGACCAAAGAGGCGATGCGACTGGCCGTCATGGAATGGATAGAGACGCAGCTGATGGCCAAACTCGGTGACGCACAAGCATCTGCGCCCGACGTCTTGAGCGGTCTGGAAGCGATGTTCCTGGCGCACGTGAAATTCATACGTGAATTTCCCGGTGTTCCGCGCCTGGTCTTTGCCGAACTCCAGCAACCGGATAGCTCGCCAGTACGGCAGGGCGTGCAACAAATCATGCGGCGCTATCGGCAGATGTTGGCTGAAACCTTGAGCAAAGCCAAAGTTGCGCGGTTGATAAGAAACGATGTGGACGTCCAGGCTGCCGCTGCGCTATTTCTCGGCGCCATCCAGGGGCTGGTGATGCAGTCCATGCTCGGTGGCGTCTCAGCAGATGCTGAAGAGCCGGTACTGGGCGTTCTACACCTCTACCTTGCTGGACTGGGAGCCCAATCATGAAACCCGGCCAGTTCATTAGCCGCAAGCTTGGACTCTGGCTTTTTGCCGCAATGCTCGTCGTCGGCTTTGGTGTGGTGGTCGCCCGCTCAGGCCCGTTATCACCCATTCAGGTCACCACACTCCGCGTGGAGACGGGCTCGCTGTCACCAGCGATATTTGGCATCGGCACGGTCGAAGCCCGCCGTAGTTATCTCATCGGCCCAACGGCTGCGGGACGCGTCAAAGCCGTTCATGCGGATGTCGGCGAAACGGTCAAGGCTGGGCAGTTGCTGGCGGAAATTGCCCCTGTAGACCTGGATGAACGCCTTCGTTCGACAGAAGCCGCTTATGCCCGGGCTGCCAGCGCCGTTACCACCGCCGAAGCACAACGCAAGGATGCCTTGGCCAGACGCCAACTTGCGGAGCTCAATGCCAAACGCTATCGCGACCTGGGCGGGAAAAATTTCGTCAGCCCCAGCGCGGTGGAAGGCAAGCAGCAGGAACTCGATTCGGCTCAGGCGGCGCTTGAGGCCAGCGAAGCCAACCTACTGGGCGCTCGCCAGGAGCAACTTCGTCTGAAGGCTGACCAGGACGGCATCCGCCAACAGCGCGGCAACCTGCGTCTATTGGCCCCACGGGATGCCCTGGTAACGAGCCGTGATGCGGAACCCGGCTCGACGGTGATTGCCGGCCAGGCGGTCCTCCGCCTGGTTGAGCCTGACAGTCTCTGGGTCAAGGCGCGCCTCGACCAGGGGCGCTCGCGAGGGCTGGCGGTTGGACAACCGGTGGATATTGTTTTACGCAGCAATGCCTCGACGTCCCTACCTGGTAAGGTGGCGCGCCTCGACCCGATGAGTGACAGCGTCACGGAGGAGCGCATCGCTCAAATCGCGTTCGAGCGCATCCCCGAGGGACTGAGCGTTGGCGAGATGACCGAAGTAACGGTGAAGACCGGTGCAGCTCAATCCGGGTTGCTGCTCCCGAACGCCGCCATCAAACAGATGCCCCAAGGCAGCGGCGTCTGGAAGCTCAAGAACGGCAAGCCCAGCCTGACGCCAGTGAAGCTGGGCAGCACCAGTCTTGATGGCAGCGTGCAGATTCTCGATGGCTTGGCGGCTGGCGACGAAGTGGTCATTCATAGCGAGCACGAACTCAACGAGAGCGCCCGCATCAAGGTCGTCAGCCAACTGGTGGGGCGACCCAAGTGATTAGCCTGGCCGGGCGCGACATCCTGCACTCCTGGTCAAAGTTCGTCCTGACCGGCATCGGTCTGGGGTTGTTGATTGGCGTGACCCTAACCATGGCTGGCGTTTATCGCGGCATGGTCGACGACGCCAAGGCGTTGCTCAATAACAGCGGTGCCGATATCTGGGTGGTGCAACAGGAGACCCAGGGACCTTACGCCGAATCGTCGAGTCTGCGTGATGACGTTTATCGTGCCCTGCTGGCGCTGCCAGGGATTTCCCGTGCGGCCAATGTCACCTATTTGACGATGCAGGTCCGCCTTGGCAACACCGATGTTCGGGCCATGGTGGTCGGCTTCGAACCCGGGCAACCCGGCGAGCCTGGATACCTAGTCGCTGGTCGGCAGATAACTCGTAGCCATTACGAGGCGGTGGCCGATGTAAAGACCGGTTTTCAATTGGGCGACACGATACGCATACGCCGCCATGACTATCGCGTGGTTGGCCTGACCCGGCGAATGGTGTCATCGGGCGGTGACCCGATGGTCTTCATCCCGCTCAAGGATGCGCAGGAAGCTCAGTTTCTCAAGGACAACGACGCCATTCTCAACGAGCGAGCGCGCACCACTGCCAATCCAAACCTGAACCGACCCGGTGTGCCGGGTCTGCTTGATGCCATCTTGGCTTCGCAGAACGCCAATCACAACGTCAATGCGGTGCTGGTTCAGATTGCTTCTGGAGCCGAGCCGGAGCATGTGGCGAGTGAAATTCGCCGCTGGAAGCATCTGCAAGCCTTTACCCGTGCCCAGATGGAGGAGATTCTGGTCTCCAAACTGATTGCCACCTCGGCCAAACAAATCGGCATGTTCCTGGTCATCCTCGCCATCGTCAGCGCCGCCATCGTCGCTTTCATCATCTACACCATGACGCTGGGCAAGATACGGGAAATAGCCGTTCTGAAGCTTATCGGTACCCGCAACCGGACGATTGCCGGGATGATTCTGCAGCAGGCCATGGGGCTGGGCCTCATCGGGTTCATGGTCGGCAAGACTGCCGCCACCATCTGGGCGCCATTTTTCCCAAAATTTGTCCTGCTTGAACCCGGTGACGCGGTACGGGGATTCATCGTGGTGATGCTCATCTGCGCCCTGGCCAGCACGCTTGCCATTCGGGTCGCCTTGCGTGTCGACCCGGCTACGGCCATCGGAGGTTAAGGTGAAAGGTTTCGGGATTCACATCGAGGGGCTGCGGAAACGCTATGGCGAAGGCGATACGGCGGTCGACGCCCTGAAAGACGTCAATATGACCGTTGCGCCGGGCGAGGTGGTCGGTCTGATTGGCCCGTCGGGTTCGGGCAAAAGTACCCTGCTGAAATGCCTGGGTGCCGTCATCGAGCCGACGGCTGGCCGGATGACCCTGGGTGATGAAGTGATTTTTGAGGATGGTTGGAAGATTTCGGACCTCAGAGCCCTGCGCCGCGACCGGATTGGCTTTGTGTTTCAGGCGCCGTACCTGATTCCCTTTCTGGATGTGACCGACAACGTGGCCTTGTTGCCGATGCTCGCCGGCAAGCCGAATGGCGAAGCACGCAAACGGGCGAATGAACTGCTGGATGCGCTCGATGTCGGCCACCGTGCCAAGGCGAATCCCTCGCAGCTCTCCGGTGGCGAGCAGCAACGTGTGGCGATTGCCCGCGCCTTGGCCAATCAACCGCCGGTAATCCTGGCAGACGAACCGACGGCACCCTTGGATAGCGAACGGGCGCTCAGCGTCGTGCGCATTCTCAACGACATGGCCCAACAGTTTCGAACCGCCATTATCGTGGTGACCCACGACGAGAAAATCATTCCCACCTTCAAGCGCATCTATCACATTCGGGATGGTAAAACCTTTGAAGAGCGAGGACTCGGGGCTGCCTAGCCTGAAGTCGGACAGCTCAGCGTTTCATCCATCCATTCATCAGGGCACAGCACATGTTCTTTGTACTCATTTTCTTGATTCTGGCGGCGATAACGTCTTACCTGTTCCCGGCGTGGTCGTGGGTCACAGTCTCGTTGGTGTCGTTCGGCTGTGTGGCTACGTTGCGGATTTTGCTGGCACTAACCTCACGTTCCGTTAGTGCGCCAAAGAAAGCGGAATAGTTCAGTTTACGGCTAGATAGCCGTATTTATGGCGATACAATTGGGTCAAAATATTCAAGAAAGATATATCGAATGCCCAACAGCCCCACATGGTCGGATAACCTGAGTGTCGGTAAATCCCACATCGACGCCCAGCATAAACAGCTCATCATCCTCTGTGCCCGTGCGGCCGAGTGTGCTTCCGCCACTTCGCACGAAGCTCTGAAAGAGTTTCACGACATTCTGAACGACCTGGCTGTACTGACTGACAAGCACTTTGCCGACGAGGAAGACCTCCTCATTAAAAAACGGAAGTCCAAACCTCGAGGCTCATAGAGCAGAGCACAACGTATATCGCGAGTTGGTAGTGAATCTACTCGTTGATGGAATGGCTGGGCTGCTGGACAGAGCCAAGCTGTATGAAGTCGCAAACGAGTATCTGATTAAGCACATGCTCTAGATGGACCTCGCCGATAAAGCCTATCTGAAAGGCTAATCCAGCAATCCGCTATGGCTTGTCTTGGCATTTTAGGAGGTTGGCCACATTGGGAATCCGTATGTGCTTCCCGCTGACCTCGAGGAGCCCAAGGTCACACAAGTCATGCAGCACCCTGGAAAAGTGTTCCTGAGTGATACTGAGGCGAGAAGCAATAACGCCCTTTCCTGCCGTCAACTCAAACTCAACTTGGTTCGAACCAATTGCAGCCGGCGGCGCGTCTGACATCAAATAGCCAATGATTCGCTGTTTGGCGGATAGTAACGAGTAGGCTTCGACATCCATCATCAAGTCGTGCGTCCGTTTTGCCAGGGCCGCCATCATCTTTCTGGCGAAGCTGTGGTCGTGTTCAAGCTCCTTCAGGATGGCCACCTTGGGGATGTGAACCAGCATCGAATCCTGTAAGGTCTGGGCAAAAACTATATGGACTCCGTCCAGAAACATAACGGCCTCACCAAAGGTCTGCCCCTGCCGCACAATTTCGACAATCTTCTCCGTCCCCTGAGTTGATGTGAATGCGAGTTTGACCTGACCGTAGACCAGCAGATGGAATCCTGAGCAAGCGTCCCCGGCACGAAACAGAACATCCCCCTTTGATGCTGAAACAAGCTTGGAACCTCGGGCGATGCGTTCCAAATCAGCAGTTGCAATACCTGAAAACAAGGGCAAGTTAGCCAAATGGCTTTCAAGGCTGATTGGCTTGTGGTCGCGCATTTTCGTCCCCCGGCGAATGACAATTCGCCCATCATAGTTTGATGCGTATCAAAATTGAAAGTGGCGTTTGCACATTTAGTGACACTGTATTAGCGGCATCTGGGTACGCTTCGTCCGTGACCGTCGGCAGCTATAGGTTCGTTGTTGACGTTGGTTGAAAGTGCTTCAAAGGCTGCTCGTGGCCGCGGTGCTGAAAGGTCTGCCGCCGATTTGCTCGCCGAATACCTGCCGTTCAACTCCGTCGAACGCACAAAAATCAGATGTAACAGTCAACGGCAGGTGGTGGCCGGCAGTGCGCATCCGCCGCCGTCCTCCAAAGCGGCCGCACGCAGTAAGCCACCCGTGCGACCGTCAATCACAGGGCTATATCTCCGTTTGCTCAGAGATTTCGAGAGCATCATCGACTTCGATGCCCAGGTATCGCACGGTGCTTTCCAACTTGGTATGTCCGAGCAGCAACTGAACCGCTCGCAGGTTCTTGGTTCGCTTGTAGATCAATGTTGCCTTTGTTCGGCGCATTGAGTGCGTCCCATAGGCGGAGGAATCCAGGCCAGCGGCCGCGACCCACTGATGCACGATCCGGGCGTATTGCCGAGTCGAGACATGCGGGGAGCGAGCAACGCGGCTGGGGAAGAGGTATTGCTCCGGTTTGAGATTGGCCTTTGCGAGCCAGGCAGTCACGGCCATCCGGGTCGGTTCGGTCAGTTCGAACTGCACCGGCCGCTGCGTTTTGCGCTGGATGACCATCGCCCGGGGTAAGACCTGGCTGCCGTGGGTGACGTCCCGAACCCGTAGATTGACGAGATCACAGCCGCGCAACTTGCTGTCGATTGCCAGGTTGAACATGGCCAAGTCCCGGACCTGATGGGCGTTCTGCAGATGAATTCGGATCGCCCAAATATCCTTCGGTTTCAGAGGAGGCTTTTGGCCGACCAACTTGCCCTTGTTCCAGGCTTCCCGGTGTTGAGAGGCTTCCATGGCAGACTCCTTTGCTGTTAATGGGAGTGTGATTGTTCTGCCAAACCGCGAACGGCAGGTATTGGGTCAGGTCACGAAGGAGTACATCCGGCCACAACCAGCCAGTGACCTTCTCTCGACCACGGCCATTCGAACGGCGGCACCACACTGAAACCTGCCGGATGGGCTACTTCAGCACCTCGGCCAAAACGGCCGTTGGCCCATCGACCGTTGTCAGGCAGCAATCTGGCGCAGACCTGCCCTTCAGCGCCCGGCGGCCCTGAACGTCCGCTTCCTCAACCGCTCTACAGCCGGATCCGACCCAATCCTGACCTTTGAGGCCTTGGGTTTCCAACGGCAGGTTTCTGATTGGAGCTGTCGTTCAGCGCTGCCTATCACCGGCAGCACCTCGGCCAAAGCGGCCATAAGTCAGCTCTCTTCTACCTGGCTGCTTTTAATTCCATTGCCGCCATCCTGGGCAATCAGCGCTCCTCAATTTGCCGGCGACGATCGAGGTGCTGCTGAGCTCGTAACTCTGATGTTCGGCAACATGAAGAGATAGCTATTGGCCAATAGCCCCAAAGCGATCGTTGCTACCCCAAGAGGCAGAGCTGCCGGCGTACCAAGCTGATTCTCTAGCCCAATTTGTAGCCTCCCCAGGCCTTCGAAAATAGCGAGGGAAAGGTTCGGGTCGGACATTGATGAGGGTGTCAAAAGAATAACCAGGCTCTGCATTTGGATGGCAAATGCAATGAAGCAAGTGATAGCCAAACGGCGCTGCAATATTTCTTTCGATACTGAGATTCGCCACCTTGGCAGTGCATGCAGCAAATACGCAACCACGCACCAAGGCAGGAGCAGTGCAGTGATCACGAAAGCGTAACTGTTCATAGAATGACCTCTCAGCGCATTTCCTGAATATCGGTAGCCAATGGCGTCAAGACTTCCTTGATGCGTGGCACTCGGGGGCCATCTATGACCAGAAACACCTGGTTTGGCTCGTTCTCCAGGAAGAGCATTTGTACACCTAGTTCGCGCAATGCCTTGTCCAGATCGACGGCACGTGTTTCGGGTTTGAAACTGAAGACCAGCAACAAAGCTCCCTGTGGAACAGCGATATCCTCCTTCCTGCTGATGCTACCGAGGACGCCTGGTGGGGCGTTGCGCTCCGCCTTGCTGCCGGCAAAACGGCCCTCCCAATAATCCGACTCCTGTCCCTGATGCTGGATCAGTAAGCCAATCACACCGGCCTGGATGACCATGACGGAGGCCGCGAATGCCATCCACCAGCCTTTGCGACGTGAAGTGGCAGTGGTGGCTACTTGAGCGGAACGGGTAGGCAGCGCAACCACCTTGGCCGACAGTTCGCCTTGATCGATTTCGCGACTCAATTGCTGATACAACGACTGGTAAGTACGCCGCTCATCGTCGGCGCCCCCTAAGGGCGTCCCGGTTAGCACGGAATGGTTGGCGATCAGGCGGGGAGCGACAATGCCTGGTTGCGGTTCATCGTTAAAGATCCCATGCGGAAACACCGCAGCGATTTCGCGTAATGCCGTCATCCGTTCGGGCGACATCTGCGCCAGCAGTTTGGCATCGAATGAAACCGGGCAGCGCAAAGGGTTCCATAACTGCACCATGCCGGCCGATGGATCAAACGGCTCATCGGTTTCGGCCTCCAGCAGCACATCCCAAGCAGTGGCGTAATCGACTTCGGAAGCGACCAGCCAACCTGACCAGCACTGACCGCTCTCCTCTGGCTGATCAAGCAGAAAAGCGACCGGACGATTCAGGTTTCGCGAGACCTGCCCGGAACGATCCTGCACCTTGGATAACTGCCGAATTTGCCCGCTTGCCAAGGGCTGGCTGGAATCGAGCCCTGCATTGGTGGCAACCCGCCGGTCAATCGCATCGCGAATGAAGGCTGGCATTTCAGTGGTGGAATCCGCTGAGTTGGCCTCACGCAAATCCGGCTTCGTGGCACAGCCGCAATCCTGATCGGACTTGCCGAACAAATCCTGTTCAATCACCCTTAAAACGGGTATCAGCTGTCGTATCTTCATGGTGTTGAGCCCTCCCATTGGGATAACGAGACCCAGCACAGGATTTTCAAAGCCGCGAGGATGGCTTCGCTATGCTCGCGATCCAGCTCAATGCCCAGCGAATGGCTCAGCCAACGACCGATCGCGGTTTTGTCGTAGCCCAATTCGCATTCCCCTTTCTCGCGGGTACGGGCAGGGTCATGGGCCCGAGTTTGCGAGAGATTTTGGATTTCCGGCAGCTAACTGACCAAATGTTTGGCCGGCAGTCGCTGGCCTCTCACGTGCTGCAAGACGAACATGACTATGACCTCGCGGATCAGCTCACCAGCATCAGCGATATTACTCAGGACTTTGCGCTTCGAACGGAATTCGCCTGCGGTGCCAAGCCGGAGGAGTTGAGCACGGTACGCCAGCGATCGGTGATTAACTGACCATGACTGGACGGTGCCGAATAATTTCTGCAGGTCATTTAAAAATCCGGAATCGACCCTCGTTCTCCCTGCATCAAGGATATAAAGGGAGTTCCGAAAATGATGCAGACCGTTGCCTGGATCGCCTCAGTGCTGGTGTTTGCCACGTTCTATATGCGCGATCAAGTGCGCATGCGCCAGATGGCGGTATTGGCAAATATCACCTTCATCTGCTACGCCTTGCTCGGCTTGGAAAATGGGATTTTCGACAAAGTGCTGCCTATCTTCGTGCTGCATGTTTCATCCCTTGGCCTGAACCTCAAGCGCTTGCGGGAAGCAATGTCTACTCAGGGGGGCAATGTCAGGGCATTTGCCACGAAGGCGGGCCTGCTGTTGATGTCCGGTGTGCTGTCGGTCACGACTCAGGCACACGTGCCTGCGATTTCGGTGCCTGAATCATCCGCCGAGCTGGCCAAAGAAGAGCTTCCAGTTCTGGCGCACGTTTCTGGTGGTTCGCGAATGCCTTCATCCAACCGCTGGCAATGGCCATTGGGCGGGAGCATTCAACGTAATTTTGGCAATGCGGGCAACAAGGGGATCGACATCATGGTTGGCAAGACGGAATCTGTACGCGCTGCCGCTGCTGGACACATTGTTTATAGCGGAAACGGTTTGCCTGGCTATGGCAATTTGATCATCGTGCAGCACGAAGACGGGTACCAAACAGCTTATGGGCTGAACTCCGTACTCGAAGCTCGTGAAGGGCAGTGGGTCGAACAGGGTCAGGCGATTGCACAAGTCAGTGCGACCTCAAATGGACAGGCAGTTCTGCATTTTGAGATTCGTCACCATGGAAAACCGCAGAATCCTGTGGGGCTGCTTCCTTAAAAATGAGTGGATGTCTGCTTTTGAGCAAGGAGCAGCCTCAGGTTGATAGCGGAGCCAAGGGCCGGGTTGGCCGAGTTACAGACCGCCGGATGTGGCAGAGGTGCGGCTTA
Organism: Dechloromonas sp. ZS-1; assembly: GCF_039649255.1. NCBI lineage: Bacteria > Pseudomonadati > Pseudomonadota > Betaproteobacteria > Rhodocyclales > Azonexaceae > Dechloromonas > Dechloromonas sp. ZS-1. The sequence continues at coordinate 55,998 of NZ_JBDIYD010000015.1, read as the reverse complement.
TTTTGCATGCTCGAACTGGAGCCTGTCCGGAATTTTGTGTGGAACCGCTATTGGCTTGCGTTCTGCTGAGCGGCAATTCCGGCCGAAATGCTAATTCAAACACCCAAGCCTCAGTACCAAAGTATTAAGCGAATGGAGCAACCAAGGAGCAATAAACCATAAAACAAAAAGGCCAACCCAAATGGGTTGGCCTAAATGCTTGAAATTCCAGAATTCTTTGGTGCCGTTGAAGTGAATCGAACACTCGACCTACTGATTACGAATCAGTTGCTCTACCAACTGAGCTACAACGGCATCCTTTTGCCAGCGACTTCCGGAAGTGGTCGTCGTCAGCAGAGCGTAGAATTATAGCTTTTTCTTGGCCGAAGAGGCAACGCTCTACACCATGAATCTCCTTCGCGCGCTGGCCACGGTCAGTGGAATGACCCTGCTTTCCCGTGTACTCGGCTTTGCCCGGGACTTCGTCATTGCACGCACCTTTGGTGCCGGCATGGCGACCGATGCCTTTTTTGTTGCCTTCAAACTGCCCAACCTGCTGCGCCGGATGTTTGCCGAAGGGGCGTTCTCGCAGGCTTTTGTCCCGATCCTCGGCGAATACAAGAACGCCCGTGGTGATGTGGAAACTCTGCGTCTGATCGATCACGTCTGCAGCCTGCTCTCGATGGCCCTGTTTTTCATCACGGCGCTGGGCATTGCGGCGGCGCCGATTCTGGTCTGGATTTCAGCTCCCGGCTATGTCAATGAGCCAGGCAAGTTCGAGCTGACGGTCACCCTGACCCGGATCACCTTTCCCTACATTCTGTTCATGTCGCTGGTCGCCCTGGCCGGTGGCATCCTGAATACGTGGAGCCGCTTTGCCATCCCGGCCTTCACACCCGTCCTGCTCAACCTCGCCTTCATCGGCATGGCCCTGTTTGCCGTGCCCTACTTCGACCCGCCGGTTCTGGCGCTGGCCTGGGCGGTTTTCATCGGGGGCTTGCTCCAGCTCGGTCTGCAGATTCCGGCCCTCCGGCGCATCCGCATGCTGCCCCGCCCCAGTTTCAAATTGCGGGAGGCCTGGGCCGATCCCGGAGTCCGCCGCATTCTGGCGCTGATGGGTCCGGCGCTGATCGGCGTTTCGGTGTCTCAGGTCAGTCTGCTCATCAATACCATCTTCGCCTCCTTCCTGGCCACAGGGAGCGTGTCCTGGCTGTATTACGCCGATCGGCTGATGGAGTTTCCGTCAGGCATGCTAGGGGCCGCGCTCGGCACGATCCTCCTGCCCTCCCTGTCGCGTTGTCACGCCACGGGCGACCAGGCGGAGTACAGCCGACTGCTGGACTGGGGGCTGCGCCTGACGCTGTTGCTTGCCATGCCGGCAGCGCTGGGCCTCTGCATCCTTGCCGTACCGCTGATAGCCACGCTCTTCCACCACGGTGCATTTTCTGCCGATGATGTCTTCCGAACCCGGGAAGCCCTGGTGGCCTACGCAATCGGCTTGACCGGTCTGATTCTGGTCAAAGTTTTAGCCCCCGGCTTCTACGCACGCCAGAACGTCCGCACCCCGGTAAAAATCGCCCTGATTTCGCTCACGGCCACACAATTGATGAACCTGGCCTTCATCGGCTGGCTGGCTCATGCCGGCCTGGCACTGTCGATTGGCCTAGCGGCCTGCCTAAATGCTGTGCTGCTTTATCGCGGCCTCCGTCAACAGGCTATTTACACGCCCCAGGCGGGCTGGACCGTCTTCACCGCAAAACTTGTCGTTGCACTCTTTGTCATGGGTGGCGCACTTTACTTCGGCATGGGCCAGGAGGGGCAATGGCTTGCCGCCAGCTTCAGCCAACGCACCCTGCATTTATGCTGGCTGGTTCCCCTTGGCGCAACAGCGTATTTCGCTACACTATGGCTATTGGGCTTCCGACTGCGCGACTTCCGCCGCCAGGCAGCCCGCTGACTGTTACCGGAGAGAGACTGATGAAACTGACCAGCAGCAGCTTTACCGATGGCCAGCCCATTCCGGGCAACTTTGCGTTCTGCATTCCTGACCCGACTCGCCACGTCTGCCTCGGGAAAAACCTGAATCCGGCCCTGAGTTGGACAGATGCACCGGCGGATACGCGCTCCTTTGTGCTGATCTGCCACGACCCGGATGTTCCCAGCAAAGGGGACGACGTGAACCAGGCGGGACGAACGGTACCGGCGAGCCTGCCCCGCGTCGATTTCTTCCATTGGGTGTTGGTGGATCTGCCGGCGACGGTCAACCACATTCAGGCAGGCGAATTCAGCAACGATGTTGTTCCGCGCGGCAAGCCCGGCCCGCAAGCGGCACACGGCAGCCGGCAGGGCGTCAACAATTACACGGACTGGTTTGCCGGCGATAACGACATGCGTGGGGATTATTACGGCTACGACGGCCCCTGCCCCCCGTGGAACGACGAGATCATCCACCATTACGTTTTTACCGTGTATGCGCTGGATATCGAGCAACTTCCGGTTCAAGGGCGTTTTGGCGGCCCGGATGTTCGCGCGGCGATGGCGGGCCATGTGCTGGCGCAAGCCAGCCTCACCGGCACCTACACGCTAAATCCGGCACTCGCCTGAGGCGAGTCACCCGGTGAACGGCGCACTGTCCCGGCTTGGGCATCGACTGGTCAGCGTCCTTCTGGCGCTGACCAGCTTGGTGCTGGTCGTCCACAGTATCGCCGGGCTCGATTTTGACCGTCTGCAGCAAACCTTAACCACGCGTTTTGGCAGCAATCAAATCGCCCTGTTTAACGACTGGCGACTGATGCTGAACGACGGGCAACGCCTCTCCGAAACGGAGCGTCTGGTGCGCGTCAATGATTTCTTCAACCGCCGGATGCTCTTCGATGACGATATCCGCACCTGGCGGCAAACCGACTATTGGGCCACCCCCATCGAATTCATCGGGCAAGGTGCGGGCGACTGTGAAGACTTTTCCATCGCCAAGTACTACTCACTGATTGCGCTGGGCATTCCCATCAGCAAGCTTCGGCTGGTTTATGTCAAAGCCTTGCAAAATGGCCCGGGCGGCCCCATTCAGCAAGCACACATGGTGCTTGCTTACTACGCCAAGCCCAGCGCCGATCCGCTGGTCTTGGACAATCTGGTGGTGGATATCCGCCCCGCGTCGCAACGCAGCGACCTCTCCCCTGTTTTCAGCTTCAACAGCGCCGGCCTCTGGATGGGGACCGGCAACCAAAGCAGCAAAAGCAACCTCTCGCGCTGGCAGGATCTGCTGGCCCGTGCGAGAGCAGAAGGTTTCGATTGAGGTAATCCGTCATGTCCCTGTTTCGCCAAATCTGGCTCGCCGTCATCACCGCCACCCTGCTCGCCTTCGCCGGCAGCTTTGTGGCCAGCATGCTGACCGCCCGGACGTATCTTGAGCAACAGCTCGCCACCAAGAACAACGATAACGCGGCCACCCTGGCGCTCTCCATGTCACAGCAGAGCAAGGATCCGGTCACGGTGGAACTGCAACTGGCGGCCGTATTCGACAGCGGGCAGTACGCAAGCGTCCGACTGATTGACCCGGAGGGAAAAACCCAAATCGAACGCAGCAGCCCGCCGATGGCCGGCGACGTGCCGGAATGGTTTGTCCGGATATTCCCGATCAGCTCCCGCCCCGGCAGTGCTCAGGTGACCGATGGCTGGAGCCAGGTTGGCACCATCGAGCTCGTCAGCCACAGCCATTTCGCTTACGAAGAACTCTGGCGCGGCGGCATGCAGCTTCTCGCCTGGTTCCTGATCGGCGGGACGCTCCTTGGTTTTCTTGGCATGCGTTTCCTGGGACGGATCAAACGCCCGCTCGATGCTGTCGTCGGTCAGGCCAAGGCCATCAGCGAACGTCGTTTTGTCAGTATTGATGAACCCGCTGTCCCGGAGCTCAAAAGCGTGGCGAGCGCCATGAATGCGATGGTCCAGCGCGTGAAAGCAATGTTCGACGAAGAGGCACAACGCTTGGAGCAAGTTCGCCGGGAGGCCACGCTAGATGCACTCACCGGACTGGCCAACCGCAGCTATTTCATGAATCAGCTGGACAAAGCCTTGCATGCCGACGATGCGCTGGCTGACGGCAGCCTGCTTATCCTGCGCATTGCCGACCTGGCGGGCATCAACCGTCATGCCGGTCGAGAAACGGCCGATGCGGTCCTCCGCCGGATTGGGAGTGCCATTGCCCAGATTGACGACGACAGCCAGATGTTTACCGGGGCGCGTCTCAATGGCGCCGATTTCGCACTCTTGATGCCGGGACTCGATGATCCCTCGCCGTATGCAGAACTGCTGCTGCGAGAGCTTCGGGAACTGTCGGCGGCAGGCCTGATCGAGCAGGAAGGGGTGGGACATATCGCCACCCTGACCTATGCACACGGCCAATCGATCTCACAACTCCTGGCCCAACTGGATGCCGCACTGGCCGCAGCGGAGCAACAAAGCAATCTGGGATGGTGCAAAGCCGAGACCGAAACCAGCGGCACCCCGACCTCGAACGCAGACTGGAAGCGCCTGCTGGAAGGGGCAATCACCACCCAGCGCTTGCGCCTGATCGAATTCCCCGTCGCCGCCAACGACGGAGGGCTGCTGCATCTGGAATGCCCACTCCGCCTCCAGGCCGACGAAGACGGCGAATGGCTAGCAGCAGGCCGCTTCATGCCCATGGCCAGCCGACTGGCAATGACCAGCGACCTCGACCTGGCTGCAGCACGACTGGCCTTACAACGACTCAAGCGTGAAAGCGGATCGGTTGCGGTCAACCTCTCCGGCGAGTCGATTTTGAACCCAGCCTTCGTCACCCAACTGACGGCCTTGATTCAGGAGAACAAAGACAGCGCCAAACGCCTCTGGCTGGAAGTCTCCGAAATCGGTGCATTCCAGCACTTCGACGCCTTCCGCGCCTTCTGCCAAGCCATCCGCCCCTTTGGCTGCCGCCTCGGCATCGAACACTTTGGCCGCCAGTTCAGTGAAATCGGCAAGCTGCACGATATCGGCTTAGATTACCTGAAAGTCGATAGCAGCTTCATCCGCGCCATCGACCAAACCCCGGGCAATCAGGCCTTCCTGAAAGGCTTGTGCTCAATTGCACACGGGATTGGACTGACAGTGATTGCGGAGGGGGTACAGACAGCAGAGGAATTAAAAACATTGCCCACCCTAGGATTTGATGGTGCAACGGGGCCTCGAGTGTCAGTAAGTTAAAGGGACTGCTACGACAATGCGATCGCAGAGAGCTTCTTTCAGTTGCTCAAGCGCGAGGGTATCCGTCGCAAGGTCTGTTTCGACCGTGAGAAGGCAACGCGTGATGACTTCAGTGACGTCTTCAATTACATCGAAATGCTCTACAACCCGAAACGTCGTCACAGTCATGCCAACGACGTTTCTCTGGTAGCGTTGGAAAAGCAGTATTTCAACCGACTGCAGCGTGCCTGGTAGCGCCGGAGCGATTTACTGAGTCAACTCATCACCACCATAGACAATCAAATAAAAAGCCCGATGAAAATATCATCGGGCTTTTTCCCCATCAGTTTTAAAACTCATTCAATCTCAGCATTGCCAAACACGTAACTCGCTTTGGGCCCGCAAATATCGTTGAGCTTTAAACGCAGATTACGGCTTAAGCTTACAGGTACCAGAAGTCATGTCGCACTCAACATCCTTGGTACCCGGCGACTTCTTCGCAAAAGTAATGGTGCCGCTCAGCGCAGTCGGCGCGGCAGCCAAGGAGGTGCAGGCCGAAGCAGTATAAGCGGGCACAGCTTCAGCTTGGGTCAAGGCGATGAAAGCCGCATTTGCATAGGCCTTACCTTCTGCCAAACACCCGTTATTAGCACCCTTGATCGTGTAATCCTTATAGGCCGGCAAAGCGACCGCAGCCAGAATACCGATGATGGCAACAACGATCATCAATTCGATCAGGGTAAAACCTTTTTGCATCTTGTTCATAAAAAATCCTTAACAGAAAAGAGACTAAATCAAGCTTACGGCTTGAGCTTGCAGGTGCCAGATGTCATATCACATTCAACACCTTGCGTTCCAGGGGACTTCTTTGCAAAAGTGATGGTGCCGCTCAGTGCAGTCGGTGCCGCAGCCAGAGAGGTACAAGCAGACGCAGTATAAGCCGGAACGGCTTCACCCTGAGTCAGGGCAATAAAAGCTGCGTTAGCGTAAGCCTTGCCTTCGGCAAGACAACCATTATTAGCACCTTTAATCGTGTAATCCTTATAGGCAGGCAGCGCAACGGCAGCCAAAATACCGATGATGGCAACAACGATCATCAATTCGATCAGGGTAAAACCTTTTTGAACTTTGTTCATGAGCATCTCCTGAAAAGTGACAGCGAAAATTGCTGACTGAGCATTACTAAACACTTTTCGTGCCAAGGCAGACAGGTCGATTTTATGGGCTAGTCTCTTAGCCCCCCTGCAAAATGTGACAAAAATCGTCACTCACCGCCAAAAACCGACACGTCATACCCTCAGAAAAAACCCCATCTTCACCCCCGCGATCTCCAGCACATCATGCTCAGCAAGCTGGCACCCTTGAGCATCAATGGGCTGACCGTTAACCGTCGGAAAGGTCGCACCTTCAACGTGCGTGACGAAGTAACCAGCAGGACGACGGGCGATCACCGCGACCTGAACACCCGGCTTGCCCAGGGTCGTAATGTTCTTCAGCAACTCCAGTTCCTTACCCACATTCGGGCCATTGAGCACCTGAATCACGCCCAAACGTGCCGCCTCGGCGCGATTGCGGATGCCCGTCGAAATCAGGTGGCTACGCGGCGCATCTTCTTCAATTCTTAGATCTTCAGAGCGAATTGCAGAGTCGGTGGATGAGCGGGAAGCTGTCATGGAACGTGCCAGATCAACTTCGACGGGAAGATTCGTATCCGCCACGTATTTGAGGGAATACTTTCCCAATTCGATGATGTCGTTATTGCGCAGGACGTGCTTCTTGATCGGCTGACCATTCACCAAGGTGCCGTTGGTACTGTTCAGGTCTTCCAGGAATGAGTCGTTAAGAATCGTCACCACCGCGGCATGCTCACCGGAGATGGCCAGGTTGTCGATCTGAATATCGTTATGCGCCTTGCGGCCGATGGTCAGCCGCGTCTGCTCAAGCTGCACTTCCTTGAGCACCAGGCCGTCCATCGAGAGGATCAATTTCGCCATTGCATCTTCCTCAATATTTCAAACGATCCATCAGTCGCTGCCACCAACCAGCCCCTGCCGGTTCGTTACGGTCGACCTCGACCAGGACCACGGAAATATTATCCCGCCCCCCCGCCTCGTTCGCGAGGGAGACAAGGCGTTGCCCCCGCTGCGCCAGGGTATCTTCAGGGGCCAGCAAAGCGTCACGGATTTCCGTGTCGTCCAGCATGTCATTCAAGCCATCGGAACACAATAAATAGAGATCGCCGGGCGCGACCTCATATTCCCCGATTTCGATCTCGATCTCCGGCTCGACGCCGAGAGCCCGCGTGACCAGATTCTTGTTATCCGCGTAACGCGCCTCTTCTTCACTGATGATGCCAGCATCGATCTGAATCTGAAGCAGAGAATGGTCTTTGGTCAGCCGCGAAAGTTCGCCGGCACGCAGGCGATAAAGCCGGGAATCGCCAAGATGCGCCACGCTCAGGTGACCGCGGTAAAAACAGCACGCGACCAGCGTTGTCCCCATGCCGGCATACTGAACCTCCCGCAAGGACAAGCTGAGCACCTCGTGATTCACTGCGGCAATATCGCGCGTCAGCGCCTGCCTTACCCATGAGGCCGCGCCCTCTCCAGCCATCTCTACCGCGCCGGCCCGCATAAATTCGCCCAGCCGCCCCCCCAGGAGGGAGACCGCCATCCCGGAAGCCACTTCTCCCGCGTTATAGCCCCCCATCCCATCGGCCAAAATCGCCAGCCCGGCATCCGGATCGATATGGACAGCATCTTCGTTTTGCTCACGGACCCGCCCCGGGTCCGTCACTGCGCTCATGGTCAGCCAGTGCATCGCGCTCATCATGACTCCATCTGCAGGGGCCAATTCTGCCCGAGCCCGGCCAACTCGGCCGCATCCAGCACGCGCTTTGCAAGCGCCAGATCCTGAATGGCCAGCCCTTGCGACTCAAACAAGCTCATTGCCTGATCATCCACCCGCCCCGGATGACGGCCAATGATGATATCGCCCAACTCGACCAATTGCCGGGCATGCAAGCGCCCCTTTTCCAAAAGCGGCAACAAGTCCCCCGCTTCAGCCAAGGCGGTGGGAATCGAATCCACGACAATCGGCGCACAGCGCCGAATGACGGCCTCACTGATTTCCTGGCGGATCAGCGCGTTCGATCCGGCCCCATTCAGATGGACACCGGGCTTGAGCCAACCCTCCTGAAACAGCGGTGTCGCAGACGTGGTGACCGTCCCGACAATATCGCTCTCACGGACTGTCTCTTCGGGATTGCTAGGACGTACCCGGACGCCCATTTCAGTTTCAAGGCGCGCGCAAAAGTTCGTCAGTTTGTCCGCATCTCGGGCACAGACTTTGATGCTTTGCATGGGCAATGCCGCACACAAGGTACGAATGTGACCTTCAGCCTGCCAACCCGCGCCAAAAACCCCTGCCACAACACTCCCTTTAGGTGCCAAATAGCGACTGGCCACGGCACTCGCCGCCCCCGTGCGCATCATCCCAAGGAAATCCGCCTCCAGAACGCCCCGTAAAACACCGGTTGCCGAATCGAAAACGTGCACAAGAAAACGATTTCCCGAGCGGTTGCTGGTATATGCCTTGTAGCCGATCACGCCCTGAGCTGGCAGGGCGCCTTGCAGAATATGCAGGACTGTTTGCGGCAATCTGCTGCGCGCCCGCGGCACATCCACTGCGAGCCCTTCAGCCAGATCGCGATGCGCGGACTCAACCGCCTCCAGCGCCATCTCGACGGTCAACAGCTTACGGACATCCTTTTCCGACAAATAAAGCGCCACGCGCTCCCCCTTACACAATCGTCACATCTTGCTGCGCCAGGATGCGCCGCTCCAGCCAGCGCCCAAGCCCGACCACCAAGAAGGCGCCAGCGGCCCCCACCGCAGTCGCGCTCCAAGCGGGTAGCGCAGGGAGTAACCCCGTCACTCCCGGATCCGTCATGATCATGACACCCGCCACGTAGCCCAGCAAGGCAGCCCCCAACACGACGATGATGGGGAAACGCTCCATCCAGTGCATGATCAGCTGGCTCGACCAAACGATCAGCGGAATGCTGACCAGCAAGCCAAATAACAACAGGGCAATGCTACCGTGCGCAGCACCGGCCACACCAATGACATTGTCAATGCTCATCACAAAATCGGCAACAATGATCGTCTTCACCGCCCCCCAAAGATGCGCAGAAGCCTCGATATCGTGTCCGTCTTCCTCTTCAGGGACCAAGAGTTTGACCGCAATCCAGAGCAGCAATACCCCGCCCAGCAGTTTCAGCCAGGGCAAGCCCATGACCAAAGCCGCCCCTGCAGTCAAAACAACACGCAACAAGACGGCGCCAGCCACGCCCCAGAAAATCCCCTTTTTGCGCAAATCCGGCGCGAGATTACGGCACGCCAAAGCAATTACAACAGCATTATCGCCAGACAAAACAAGATCAATCAGGATAATCTGGCCAACGGCCAGCCAAAATGCAGCAGAGGTAAAATCAAGTTCCATAACACGCCAAGGCCCGTTACAAGGGCAAAAAAAAGGCGGGCACATGGCCCGCCTTCTGGTGGAGTCCAGCCCCGATTTTACAGCATGGCCTTGAGCAGCTTGGCCATTTCGGACGGGTTCTTGGTGACCTTGAAGCCACACTCTTCCATGATGGCGAGCTTGGCATCGGCGGTATCAGCACCACCGGAGATCAGGGCACCCGCGTGGCCCATACGCTTGCCGGCCGGTGCGGTCACACCAGCGATGAAGCCGACGATCGGCTTCTTCATGTTGGCCTTGCACCACTGGGCAGCTTCGGCTTCGTCCGGACCGCCGATTTCGCCGATCATGATGACGGCGTCCGTATCCGGATCGTCGTTGAACATCTTCATGACGTCGATGTGCTTCAGACCGTTGATCGGGTCACCACCGATACCGACGGCGGAGGACTGGCCGAGGCCCAGTTCGGTCAGCTGACCCACGGCTTCGTAGGTCAGCGTGCCGGAACGGGAAACGACACCGATACGACCCTTCTTGTGGATGTGACCCGGCATGATGCCGATCTTCACTTCGTCCGGGGTGATCAGGCCAGGGCAGTTCGGGCCGAGCAGCAGGGTCTTCTTGCCGCCCTTGGCTTCCTTCTCCTTCATCTTGTTGCGCACCATCAGCATGTCGCGGACGGGGATGCCTTCGGTGATACAGATGGCCAGATCGAGGTCGGCTTCAACAGCTTCCCAGATCGCGGCAGCGGCACCAGCCGGCGGCACGTAGATGACGGACACGGTCGCGCCGGTTTCAGCGGCAGCTTCCTTGACCGAAGCGTAGATGGGGATATTGAAGATGGACTCGCCAGCCTTCTTCGGGTTCACGCCGGCAACGAAGCACTCCTTGCCGTTTGCGTATTCCTGGCACTTTTCCGTATGGAACTGACCGGTCTTGCCGGTGATGCCCTGGGTGATGATCTTGGTGTTTTTGTTGATCAGGATAGACATTCGGTAGCTCCTTACTTGACCGCAGCAACGATCTGGGTGGCGGCCTCAGCCATGGAATCGGCAGAGATGATGGGCAGACCGGAATCCTTCAGGATCTTCTTGCCCAGATCTTCGTTGGTGCCCTTCATGCGGACGACCAGCGGTACGGACAGGTTGACTTCCTTCGCGGCAGCAACGACGCCGGTCGCGATGGTGTCACACTTCATGATGCCGCCGAAGATGTTGACCAGAATGCCCTTGACCTTGGTGTTCTTGAGCATGATCTTGAAAGCTTCGGTGACTTTCTCGGTCGTGGCACCGCCACCGACGTCGAGGAAGTTGGCCGGCTCGGCGCCGAACAGCTTGATGGTGTCCATCGTGGCCATGGCCAGACCGGCACCGTTCACCAGACAGCCGATGTTGCCGTCCAGGGAGATGTAGGCCAGGTCGAACTTGGAGGCTTCGATTTCGTCCGCATCTTCTTCGTCCAGATCGCGCATGGCGACGATTTCTTCCTGACGGTACAGGGCGTTGGAGTCGAAGTTGAACTTGGCGTCGAGCGCCTTGACGGTACCGTCGGCTTCGTGGATCAGCGGGTTGATTTCAGCCAGGGAAGCGTCGGTTTCCATGTAGCAGGTGTACAGCTTCTTCAGCGTGTCGACACACTGCGGAATGGAGGCTTCCTGCATGCCCATGCCCTTGGCCAGGGTCAGTGCCTGCTCGTCGGTCAGGCCAACCAGCGGATTGACGAAGACCTTGACGATCTTTTCCGGGGTCTTGTGAGCGACTTCCTCGATGTCCATACCACCTTCGTACGATGCCATGATGGCAACGGACTGGGTCGCGCGATCAGTCAGTGCAGCAACGTAGTATTCGTGCTGGATGTCGGCGCCTTCTTCGATCAGCAGGTGACGAACCTTCTGGCCTTCCGGACCGGTTTGGTGCGTGACCAGTTGCATGCCCAGAATCTGGCTTGCGTATTCGCGCACTTTTTCCAGGGAGGTTGCGACCTTGACGCCGCCGCCCTTGCCACGGCCACCAGCGTGAATCTGAGCCTTGACGACCCAGACCTTGCCGCCCAGGGTTTCAGCTGCCTTGACCGCGTCTTCCACGGTGGTGCAGTGAATCCCGCGCGGAACCGTAACGCCGAATTTCTTCAGGATTTGTTTGCCCTGATATTCGTGAATTTTCATGCGCTTTCCTTGCGTTTAGTTGAGTTGCGAGCAATGGACGGTGGCCGTAGTTCCCCCCGACCCCGCCCGGTTATACCGTCTTGAACTGAAAATGTTACCACACTCGAAAAAAATTATTGCAGGTCAAAATTCATAATTACGGAGTCGATTCCGTGGCTTGCATCACTTTCCAGAGCATGGGCAGCAGCATCGCAGCGAGAATCACCAGACTGATCACGGAGGCAAGCCAGAAACCGGCCACCCCCATAGGGGCTGGCGACCAGTAGCACAACCAAGCCCCGCCCAACAAACCCACGCCCCAAAAACAGACAATTTGCGCCAGCATCGGCAGAAATGTGACCCGATAAGCACGCAGCGCATGCGCTGCCAATGTCTGCAGCGCATCGAAAAACTGGTAAATCGCAATGTAGATCACCAATGCGGCAGCAATCTCGGCCACCTGCGGGTCATTGGTGTAAGCCTGAACCAGGGCCTGGGTCCACCACCACAACACGCCGCCGATGATGAGGGCAGCCCCGGCGGAGAAATAGAGGGAAACCCGGACAGTCAGCCTGGCCAGGGCCAAATTCCGCCCCCCGACCGCCCGACCAATGGCAGCCATGGCTGCAATGCCCAGCGAGAGCGGAAGCATGTAAGTGAGCGCAGATAAATTCGCCACAATGCGATGGCCAGCGACAACACTGGCACCCAGCGACGCAACAAATAACGCAACCAGCGTGAATGCGGTGATTTCAATCAGGTTCGACATGCCCATCGGCAAGCCCAGGCGCAGCAGTTCGCGCCAGGTGCGCCAGCGCGGCCCCTGCCACTGCGCGAAGGGATGGAAACGCTCAGCCAGGGTGCTGCGCGCCAGATACACGCCAGCCAGCATGCATGCGCCCCAGGCAATCACGATATTCGACAGCGCACAGCCCTCGACCCCGCTCACGCCGGGGACCCAGCCGGACACAGCCAGCCCCCACGCCAGCAGCGTATGCACCCCCAGGCTCCCCACGCCGATCAGCATCAGCACACGCGGCGCACCCAAGGCATTGCAGAAGGCATAAAACGTCCGATAAAACAGGGCTGCGGGCAGCCCCCAGGCCAGCAAAGCCAGATAAGCCCGCACCTTGGCCTCGACCAATTCATCCATCCCCGCCCCGCGGATCAGCCAGTCCGGCCACAGCAGCAACAGGCACCCTGGAATACAGAGCAAGAGCGCCAGCCAGAAGCCCTGCTGCAGGACCCCGGCCACCTCCCGATCGCGTTGCGCCCCATGCAAATGGGCAACCACGGGTGCCACCGCCTGCAAAATTCCGACCAACCCGAAAACAATCGACACATGGACCCCCCCGCCGATCGCGACGGCGGCCAGGTCAGCTGCACTCACATGGCCAAGCAGCGCCGTATCCACCACCATCATGCCGATCGAGGAGAGCTGCGCCACCAAGACCGGCAGGGCATGGCTCAACAGGGCACGCAGGATTGCCCATGCCCCAGGTGGCGGAGCCGACTGCGCCTCAGCGAATCGAGACACGCAAGGTTCCGAGCCCATCGACACCCGCCAGCAACTGATCGCCCCGCGCCAGGGGGCCAACCCCAGAGGGCGTCCCGGTGTAGATCAGATCGCCTGCAGCCAGACTGACCAGGGTCGACAGATTGGCGATCACAGCCGCCACATTCCAGAGCATGTCCGCGAGGTCACCACGCTGCCGCCGTACGCCATTCACCTCCAGCCAGATCGCGCCCTGCGTCAGCAGCCCCGTGCCCTCTCGCCGGCTCAAGGGGCCGCACACAGCCGACTGGTCAAAGCCCTTGCTCATATCCCAGGGATGCCCCTTTTCCTTGGCGCGCGCCTGCATGTCCCGGCGCGTCAGATCAAGGCCGATGCCGTACCCGAAAATCGCGGCTTGCGCCTGGTCGACCGTCAGATTCGCCCCGCCTGCAGACAAGGCAACCACCATTTCCACCTCATGATGCAGATTGGCCGTCGCCGGCGGGTAATCCACCATGAGCGCCCCCGCCCCCGTAACCAAGGCATCGCTGGGCTTCATGAAGAAAAAAGGCGGCTCCAGGCCGGTCGCCTGATCCACTGCGCCCATTTCCCGTGCATGTTCGGCATAATTTCGCCCGACACAAAAAATACGCCGAACGGGAAAATCTGCGCCCTCATTTCGGACAGGAACGGTCGTGATCGAATGCGGCTCGAAGACAAAAGACATGGCACACACTCCGTGCAAAAGACGGCAGTGTGCATTTTTTTACATGGCGACGCCAACTCGATGCTACATTCAGCAGGCCTCGCTTATCCCTTGTTCGTCCGCGCCAAATCACTTTTCATGACAAAGGCAATTTTTCGCCCGTTTCTTGCCAGCCTCCTGCTGGCCGCGCCCCCCGCCATGGCGGCAGGCGTTGGCGATATCGCCCTGTTGTCACGGCTGGGCGAACGCCTGCAAGCTGAAATCACCCTGCAACTGAACGGCCAGGAAACCCTCGACGCGAGCTGTTTCAGCCTGCGCGCCGGTGATGCCGGCGATTTACCTGCGGTCACTCGCGCCCGGATTCGACTCTGGCGTAACGAATCCAGCGCAAAGCTCCTGATCGAGGGACAAGCGCCGCTCCTGGACCCGCTGGCCCTGCTGCGACTACAAGCCGGCTGCGGACTGGGCTGGCAACGTGATTACATTCTGGCGCCGGACAGCCCCAGCCCAACGCAAAACCAGCCGCTCATCGTCCCGACCAGCCGGGCACCCGCAGCGATGAGCGACCCTGCGCCCATCCCCTCGCCTTCCGCCTACACTGCCGCGCCCCCCGCCAAGGAGCGCAAACCACCGCAGAAGGCCAGCAGCCCCCCGGCTGCCAAGCCACGGGCCATGCCGCCAGCGAACCCGGCCCCGGAGCCAGCCGGCCCCCGCCTTCAATTGGGTGCACCACCCGCCGATCTCGCGGCCAATCCGGCTCAGGCACAGGTTGAAGAGATGGAAATCCGCATGCTGCGCATGGAGGACAGCCTGCACTCACTGAAAAGCGAAGTCGACAAGCTCCACGAAGCGGTAGAAACCGGCGCCCGGGCCGCACAAGCGCGTCATGAACTGCAATTGGCGCAGCAACTTTCGCTCCCGCAGGCCAGCCCCGACATCGGCACAGCAGCCCCCGTCGCCCCCGCGCGCACCGGCGGCATTGACTGGATGGCGTTGCTCCTGGCCGCACTGGGCGGTGGTCTCATTTCATCCATCGTCGCGGCAATTTTGATTCGCCGCAGCCTGTCCCGCCCCCGTTCCTGACCGCCCACACGGAGCCACCAGGCCACCTCTGGCCCTCGCGGCCCCATACAGCGTCGCTCAAACCGGATTGGCGATATCAATGAATTCGCATTGAACGGGGAAATTTGCCTGTAAATGGGCTGCCAGCGCCCGCGCGCCAAAGCGCTCTGTCGCATGATGCCCGCAGGCCAAATAAGCCACCCCGCTCTCGCGTGCCAGATGCACAGTCTGCTCGGAAATTTCACCCGACAGGTAGGCATCCACACCCAAGGCAATCGCCTGTTCGAAATAGCCCTGCGCACCACCGGAACACCAGGCCACACGGCGCACCGGGCGTGCGCCCTCGCCGATGACCAGCGGGGTCCGCCCCAGCACCGTGGCCAGTTGCGCGGCCAGGGCATCCACCGTACTCGCTGTCGGCAGGCTGCCGACCCAGGCGATCTGCTGATCGCCAAAGCGCCCTTCCGGCTGCCAGCCCATCTGCTGCGCCCATTGGGCGTTGTTACCCAGTTCCGGATGGGCATCCAGCGGCAGATGGTAAGCAATCAGGTTGATGTCGTGCCGGATCAGCGCACCGAGGCGTTGCCGGCGCATGCCGGTAATCCGCCCATCCTCGCCTTTCCAGAAATAGCCGTGGTGGACCAAAATGGCATCGGCCTGACGGTCGACCGCCGCATCCAGCAAGGCCTGACTGGCCGTGACACCGGCCACGATCCGCCGGATCTCGTCCCGACCTTCCACTTGCAGCCCGTTTGGGCAATAATCCTTGAAAAGTCCCGGTTGCAGCAGGCTTTCCAGATAATTCATCAATTCTTCACGTTTCATCACTTCGGACACTTTCATGCAGAGGTTGTGGCTGATTTTTGCACAAACGGTCACCGTTGCGCTGGCAATCATCTTTGTGGTCGGCACGCTGAAGCCGGAATGGATGCCCCAACGGACGCAGAGCGTGGCCTTGCGCGAAGTGGCTCCCGGCACGGATGAGAACACGCCCCCGCCGGCCGGCTCCTTCCGTGATGCCGCCCGCACCGCCCTGCCGGCCGTGGTGCATATCTACACCACCAAGGAAATCCGTACCCCGCGGCATCCGCTTTTTGAAGACCCGATTTTTCGTCATTTCTTCGGCGAACGTCCGGACGGCCCCTCCCAACGCAACTCCGGCCTCGGCTCCGGCGTGATTGTCAGCCCCGAAGGCTACATCCTGACCAATTTTCATGTGGTGGAATCAGCCGACGACATTCAGGTCGCACTGAACGACGGCAAAACCTACAAGGCCAAACTCATCGGCAGCGACCCGGAGTCCGACCTCGCCGTGCTCCGCATCAAGACAGAAAAGCCCTTGCCGGCCATCGTCTTCGGCCAGATGGAAAGCCTGCGTGTCGGCGATGTTGTCCTTGCCATCGGCAATCCCTTTGGCGTCGGCCAGACGGTCACGATGGGGATTGTCTCCGCCCTCGGACGTTCGCACCTCGGCATCAACACCTTTGAGAACTTCATTCAGACCGATGCCGCGATCAACCCCGGCAATTCCGGTGGTGCCCTGGTCGATGTCGCGGGCAACCTGATCGGTATCAACACCGCCATCTACTCGCGGACTGGCGGCTCGCACGGCATCGGGTTTGCCATTCCCGTTTCCAGTGCCAAG
The DNA here is from genome assembly GCF_039649255.1 of Dechloromonas sp. ZS-1. NCBI lineage: Bacteria > Pseudomonadati > Pseudomonadota > Betaproteobacteria > Rhodocyclales > Azonexaceae > Dechloromonas > Dechloromonas sp. ZS-1. The sequence continues at coordinate 39,287 of NZ_JBDIYD010000015.1, read as the reverse complement.
AGCATCATGGAGCAGATCATTCGTCAGGGGGCCGTGACACGCGGCTGGATTGGCGTCGAAGCGCAGGAAATCACCAGCGAACTGGCGGAATCGTTTGGTCTGCCCGATACGGAAGGCGCCCTGATCGCCGGGGTCGTGCGGGGCAGCCCGGCAGACACTGCCGGCATTCGCCCCGGCGACGTCCTGCTGGCTGTTGCCGGCAAACCGGTCAAGGACCCGCAAGTCATGCTGGACCTGATTGCCAGCCTGCGCCCGGATGAACGCGCCAATTTCCGGCTGCGGCGCGACCGCAACATCCTGGAAGTGCCGGTGCGTATCGGAAAGCGCCCGCCCATCCGCGCCGAGCGAGACTAGGTCATGTGCCAGCTATTGGGGATGAACTGCAACGTCCCGACCGACATCTGTTTTTCCTTTACCGGTTTTCAGGCCCGTGGCGGCGCAACGGATGTGCACTCCGACGGCTGGGGAATCGCTTTTTTCGAGGGTAAGGGCACCCGCCTCTTCCTCGATCCGCAACCCTCCTGCACCTCCCCTGTCGCAGAACTGGTGCGCGCCTACCCGATCCGGTCGACCAACGTCATCGCGCATATCCGCAAAGCCACGCAAGGCGCCATCGGGCTGGAGAACACCCACCCCTTCATGCGCGAGCTCTGGGGCCGGTACTGGATCTTTGCCCACAATGGCAACCTGATCGACTTCGCCCCCACCCTCGACGGCAGCTTCCTTCCGGTTGGCCGAACGGACAGCGAGCGCGCCTTCTGCTGGCTGCTCCAGTCATTGCGTCAACGTTTCGGACACGAGGCACCGGCCATGCCGCTGCTTTTTGAGGAAATTCAGCGGTTGACCGTCAGGATTGCCCAGCACGGCGAATTCAATTTCCTGCTCTCGAATGGCGACTGTCTGTTTGCGCACGCCTCGACCCGGCTGTCCTATATCGTGCGCCAGGCGCCCTTCAGTCAGGCCCATCTGAGCGACCAGGATGTGACCATCGACTTCGACGCCGTCACCACGCCGAACGACCGTGTGGCGGTGATCGCCACCCAGCCGCTGACCGACAATGAGCACTGGACCACCATGGCGCCAGGCACCCTGTGGTGGTTTGAGGATGGGGAAGCGGTCCGACACAGCGCCACGCTGCCCGGCCCGGAAAAGAAACGCTGAACGCACGCCGTTCAGCGGCATGCGCGCGGTCGCCGCTTGCAGAAGGGAATCCGACCCAAAGCTGAAAGCTCAGATCAAAAAGCCCGGCGGAATTACTTATCGGAGAGTTGGCGGAACTGGGCCTCTGCCGCATCCATTTCGGCATCCGCCGGGGTGTTGACCGTCGGGCTGCTGACCATGCGCGAGGCCAATATCCCCAGTTCGTACAGCAGGCACATCGGAATGGCCAGCGCCAACTGAGACACCACATCCGGCGGCGTCACGACGGCCGCGACGACAAAGGCACCGACGATGAAATAGGAGCGCCACTCTTTCAGCTTTTCAACCGTCACCACGCCCAGCTTGACCATGACCACCAAGGCCACCGGCACCTCGAAGGACAGGCCAAAGGCCATGAACATGGTCAGCACGAACGAGAGGTAAGCCTCGATATCCGGCGCCGGCGTGATGCTCTTGGGAGCAAAGCTGGCGATGAAGTGGAAAACCTGCCCGAATACGAAGAAGTAGCAAAATGACATGCCCATCAGGAAAAGCACGGTGCTCGAAATGATCAGCGGGATCCCGAGTCGCTTCTCGTGGGCATACAGCCCAGGCGCAACGAAAGCCCAGGCCTGAAACAGGATGTACGGCAAGGCAAAGACAAAAGCGACCATGCCGGTCACTTTGAGTGGCACCATAAACGGCGTGATGACGCCGATCGCCACCATTTTGGTGCCTTCAGGCAGGGCCTGCGTCAGCGGCGCGGCCAGCACATCGTAAATCACCCCCGGGCCGGGATAGATGCACAACCCGACCATGATCACCGCAATGGCGATCAGGCTGCGCAACAGGCGGTCACGCAGCTCGATCAGGTGCGAGATAAAGGATTCTTCTTGAGTGTCGCTCATGCCGCGGGCTTGTTCTGATTTTCAACGGCCGGCGCTGTCGCATCGACCACTGCCGGCGAAGCCACCGACTCCAGTTCGGCAACAGCCGCCTGAGCTTCATGCACAGGGGCCTCCAGCGCCGTCTTGGCGGCATCGAACTCCTGGCGCACCGACGACTCCAGCGCACGCGCCGAATCGGTCACCTGCGACTGCAGCTTTTTCAGCTCATCCAGCTGAATTTCGCGGTTGATGTCCGACTTCACGTCGTTAACATAACGCTGCGCCCGACCCAGCAGGTGGCCGAGGGTGCGCGCCACCTTGGGCAGGCGTTCAGGACCGATAACGACAAGCGCCACAATCCCGATCACGAGCAGTTCTGAAAAGCCGATATCGAACATGATGCGTTCAAGACCGACGCCGGGGCGGCGAAATCCGCCGCCGCGTCACGTCAGGACTTGGTCTTTTCCTTCACGTCGACATCGATGGTCTGACCGCTCACCTGCTGCGGCTGCGCCGGGGCTTCAGCCGCCTTGTCAGCCGTGGCTTCCTTCATGCCATCCTTGAAACCCTTCACCGCACCGCCCAGATCCTGGCCGATGTTGCGCAGTTTCTTGGTACCGAAAACGAGCATGACGATGACCAGAACGATCAGCCAGTGCCAGATGGAAAAGCTGCCCATGAATGTCTCCTAAACCTTAGAGTCGTTTCAGCATCGGCCCGACCGGGTCCGGTCCGCCGACGATATGCGCGTGCAGGTGCGGGACTTCCTGCTGCCCGACGCGCCCAGTATTGATGATCACACGGAAGCCATCCGGGCTGCCTTGAGCGACCGCAATTTCATTGGCCCTGACGAGGATGCGACCGAGCACGGCCTGATCGTCCACCGAGACCGTCGCCAACGAGGTGATGTGCTTCTTCGGAATGACCAGGATATGCACCGGACGCGCCGGATGAATGTCCTTGAAGGCAAGGATATCGTCGTCTTCATAAACCTTGGAAGACGGGATTTCCCCTGCCACGATCCGGCAGAAGAGGCAGTCGCTCATTTCTGGGCCCGGGCCGCTTTTTCGTCGATGCCGGAGATGCCCTCACGGCGACGCATTTCCTGGGAGACATCTTCGATGGACAGGCCATAGAAGGCCAGCAGGACGAGGATGTGATAGATCACATCGGTCGATTCCCAGACGATCTTCAGGCGCTTGCCTTCCTTGCCGGCCATGATCAGTTCAGCGCACTCTTCGCCGATTTTCTTCAGGATGGAATCCGGACCTTCGGAAAAGAGCTTGGCGGTGTAGGACTTCTCCGGATCGGCATTGCGGCGGGAGGCCAGCGTCTCGGAGAGACGATGCAGAATGTCATGCGTGCTCATTGGTAAATATCCTTCGGGTCTTTGATAACCGGATCAACAGGCACCCAGCGGTCCCCGTTCAATTCATGGAAAAAGCAGCTTTCACGGCCGGTGTGGCAGGCAATGCCGCCCACCTGCTCGATTTCGAGCAACAGGACATCACCGTCGCAATCGGTGCGGATACTCCGCACCTTCTGGAAATGGCCGGACTCTTCGCCCTTGCGCCACAGGCGCTTGCGGGAGCGCGACCAATACACGGCATTGCCGCAGGCCAGCGTTTCCTGGAGCGAATCGCGATTCATGTAGGCAAACATCACGATGCGCCCGCTGGCATCCTGGGCAATCGCCGGAATCATGCCATCGGCGTCCCACTTGAGCGCGTCGAGCCAGGGCAGTGACGGATCGAGATCAGCCATCAGAGTCGTACTTCAATACCACGGGCTGCCATGTGTTCCTTGGCCTGACGCACCGTGTATTCGCCGAAATGGAAGATCGAGGCGGCAAGTACCGCATCCGCACGGCCGAGCGAGACACCGTCGGCCAGATGATCGAGATTGCCGACGCCGCCGGAAGCGATCACCGGAATTTTGACGGCATCGGAGACCCCGCGGGTCAACGCCAGATCAAAGCCATTTTTCGTGCCGTCCCGGTCCATACTGGTCAGCAGGATTTCTCCCGCCCCCAGGGCTTCTACTTTTTTGGCCCATTCGATGGCATCGAGCCCGGTATCGTTGCGGCCACCATGGGTGAACACATGCCACTGGTTCGGGCCAACCTGCTTGGCGTCGATCGCCACCACGATGCACTGGGAACCGACCTTGCTCGATGCATCGAACACGAGATCCGGATTCTGGACAGCCGCCGTATTCATCGAGACTTTGTCCGCACCGGCATTGAGCAAACGGCGCACGTCTTCCACCTTGCGCACGCCGCCACCCACCGTCAGCGGAATAAAGACTTGTTCGGCACAGGCTTCGACGATATGCAGGATGATGTCGCGCTGATCGCTGGAGGCCGTGATGTCGAGGAAAGTGACTTCGTCTGCGCCCTGCTCGTTGTAGCGCCGGGCGATCTCGATCGGGTCGCCCGCATCGCGCAGACCGACGAAGTTGGTGCCTTTGACGACACGGCCAGCCGTGACGTCCAGGCAGGGAATGATTCGTTTGGCGAGCATCAGGCGCCCAGCTCGTCGGCCAGATCCTGCGCCGCCTTGAAGTCGAGCGAGCCATCATAGACGGCACGACCGGCAATGGTACCGACCACGCCTTCGCCCTCGACGGCGCACAGATTGCGGATATCGTCGAGATTGGAAAGACCGCCGGAGGCGATCACCGGAATGGTCAGCGCCTGGGCGAGGCGCACCGTCGCTTCGATATTGAGCCCGGACAGCATGCCGTCACGCCCGATATCGGTGTAGATGATGGACTCCACGCCGTAGTCCTCGAACTTCTTGCCGAGATCGACGACATCGTGACCGGTCAGCTTGGACCAGCCATCCGTGGCCACCTTGCCATCCTTGGCGTCCAGGCCAACGATGATATGGCCGGGAAAGGCGGTGCAGGCATCGTGCAGGAAGCCCGGGTTCTTGACCGCAGCGGTGCCGATGATGACATAGGACAAACCGCCGTCCAGGCAGGCTTCGATGGTGTCGAGGTCGCGGATACCGCCGCCGAGCTGGACCGGAATGTCGTCACCGACTTCGGCGAGGATCGCCTTGATGGCGGCGGCATTCTTCGGCTTGCCGGCAAAGGCGCCGTTCAAGTCAACCAGATGCAGGCGACGGGCGCCCTGACTGACCCAATGACGGGCCATTTCGGCGGGGCTGTCGGAGAACACGGTGGCCTGTTCCATCAGGCCTTGCTTCAGACGGACGCACTGGCCGTCCTTGAGATCGATGGCGGGGATAATCAGCATGGGGATTCAGCGGGAAGGAACTCGGGGAAACGTCCGGTTACGGACGCCATTCGACGAAGTTTTTCAGGAGTTGCAGGCCGTCGCGAGCGCTTTTCTCGGGGTGGAATTGAACCGCGAAGATATTATCCCGCCCCACCGCACAGGTAAAGGGGATGCCGTACTCGCATGTACCGGTCGTCAGGGCCGGATCGACATGCTGTACACAGTAGCTGTGCACGAAATAAAAACGGGAACGATCGGCGATGTCGCGCCACAGGGCATGCGGCACCTGAATGACTTCGTTCCAGCCCATATGCGGAACTTTCAGACGGGCACCGCTACGGTCGACCATCTGCGCATCGGGAAAACGCTTCACCTCACCCGGGAAAATCCCCAGGCCAGGCACATTGCCTTCTTCGCTGTGCTCGAAGAGCATCTGTTCACCGACGCAAATACCGAGAAAAGGCTTGTCCTGCGCAGCCTGGATCACGGCGTCGCGCAGGCCACGCGCTTCGAGTTCGCGCATGCAGTCGGGCATCGCGCCCTGACCGGGAAAAACGACACGTTCGGCGGCAGCGACAACGGCGGGATCGGCAGTCACCACCACGGCGCGATCGCCGGCCACATGTTCAAGGGCCTTGGAGACGGAACGCAGGTTGCCCATGCCGTAGTCGATGACGGCAATCACCGGCTTAGCCATTCAGCGTCCCCTTGGTCGACGGGGTGATCCCGGCCATGCGGGCATCCGGCGTCACCGCCATGCGCAACGCGCGACCGAAGGCCTTGAAGATGGTCTCGGCCTGATGATGCGCATTTTTGCCGCGCAGATTATCGATGTGCAGCGTCATCCCGGCATGGTTCACCAGACCGTGGAAGAATTCGCTGAACAGATCGACGTCAAAACTGCCGATCACGGCGCGGGTATACTCGACGTTGTATTCCAGACCCGGACGGCCGGAGAGGTCGATGACCACACGCGACAGGGCCTCGTCCAGCGGCACATAGCTGTGACCGTAACGGGTCAGGCCTTTCTTGTCGCCCCAGGCCTTGGCCAGCGCCTGCCCCAGGGTGATGCCGAGGTCTTCGACCGTATGGTGAGCGTCGATATGGAGGTCACCCTTGGCGACGATATCGAGGTCGATCAATCCGTGACGGGCGATCTGGTCCAGCATGTGATCGAGGAAGGGCACGCCGGTATCGAACTTGCCCTGGCCGGTGCCATCGAGGTTGAGGCGCACGGTAATCTGCGTCTCGAGGGTATTACGGGTAACTTCGGCTTGCCGCATGGCTGGTCGCTGAAAACGTTGTAACAGTCGGGCATGATACCATTTCAGACTCTTCTGATGCCTTTTCCGAGTAGCCAATGAGCCGTTTCTGGAGCCCGGTCGTCCGCGACCTTACCCCTTACGTGCCGGGCGAGCAGCCCAAGATCGCCAACCTGATCAAGCTCAACACCAACGAGAACCCGTATCCGCCGTCGCCCAAGGCTGTGGCGGCCATGCAGGCCGAGCTGGGTGAGGACGGCGCCCGTCTGCGCCTTTATCCGGACCCGAACGCCGATCTGCTGAAACAGGCCGTTGCCCGCCGCTACGGCGCCACGCCGGATCAGGTCTTCGTCGGCAACGGTTCGGACGAGGTGCTGGCGCACGCCTTCCTGGCCCTGCTCAAGCACGATGCGCCGATTCTCTTCCCGGACATCACCTACAGCTTCTACCCGGTGTATTGCGGCCTGTACGATATCGATTACGAGACCGTGCCGCTGGCCGAGGATTTCACCCTGAATGCCGCCGATTACGCCGGTCGACCGAACGGGGGCATCATTTTCCCCAACCCGAATGCGCCGACCGGCCGCGTGCTGGCCCTCGATGCCATTGCCGACATTGCCCGCGCCAATCCGGATTCGGTGGTCGTGGTCGACGAGGCCTACATCGACTTCGGCGGCACGACGGCGATCCCGCTGACCCGCCGCTTCGATAACGTGCTGGTCATCCACACGCTCTCCAAATCCCGCTCGCTGGCCGGCTTGCGCGTCGGTTACGCGATCGGTCATCCGGCGCTGATCGAAGCCCTGGAGCGCGTCAAGAACAGCTTCAACTCCTATCCGCTGGATCGTCTGGCCATCGCCGGTGCCGTCGCGGCCATCGAAGATGATGCCTGGTTTGCCGATTGCTGCCGCAAGGTGATCGCCACCCGCGAGACGCTGACGGCCGAGCTGACTCAACTGGGTTTCGAGGTGCTGCCGTCCGGCGCCAACTTCGTCTTTGCCCGCCACCTGGGGCGCGACGCCGGCGAACTTGCCAAGGCTTTGCGCGAACGCAGCATCATCGTGCGCCACTTCAAGCTGCCGCGCATCGATCAGTTCTTGCGCATCACGGTCGGCACCGATGCCGAATGTACCGCGCTGACTCAGGCACTGGGCGACATCCTGGCGTGAGCGACGCGACCATCCTCTGGCGCCGCCCGGATGGCAGCATCGTCGCCTGCACCGAGAAGATCAAGGTCCTGCGGGAAAACCTCGAAGAACTGCGCCAGATGGCGCAGGACGCCTTCGAGGATGCCCTGCTGATGGAGTGCGAGGAAAGTCAGATCCGCGCCGTTTTTCTGGAAGTCATCAGCGGGCTGGTCAATCCTTACCAGCCCGACTGAGCCGTCCGCTTTTACACGCGCCGGAAACGGCGGAAAACGACATCGACCGTCAGGTCGAGCGCCGTCAGGGCCGCTGCGCGCGCCCGGCCGTCCGGTGGCGCGCGATACAGGTGCGGTGTCATGACCAGGAGATCGCTGATCGTCGCGTTGTCGCCCAGACGGATGGGGAAGCGCAGCGTCTCTTCCGACACCGGCACAAAGGCCTCTCCGATGGTCAACGTCGATTCACGGGGCGTTTTCAGGCGCGGATAAATGATCTCGCGCAACTCGCGCAGATGGTCCTGCCCGGCATCGACCATCAGGAGCTCGCCGCCGCTTTTCAGCACCCGCGCGAACTCGTCGAAGACCGGAAAGCCGAACAGGCACATCAGCCTGTCCAGCGTCCCGGAGACAATCGGCAAGGCGGCATTGGTCCCGACCAGCCAGCGCGCCTCACGCTGCGCCTTGGCCGCCGCAATCACCGCCCATTTCGAGATATCGAGCCCGACCGCCTGCACATCGCAGCCCGCCGCTGCCGCCCGCGCCAGCACGGCATTCAGGTAGAACCCTTCGCCGCAACCGGCATCGAGACAGGCACGCTGCTCCCCGGCGACAACATCCGCCAGCGCCCAGTCGGCCACCTTATCCGCAATCGGTTGATAGAAGCCGGCACCCAGATAGCGCCGGCGTGCCGCGACCATCTCCTTGCTGTCGCCCGGATCCAGCGAACGCTTGCGCTGCACCGGCAAGAGATTGAGATAGCCTTCTCGCGCGACGTCAAAACAATGCCCGGCGGGGCAGCGCCAGCTGTGGGCCTGTTGCGTCAGCGGCGCGCCGTCGAGCGGGCAAGAGAGCGCATTGAACATCGTCAGCCTCACACTCCGCCCAGCGCACCCAAGACCGCACCCACGCCGATGAACCACAAGGGATGCAGCTTCAGACGCGTATTGGCCAGGGCAGCCAGTCCAACCAAGGCCCAGGCCGCCGGGCCAAAGCCGGCCGCCATCCCGATACGGGTCGCGCCGGAAAAAATCAGCCCCACCGCCAGCGGGGCGACACCCAGGCTGATCGCCTGCTGCCAGCGCTTGCCGGCAAAGCCTTCCCAGCGGTCAATCAAGAGGTAGATCAGGATGCTCATCGGCAAGCACATGGCCAACGTGGCCGCCAACGCACCGCCCAGCCCGGCGACTTCCCAGCCAATCAAGGTCACGACCAGGACATTCGGTCCGGGCGCAGCCTGCGCAATGGCGTACAGATGAGTGAAGGTCGCGTCATTCAGCCAGTGATGCTGCTCGACCACCACGCGATGCATTTCCGGCAGCAGGGCGGTGGCGCCACCGAAGGCGACAAAGGAGAGCAGTGCAAAATCCAGAAAGAGTTGCAGGACGATCATCGCCGCCCCAGATGCCAGTACGCCACGGCGCCGGACAGGACCAGCCCGCCCAGCATGACCGCCGGCAAGGGCCAGCGCAGGAAAGCCACGGCGGCGACGGTCAACACCGTAAAGGGCAGAAAAATCGCCCGCGCCTTGAGGGCCGTCCCCATGCGCCAGGCCATGGCAAACAGGAGGCCCACGCCGACCCCCGCAATGCCGCGCAACATGCCCTGCACCATCGGCAGGTGACCCCAGTGGTCATAGAGCATGCCAAGCAGCAACACGACCAGAAACGGCCCCAGCAGCAACCCGAGCGGCGCCACGATGGCCCCGGCCCAGCCGCGATACTGCTTGCCCACCACCACGGCGAGATTGACCACATTCGGCCCCGGAAGGAACTGACAGAGTCCCAGTTGCGTATTGAACGCATCCGCCGTCATCCAGCGCCGCTCCTCCACCAGCATGCGGCGCGCAAAGGGCAGGACGCCGCCAAAGCCGGACAAGCCCACGGTGGAAAAGGCGAAAAAAAGCGCCCGGAGATCCGGGCGGTTTTCTGGAGGCGGCTGTCCGACGGTCAACCTGGTCTCAGCCTCAGTTTTCCAGGCGGAATTCGGCCGACTTGGCGTGCGCCGGCAAGCCTTCGCCGTGCGCCAGGGTCGAGGCGATCTTGCCCAGGGTCTGCGCGCCGGCCTTGGACACCTTGATCAGGCTGGTGCGCTTCTGGAAATCGTACACACCGAGCGGCGAGGAAAAACGCGCTGAGCCCGAAGTCGGCAGCACGTGGTTCGGACCGGCACAGTAGTCGCCCAGCGACTCGGAGGTGTAGTGCCCGATGAAAATCGCGCCGGCATGGTGGATTTTTTCAACCCACGGATCCGGGTTGTCGAGCGCCAGCTCGAGATGCTCCGGCGCCACCCGGTTGGCGATGGCCACGGCCTCGTCCATGTCGCGCACCAGAATGAAGGCACCGCGATTGGTCAGCGAGGTGCGGATGACCTCCTGACGCGGCATGGTCGGCAACAGCTTCTCGATGCTGGCCTGCACCTTGTCGAGGAAGGCCGCATCGGTACAGATCAGGATCGACTGCGCCAGTTCATCGTGTTCTGCCTGCGAGAACAGATCCATCGCCACCCAGTCCGGATTGCCGGAGCCATCCGAAACGACCAGGATTTCCGACGGACCGGCCACCATGTCGATGCCGACAATGCCGAAGACGCGGCGCTTGGCGGTCGCCACATAGGCATTACCCGGCCCGACGATCTTGTCTACCTGCGGCACTGTTTCCGTGCCGTACGCCAGCGCACCGACCGCCTGCGCACCGCCGATGGTGAACACACGATCGACCCCGGCCAGGCAGGCCGCCGCCAGCACCAGCGGATTCTTTTCGCCACCCGGGGTCGGCACGACCATGATCAGTTCCTTGACGCCCGCCACCTTGGCCGGCATCGCGTTCATCAGCACCGACGACGGATAGGCCGCCTTGCCACCCGGCACATAGAGGCCGACGCGGTCGAGCGGGGTAATCATCTGGCCGAGCATCGTCCCATCGGCCTCGGTGTAGGACCAGCCTTGCTGGATCTGGCGCTCGTGATAGGCGCGCACCCGACCCGCGGCGGCTTCCAATGCAGCACGGCGATCGGCCGGCAGGCTGTCCAGCGCAGCCTGAAGCTCCGCCTTGCCGAGTTCGAGATCGGCCATGGCCGTCACTGAGACGCGATCAAACTTCGTGGTGTAGTCGACCACGGCGGCATCGCCCCGCACCTTCACGTCGGCCAGAATGCCAGCGACCGTCCGCTCGATCTGCTCATCTGATGCCGCCTCGAAGGCGAGCAGGGTTTTCAATTTGGCCGAAAAATCGGCGTCGACCGTCGAGAGTCGCTGGATCGCCACCATGTTACTTCTCCACCGCCTGGGCAAAGGCGTCGATGATCGGTTGCAGGGTCTCGCGCTTGACCTTCAGGGAAGCCTGATTGACGACAAGGCGCGAAGAAATGTCCATGATGTGCTCCACCGCGACCAGTTTGTTGGCCTTCAGCGTGCCACCGGTCGACACCAGATCGACGATGGCATCGGCCAGGCCAGCCAGCGGCGCCAGCTCCATCGAGCCGTAGAGCTTGATCAGGTCCACATGGACGCCCTTGCTGGCGAAATGTTCCCGCGCCATCTTGATGTACTTGGACGCCACCTTGAGACGCGCCCCCTGACGCACGGCGTTCTGGTAGTCAAAGCCTTCCTGCACGGCCACCATCATGCGGCACTTGGCGATATTGAGGTCGAGCGGCGCATAGAGGCCTTCTCCCCCGTGCTCGATCAGCACGTCCTTGCCGGCCACACCAATATCGGCTGCGCCATATTGCACATAGGTCGGCACATCGGTGGCCCGGACGATAACCACGCGCACGTTCGGCTGATTGGTTTCAATGATCAGCTTGCGCGAGGTTTCCGGATTCTCGGTCGGAACGATCCCGGCCGCGGCCAGCAGGGGCAGGGTTTCGTCGAAGATGCGGCCCTTCGACAGGGCGATGGTGATGGTCGTCACGGGCAGGACTTGCTAAAAAGGCGAAAGGCACATTTTAACAGAGGGGCGGCCCAAGCCATGCCGCTTCGTACTGACTCCGGCGCAAGAAGCAACGGAAACCTCGAAAAAAGTTTCCGCCCCCCCTTTTTGCGATCTTCCGCCAACGATTGACCAATCCCGCCACAGCCGTCAGAATCACCAGCATGACCATGTCAATTTTCGCCACCCGCTTGTCGATTTGCTGCCGCGCCCTGCGCCTGTGGCGCGCATTCGCATTGCCGTGGCCTGAAAGGCACTGACCTTTCCCTTCCCCGAATTCCCTCAAAAGGCCGCGGACTCCCCCGCGGCCTTTTTTATTTCCCTTTTTTCCAACCGCCTTTGCAAGGAGCATTGCATGCCCAACCCGAACATTTGCACGTCGCTGGACGAGGTTCGCCAGCACATCGATCGCCTGGATGAGGTCCTGGTCCGCCTCATCGCGCAGCGCGGCGACTACGTACGCCAAGCCGCCGCATTCAAGCGAACACGGGCGGAAATTCCCGCACCGCAGCGTGTGGCCCAGGTTCTGGCCCACGTAGACGACCTGGCGCTGGCTCATGGCGCGCCGCGCCCCGTGGTGGCCGCTGTCTGGCAGGCCATGATCAGCGCCTTTATCGAAATGGAGCATGCCACGCATGCCGCTTTGCACCCGCCCCCTCAGTCCTGATTTCCGGAGCACACCATGTCCGTTCCTGCTGCCTACCTCGGCATTGTCCTCATCTGGTCCACGACACCGCTTGCCATTCAATGGAGCGCCCAAGAAGCGGGGTTTTCGTTTGCCGTTTTTGCCCGCATGCTCATCGGTTTTGTGGTTGCCGGATTGATTGTGTGCATCTGGCGCATCGGCTTTCCTTTGCATGCCCGTGCCCGCCGCGCCTATCTTCTTGGGGGGATTTCGCTGTTCTTTGCCATGGCGCTCACTTATTGGGGCGCCCGTTTCATTCATTCCGGCCTCGTGTCGGTGCTGTTCGGCCTCTCGCCGCTCATCACCAGCCTGCTGGCACAGGCGCTCCAGAGAGAACATCAACTGCATCGCGGCCAATGGCTTGGCATCCTGCTGGGCATGACCGGGCTCGCCGTGATTTTCATTCACGGGCAACATCTGGAAGGCCCGCACACCCTGCTCGGACTCGGTGCCGTGCTGAGTGCCGTCACCCTGTATTCAGCAGGCCTGGTCGGACTCAAGCGGATTGCGGATGATAGCCCGCCCCTCGCCACGACCGTCGGATCACTGGGCGTTGCCTTGCCGCTCTTCGGCATCCTCTGGTGGCTAACGGACGGCCAGTGGCCGAGCACACTGGGTGCACGCTCGGTCAGCGCCATCCTCTACTTGGGTGTTTTTGGCTCCGTAATCGGCTTTGCGCTTTACTACTACGTCATCATGCATCTGGACGCCTCACGCATCGCCTTGATTACGCTGATCACCCCAGTGATTGCGCTGTGGCTGGGGCACGCGCTGAACGGCGAAGCCGTCGGCATTCGTCTTGCCGCAGGCTCGGGCTGCATTCTGGCCGGACTCTTACTGCATCAAGGCCCGCAGCTTTTGAAGAGTCTGCGTCTAATTGCGGCAACACGCTGACCGTCTAAAACGAAAAGCCCCGGATTTCCGGGGCTTGATCAGCGGCCTTTACAGGTAGCCAAGATGGCGCGGCAACCACAGCGCGATGTCGGGCACAAAGGTGACCAGGAACATCGTTCCGGCCATCGCCGCAATCATCCACAACACCCAGGGCACGGTGGACTCCATGGAGACGCCGGCCATCCGGCACGTCACCATCAGGTTGACACCCAGGGGCGGATGAAACTGGCCGAGCGCCATGTTCATGGTGATGATCACGCCAAACCAGACCAGATCCCAGTTGAAGTGAAGCGCGATGGGCACCAGCAATGGCAGGAAAATGAAATAGATGGAAATCGCGTCCAGAAACATCCCTGCGATGAGCAAAAGCAGCTGGATACTCAAGAGCATCGCGATTTCGGACAACCCGGTGCCGAGCAACGCTGCCGCCAGATGATCGAAGGTGCCCAGCGTATTGCTGGCCCAGGCAAAGACACTGGCCAGCGCAACCACAGTCAGGATGACAGAAGAAATTTCAGCGGACTCCACCAAGACTTCGTACACATGCTGCCAGCGCAGGCTGCGGTAGATCAGCATGCCGACGACGATGCCATAGAACACCGCCACGACAGCCGCCTCGGTCGGTGTGAAAAATCCGCTGCGCATGCCCCCAAGAATGATGACCGGTGCTGCCAAGCCCCAGCCTGCCTCTTTCAGACTCTGCCAAAACGGCGGGCGATCTTCCTGCACATCCGCCTCGAAGCCATGCCTGACCGACAACCACCACGCGACCAGGATCAAGGTCAGCCCGGACAGGATGCCCGGGATCATCCCCGCTGCAAACAAGGCAGGGACAGACGCCTGAGGCACCAGCAGGCTATAGATCACAAATGCGATCGAAGGCGGAATCAGAATGTCCGTAGACCCCGCTGCGGCAATCACGCCCGCAGTGAACGATCGCGGATAACCTGCCTTGAGCATGGAGGGCAACATGACCGCCCCTACCGCGGCCGAGTCTGCAGGGCCGGAACCGGAAATCCCGCCCAAGATCATCGCCACCAGAATGGCCACGATGGCCAGGCTGCCACGGCGCTGCCCGACCAAGGCGGAAGCAAAGCGGACGATGGTTGCCGCAACGCCGGCACGCTCAAAAATCAGACCGGCAATCACGAACACCGGAATCGCCATCAGCGGGTATTTGGCAATCCCCGTATAGACATTGGTCGGCAGGGAAAGCATCCCCAAGTCGGCCAGCCAGACCACCGATACGCCGGCCAGCCCCATGGCCACCGCCAACGGCACACCGGCCAGCATCAAGCCGGCAAACAAGCCAAAGAGCAACCAGTCCATCAGCGCGCCCCCTTCCACCACTGAGCCAGCAGACGCAACACAATCACGATTGCAAGCAGCGGCAACCAAATCGTGTACCACCACTGCGGCACTCCCAGGGATGGGGAGGTCACTTCAAAACTGTAATCGTCCCAGGCCATGAAAACCCCATACCAGGCCAGCAAGCCGAACATGACCAACGAAGCCATGAGTGCAAGATGACGCGACCAGGCTTGAAACACCGGGCGACGGTCAACGAAAAAAGTAATGGCAATATGGTGGTTGGTGGCAAACGCATGCGAGGCACCGACCAGCGTCATGACCACCAACAAGGCAACCGAGATTTCCTCGGTAAACGCAAAAGAGATATCGGTGAAATAGCGGACCAGGACATTCGCCATGGTCAGCAGGCACAAGACCCCCATAGAAGCCGCCATGAGAAAACGCTCCACAGCGGCCAGGGTCAGCTTGCCGCTGGAAGCGGCGGATTTTGAATCAGACATGAGCAAACCGGAACAAACAAAAGAAAACGCCACGCGGTGAAAGCGTGGCGCACACGTTCAGCGCTCAGCGCTTGGCGATCGCGTCCTCGGCCTTTTTAACAAGGTCAGCCCCGATCGATTTGGACCATTTGTCGTAAACCGGCCGGGTTGCCTGAACAAAGGCCTTGCGCTGTTCAGGCGTCAAATGCGTCACCGTCACGCCGCTCGCCTCAATCTGCTTGAGGACGGCATTGTCGCTACCGGCAATCCCTTTGCGGGCCTTGTCGATGTTTTCACGCCCTGCCTGGATGGCAGCCTGGCGCACAGCCTCTCGATCAGCAGCGGACCAGCTGTTCCAGACTTGCTTGCTCACGACAAAAATCAGCGGATCGGCGACATAGTGCCAAAGGGTCAGGTACTTCTGACCGACGGTCGGCAGCTTGGCGGCAACAAAAACGGAAAGCGGGTTTTCCTGACCGTCGACCGCCCCCGAAGCCAGGGCGGGCTGGGCGTCTGCCCAACTCATCTGGGTCGGGTTGGCCCCCAGTGCAGAAAAAGTCTCGTTATAGAGCGGCGATCCGACAACACGGAACTTCATGCCCTTCATGTCCGCCGGCGAGGCAATCGGACGCTTGGAGTTGGACATTTCGCGGAAACCGTTTTCGCCCCAGGCCAGTGGCACGACATCGCGCTTCTCGAGCGCAGCAAAAATGTCCTTGCCCACCTCACCCTGGGTCAGCGCATCCATCGCCTTGTAGTCCGGCATCAGGAACGGCAGGGAGAAGAGATTCAGCTCTTTGACCTGCGGCGACCAGTTGATGGTCGAGCCGATCGACATGTCGATCACGCCCTGGCGAATGGCGGTAAATTCACGCGTCTGCTCCCCGCCCACCAGGGAGTTGCCTGAATAGAGCTTGATATTGATGCGCCCTTGCGTTTTTTCCTTGACCAGCTCGCTCCAGCGCTCGCCCGCCTGCCCCCAGGGGAAAGCCGTTCCCAGCGTGGTGGACAAGCGATACTCGGCACGGTAGGTCTGGGCCTGAACCCAGCCACTGGCACACAAAGCCAAAGCGGCAGCGCTCAGCGCGAATGTTCTACGCAACATCGAAAGCTCCTCGTTATAGTCATGAGCGGAGCATTATGCGCGGTGGGTGCGCCGCAGCGCAAGGCGCCCCAAAAAGCAAAAAGCCCGGCATTGCCGGGCTCTCAGACATCTCAAATCGAATTAGTCGATCTTGACGATGTTGGCAGCTTGCTTGCCCTTCGGGCCAGTGACGATGTCGAAGCTGACCTTCTGGTTTTCGGCCAGGCTCTTGAAGCCATTGCCGGCGATTGCAGAGAAGTGAGCGAAGAGATCCTCACCGCCGCCTTCCGGCGTGATGAAACCAAAACCCTTGGCGTCGTTGAACCACTTGACGGTACCAGTTGCCATTTGAAGCATCCTTTAAAAACAAACCTTACATGAGCCGCCGAAAGACGACCCGGAACACACGAGAATCAAGACCGAGGAGCTGACAGACCAAATGGCGCAGGCACTGAACACCGCCTGGAAATCCCGCAAGCCGCAGTATGGGGCCGATTCACGATTCTGCAAAGTGTTTTTGCCAAATTTTTATAGTCAACTATAAGACACATCTTTGTTTGGCATAAAAACAACACCCCCAGAAAGGACAAACCCCGTCACAAGGACGGGGTTGCGAGGCGTCCAGGCCAGCAGAGGCTTAATTGACGCGCTTCACGGAAGCGCCGAGACGCGCCAGCTTTTCTTCAATCCGCTCGTAGCCCCGATCCAGATGGTAGATCCGGTCGATCAGGGTTTCGCCTTGTGCCACCAGGGCGGCAATCACCAGCGAGGCAGAGGCACGCAGATCGGTCGCCATCACATTGGCCCCTTCCAGACGGTCAACCCCGCGCACGATAGCATTATTGCCTTCGATCTGGATATTGGCCCCCAGGCGCATCAATTCATTGACGTGCATGAAGCGGTTTTCAAAGATGGTCTCGCGAATGGTCGCAACACCCTCGGCCACGCAGTTGATGGCCATGAACTGCGCCTGCATGTCGGTCGGAAACGCGGGATACGGTGCCGTACGCAAACTGACCGCCTTCAGACGCTTCGGCGCGATCAGTCGAATCGCGTCCCGCTCAACCGTGATCTCACAGCCGGCATCCATCAGCTTGTCGACCACCGAATCCAGATAGGCAGCCGAAGTCTTGAGCAACCGGACATCCCCGCCGGTTGCGGCCGCAGCACACAGATAGGTCCCTGTCTCGATACGATCCGGCATGATGGCATGCGTGGCGGCATGCAGTTTCTCGACACCCTGAATACGGATGACATCCGTCCCGGCACCGGAAATACGGGCCCCCATGCTGACGAGACAGTTGGCCAGATCCACCACTTCCGGTTCCCGGGCGGCGTTTTCGATGATGGTCTCACCTTCCGCCAGACAGGCCGCCATCATCAGGTTTTCAGTGCCGGTCACCGTCACCATGTCGGTACAGATGCGCGCCCCTTTGAGGCGTGCGGCCTTGGCATGGACATAGCCCTGCTCGACCTTGATCTCGGCTCCCATGGCCTGCAGACCTTTGATGTGCTGATCCACCGGACGGGCGCCAATGGCACAGCCGCCGGGCAGCGATACCCGGGCCTCGCCGCAACGCGCCAGCAAGGGCCCCAGGACCAAAATGGAGGCGCGCATGGTCTTGACCATCTCGTAGGAGGCAACGGGGTTATTCAGCCCCCCGCCATTCAGAACGAGGCCATCGACACCATCCATCGTCACGCCGACGCCCATCTCGCCCAGCAGGCGCAGCATGGTCGCAATGTCGTTCAGATGCGGCACATTGGTCAGGTGCAGCGGTTCGGCGGTGAGCAGCGAGGCACACAAGATGGGCAGCGCAGCATTTTTGGCACCCGAGATCGCCACCTCACCGGAAAGGACGTTCCCGCCCTGAATCAACAATTTATCCACGCTGGGCGCTCCATTCTTCCGGGGTCAATGTCTTGAACGACAGGGCATGCAACTCGCCCGTTGCCAATTTGTCCTGCAGGGTCTGATAGACGCGCTGCTGACGCTGAACGCGATTTTTGCCGACGAATTCGGCACTCACCACCACGGCCAGAAAGTGCTGGCCATCGCCGTCGAGTTCAAGGTGGTCACAGTTCATCCCGGCCAGGATGAGACGTTTGATTTCTTCAGGATGCATCGGTCAGGCTCTAAGCTTCCAGCCACGCTTCAGGAGGCTCAGGGTCAGCCAGGCCACTGCTGCGAAGCAGGCAACGACCACCATCAGGCTGTACTCCGGCGCCACATCGGAAACGCCAAAAAAGCCATAACGGAAGCCGTCAATCATGTAAAAAACGGGATTGTAATGCGACACCCCTTGCCAGAACGTAGGCAAAGTGTAAATCGAGTAGAAGACGCCCGAGAGCATCGTCAGGGGCATGATCAGGAAATTCTGAAAGGCCGCGAGCTGATCGAACTTCTCGGACCAGATGCCGGCAATCATGCCCAGAGCAGCAAACAAGGCGCCCCCCAGCATGGAGAAAACGAGAATCCAGACTGGCGCAGCAAGCCGCAACTCAACAAACCAGATCGTTGCCAGCAAAACGCCGACACCCACCATCAGGCCGCGCAGGATGGCGGCCAAGACATAGGCCGTAAAGAACGCCCCATACGAAATCGGCGGCAAAAGCACGAACACGATGGAGCCCGTGATTTTGGCCTGAATCAGGCTTGAGGACGAGTTCGCAAAGGCATTCTGCAACACCTGCATCATGACCAACCCCGGCACCAGAAAACTGGTGTAACGGACACCGTGCACCTGGACGTGCTCATCCAGTACATGGCCAAAAATCAGGAGATAGAGCAGCGCCGTCAGGACCGGAGCCGCCACTGTCTGGAAAGCCACCTTCCAGAAACGCAGGAACTCCTTTTCGAGCAGGGTCAGGAAACCAATCACGATTGCAAGGTCCGCACGAAAACATCCTCCAATGACGCACCGGGGTGAGCCGCCATCAGATTGGCCGTGGTATCCAGCGCCACCAAACGCCCTTGTTTCATCAAGGCGATCCGGTTGCACAAGGCCTCGGCTTCCTCCAGGTAGTGCGTGGTCAGAATGATGGTATGACCTTCGCCATTCAGACGACGGATGAACTGCCACAAGCCCTGGCGCAACTCCACATCAACCCCGGCCGTCGGCTCATCCAGCACGATGACCGGCGGTTTGTGAACCAGTGCCTGTGCCACCAGTACGCGACGTTTCATGCCACCGGACAAGCGGCGCATGTTCACGTCAGCCTTCTGCGTCAGATCGAGATTGGCCAGAATTTCGTCAATCCAGTCATCATTCTTGCGAATCCCGAAATAGCCGGACTGGATACGCAAGGTTTCGCGGACATTAAAGAAGGGATCAAACACCAGTTCTTGCGGGACAACCCCGAGGCGACGCCGCGCCTCCCGAAAATCCCGAATCACGTCGTGGCCCATCACGCTGATCGCCCCCGCATCAGGACGAACCAACCCCGCCAACGCGGAAATCAAGGTGGTTTTCCCGGCGCCATTCGGCCCCAACAAGCCGAAGAAGTCACCCGGTTCAATTTCAAGCGACACCCCGGCCAGCGCCTTGAGCGCACCGAAATGTTTCACCACATCGCGAATGGATACTGCCGCCGTCATCGAAACACTCAAGCGCGCGGCAGGAGTTCGCTGACGCCGTACACCTCGGCCAGGGAGAGGACAGCGGGCGGAATTGCCTTAAATTTCAGCGTCGACCGTACGCGATCTGCCTCACGCAACCAGCCCAGCATCGTGGCGATTGCTGAGGAATCCACTTCAGCGACAGCAGACAGATCCACCACCTGCTCCCCGGCCTGCAAAGCAGAACGGCCTGCATCCAGCAGGCCGCGGGCATTTGCCATGGTCATGGGGACCGTCACACGCAGCCCCCCATTACAGCGCTCGATCATTTCTTGCCTTGCGCAGATTCCAGAGACTTGTTCTTGGTCGCAATTGCCGAAATCAGGCCATCAATACCGCCCGCACGGACCTCTTGACCAAACTGGTCACGATAGTTGGTCACCAGGCTGATCCCGGCCACCACCACATCAAACACCTTCCAGCCACTGTCCTGCTTTTCCAGGCTGTAATCCAGCTGAACCGGCTTAGACCCCGGCTGCAGGACCTCCGTCCGCACCAATACCTCGGTATCGCCCGCGTTCATCTTGAACGGCTTGTACACGATTTTCTGATTGCGATACCCGGTCAAGGCATTGGAGTACGTACGCACCAGCAAGGTTTTAAACTCGTGCGTCAGCTGTTGCTGCTGTTGCGGCGAGGCCTTACGCCAGTCCTTACCCACGGCCAGCGCGGTCATGCGGGAAAAATTGAAATGCGGCAGGACTTTGCGCTCGACGAGTTCAATGACCTTTTGCGTATTGCCGTTCTGGATGTCCTTATCCTTGCGGACGACCTCCAGCACTTCTTCCGTAACCTGTTGCACCAGCGCATCCGGCGCATCCTGCGCCATGACGGTAAGCGAAGCCAAACAGGCACCAAAGAAAGCAAACAGTTTTTTCATCAATTCAACACCACTATTCAATCATCGTTACGCGGCGGACGGCCATCGTAAATCTGGTTATTCCGACGCTGCAGGTACGCGTCACGGATGTAGGAGTACTTATCCAGCGCGGCCTCCTCCACCACTTTATCAGCCGGCAACAAGCTGGCACGCACATCCACGGCGCGCAGGGCAACCAGGCTGTTACGGGTCGCCACCTGATTGTGCACATGCCAAACGGGATCTGCGTAAGCGTCCACGCCAAAACCAACCGTGTCACGCACCGTGCGCGGCCCGATGACCGGCCAGAACAGGTAACCACCATCACGGACGCCCCAGACAGCCATGGTTTGCCCGAAGTCCTCTTCATGCTTGTCCAGGCCAAGTTCGCTGGCCACATCAAACAGCCCGAAGATACCAACCGTCGAATTGATCAGCAAACGGGCAAAATCGTTCCCAGCATCGCCAAACTTGCCTTGCATGGCGCTGTTTGCGCCAATCCAGAGATCGCCGACATTACCGAAGAAGTTTCCCACGCCTGCTTTGACCGGGAGGGGGGCAACCTTGTCATACGCTTGAGCCACCGGCTTGAAAGCATAACTATCCAGGGTTTCATGCACAGCAAACATGCCGCGGTTGAATCCCTCATACGGATCACGCGGATTGGCCTCAGCCTGTGCGACAGACACGCCGGAGAACACCAGGCCTGCCAACAAAACACCCCGCCACAACTGGCGCAATTTACCCTGCTTCTCCGTCATCATTTTTTATCCGTTCCGTCTGCTGCCTTGTTGAACATGAACTGGCTGATCAATTTTTCCAGCACCACCGCAGACTGCGTTTTCGCAATCGTCTCGCCTGGCTGCAACATCTTTTCATCGCCACCGACATCAAAGCCGATGTACTGCTCACCCAGCAGGCCCGCAGTAAAAATCGATGCGAAGGTATCCTTGGGGAAGCGATAGCGGCCATCGATATCCATCGTCACCACCGCCTCATAGCTGGCCGGATCAAAACGGATATCGGTCACCCGACCAACGAGCACACCCGCGCTCTTGACCGGCCCACGCACTTTCAGACCGCCGATGTTATCAAATTTGGCCTGCAGGACGTAGGTATCTGAAATTCGACCTGATGACAAATTTCCCACTTTGAGTGCCAAAAACAACAGTGCAGCCACACCAATGGCCACAAAAAAACCAACCCAAAGGTCGAGGACAGTACGATTCATGAAGTTCCCCGGAACATAAACGAGGTCAGGACAAAATCCAGCGCCAAGATGGCCATTGCGGACGTCACCACAGTACGCGTAATGGCCCGCGACACGCCTTCGGCAGTCGGCACGGAGTCATACCCCTCGAACACAGCGATCAGCGATACCGCGACACCAAAGACAAAACTCTTGATAACACCATTCCAGATGTCATAGCGAAAATCGACACCGGCCTGCATCTGCGACCAGAAAGCGCCGTCATCGACACCAATGAAGACGACGCCAATCAACCAGCCACCGATCACACCCATCGCAGAGAACATCGCAGCCAGCAGCGGCATCGAAATGACGCCACCCCAAAACCGTGGGGCCACGACACGGGCAATCGGATTCACTGCCATCATGTCCATCGCCTTCAACTGCTCGGTCGCCTTCATCAAGCCGATTTCAGCCGTGACCGAAGAGCCGGCACGCGAAGCAAACAACAAAGCTGCCACGACAGGCCCCAACTCCCGGGTCAGGGAAAGCGCCACAAGAATGCCCAGCGCCTCGGTTGAACCGTAGCGCTGCAAAGTTTCGTAGCCCTGCAAGCCCAGGACAAGCCCGACGAAGAGGCCGGAAACGAGAATGATCAACAGCGACAGCACACCGCTGAAATAGATTTCTCGCAGCGTCAGTGGCAGGCGGGCGAAAGACATGCCCGAATGACGCAGCAGGGCAAAGAAAAACCGCGTTGCGAAACCCAGTCGCCAGACGCGGTCGACCGTCGCGTGCCCGAGACGACGAATCAGTTCAATCGGATTAAGCACGCTTCACCTGCGACAAGAACTCTTCACGCATGGTTGCGGCAGGATAGTCAAAATGCACAGGACCATCGGCTCTCGCATGGACAAACTGGTGCACCAGCGGATCATCCGACGCCCGAATTTCATCCGGCGTCCCCTCAGCCACGACACGCCCCCCATTCATGAAATAAATGTAATCGACGATCTGCAAGGACTCCTGCACATCGTGCGTCACCATGATCGAGGTTGCCCCAAGGGCATCATTCAACTTCCGGATCAATTGACCAATCACGCCCAGTGCGATCGGATCAAGCCCGGTAAAAGGCTCGTCGTACATCACCAGCATCGGATCCAAGGCCAAAGCACGTGCCAGCGCAACACGGCGCGCCATGCCACCGGACAACTCCCCCGGCATCAGGGTATGAGCGCCGCGCAATCCCACCGCCTCCAGCTTCAGCAAGACCAGATCCCGGATCAACTCTTCCGGCAAATCGGTGTGCTCACGCATAGGGAAAGCCACGTTTTCGAAAACATTCATGTCGGTAAACAAGGCGCCGAACTGAAACAGCATCCCCATCTGCCGACGCAAGGCATACAACTCCGCTTGGCTCATGGCTGAGACCTGGGCGTCGCCCAAGCGCACGCGTCCGCCGGTCGGGCGCAACTGCCCACCGATACAACGCAGCAACGTGGTCTTGCCACAACCGGAACCACCCATGATGGCCACCACCTTGCCACGCGGAATCTTCATATTGATTCCCTGCAGCACGGGCCGGCCATCATAGTTGAAATGAAGATCCTCGATATCGACGAGGGGGGTATCAGCCAAGGTAAAACGCTTTCGAAAAATTTTGCGAATGTTAGCAGAAATGCATGTCGCACCGCAGAAAAACTAGGAGTAGAATCGGCAAAAAATTCATTTGTCATCACGCATGAATCACTCACTGATCGGCCAGCACCCCTGCATGACGCGGCTGCGTGACACCCTCGCGCGCTACGCCAGTCTCTCCCTGCCGATTCTGCTGCTTGGCGAATCAGGCTGCGGCAAGGAAATTGCAGCGCGTGACTATCTGCATGCCCAGTCGATACGCCAGGATGCCCCCTGGCTTGCCATCAACTGCGCGAGCCTGAGTCCGGAATTGCTGGAAAGCACGCTCTTCGGCCATAAAAAAGGCGCTTTCACGGGCGCACACCAAGACCATGACGGGTATTTCACGCAAGCAGCAAACGGCACCCTCTTTCTGGACGAAGTGGGCGATCTACCGCTGGCACTTCAGGTCAAGCTGTTGCGTGTGCTCGAAAACGGGGAATACCACCGCCTGGGAGACACCACCCCTCGGTACACCAAGGCCCGGATAATCGCCGCCACCAATCGGGATCTTCGCGCGATGATTCTGGCGGGCCAATTCAGGGAGGACCTCTACCACCGACTCAATGTGCTGAGCATCAGAATTCCCCCACTCAGTGCACGAGGCAATGATCGCTGGTTGCTGCTGGAACACTTCCCCTCCGAACAAGCCGAGACACAACTCAGAACCTATCTTGCCCATCGCCCTGGCGCCAGCCCCTTGCACTTTGCGCTGGGCAACCAGCTGGCCGAGCAAGGTCGATGGCACGAAGCGCACCTCGCCTACACACAGGCGCTTCGTGGCGACAGCAACAACCCCGACTATCGCTACAACCTGGCAGTCAGCCTCGATCGACTGCATCAAAGCCAACTCGCCCGCCACCACTATCGACTGGCCCAGCAACACCGCCAATCCCGTCCCGCCTTTTTTTCCTCTCAAACGCTCCAGCAACGACTGAACGAACTCGACCATGATTGATCGCCCTCATCTCAAGCCGCTCGGAGAATGCCTGATCGAAGCAGGCCACCTGACCACGGATCAGCTCCGGGTCGCACTCCATGACCAGCGCAGCAATCCGCGCCGCCTGGGCAGGATTCTCACGGATATGGGTTTCATCGGCGAGAGAGCCCTGCTCGAAACCCTGTCAAAAACACTTGCGCGTCCGGCGGTCGACCTCTGGAAAAGGCCGATTTCTCAAGAAGCACTTGATGCGCTCCCCAAGGAACTGGCGCGCCGCCACCGCATCCTTCCATTGGCATTCGACCGTATCCGCCGCCACTTGGAAATTGCCGTCAGCAACCCTCACGACCTCACCGCACTGGCCTCAATCAAGGCCACCCTCGGGGACGAGGTCTCCATTGAAACCAGCTTGGCCAGCGAGCAGGCGCTGGACCATGCGCTTGAGCATCACTACGGCCAGGACGATGCGATCCAGCAATTACTACACAGCACGGAAGCCCCTCCGGCCGTGCCACACGATACCGTTGCAGTCCGGATGATCGACCACCTGCTCAGGGAGGCCCTCTACCAAGGGGCGTCGGACGTACACTTCGAGCCGGACGCCAATTGCCTGCGCATTCGCTACCGCATCGATGGCCTATTGCGCCCGATGCACCTTCTGCATGCTTCGCTCTGGCCAGCCATGTCCATCCGCCTGAAAGTGCTGGGCGGTCTCAATATTGCGGAAACCCGGCTGGCCCAGGATGGACAATGCGCCATGCGCCAAGCGGGCCTCGATGCCGAGTTTCGCATCGCCTGCATGCCCACCCTGCATGGAGAATCGATTGTCCTGCGCATCATTGACAAACACCGGCAGCATCCCGCGCTCGATACCCTGGGCCTGAGCGCTGGCGAACTGAGTGAATTAAAACGCCTCCTGCAACGCCCGGAAGGCATGCTTTTGGTCACGGGCCCAACGGGCAGCGGGAAAAGCAGCACCTTGTATGCGGCGCTGGCCCATCTCAAGGATCCTTCGGTCAGTATCATGACCCTGGAGGATCCGGTCGAGCACACCCTGCCCGGTATCCGTCAAACTGCCCTCGGCGAATCCGCCAAGCTGGATTTCGCCTCAGGGATTCGGGCATTGCTGCGCCAAGACCCCGACATCCTGATGATTGGCGAAATCCGCGACAGTGAAACGGCCCAAATGGCATTCCGCGCAGCACTGACCGGCCATCTGGTATTAAGTACTCTGCACGCCGGCGCAACGACCGCCGCCCTGCCCCGCCTGTACGATCTGGGCGTCTCCGGGGAAATTCTCGCCAACAGCTTGAACGGCATTCTGGCGCAACGCCTGCTCCGGCAATTGTGCAGCCACTGCACCAAACCCCGAACGCCCACTCCTGCAGAGCAAGCACGCTTCATCACCGCAGGCATCCAGCCCCCGCAAGCCGTCTACTCCGCCGGACAATGCTCGCAATGCGCGCAACAAGGCTACCGCGGACGCAGAGCCATCCTGGAAATCCTCGCCATGGACCCTCAGCTCTCCGCCTTGATCAGCCAAAAGGCGGGCCTGAGTGCCATCCGGCAACATGCCGCCAAATCGGGCATGGTCACCCTCGAACAACGCGCCCTGCAGTGCGCAGCAGCTGGGCATACCACGCTCGAAGAGGTTGAGCGCGTGATTGGACCGCCATGTGGTTTCGCTACCGCGCCTTAGATCACGATGGCACGCTGCATGTGAGGGAAACCGCTACCTCTATTTTGCCGCGAGCGCCTTTACCCGCACACCGGGGCCTGGTGTGCTTGCCGGCTTTGATCTCGAGACGGGCGTCGCGCCCAACAATGCCGGCCTGGCCAATATCCGCAATCTCAACGTGCATGGCGGCCAGCGCATTGCCATCGATATCGCGGCAGTCATCGTCAGCCGCGGCGCCCTGGCGAGTGCGCGGAGCAGCGACGAACAGGAAAACCAGGACAACGACCTTGAATTCGTCAGCGATGCAGAAAGTCCGGGCTTTGATGACCGGCTCTTCTGGTTCGGTCCCGCCTTGCTCAAATCCCGCTTGCTCAGCGTCGGCAAACTCCCATGAGCGACGGTCAACCGTCAAACAGTGTCGAAAAGCCGGCAATACGAACAGACGAGCAAGACAGCGCAAGGCCGTAAGGCACGCACAACGCGGCATGCAAATTGCATAACCATATTTCCTTCACCCTATCAGGAGACATCTCATGCCCTCACACCAACGAGGCTTTACGCTGGTTGAAATCGCCGTGGTCCTGGTCGTCATCGGCCTCTTGCTCGGTGGCGCACTCAAAGGACAGGAGCTCATTCACAGCGCCCGGGTAAAAAGCCTGGCGACCGAATTGCGCACGCTGCCGACCATGATCTACACCTACCAGGATCGTTTCCGCAGCCTGCCCGGTGATGACCCCAAGGCCGACACACACCTGCAAAACGGCACAAAAGCCAGCACACCGACGGGCACCCTGGGCAATGGCACGCTCAACGGTGCCTGGAACTCCAGCACGCAGACGGATGAAAGCTATCTGTTCTGGCAGCACGTTCGCCTGGCGGGATTAAGCAGCGGCAGCAGTACCCCCGGCAACGCGGACTATCTCCCCCGCAACGCCGAAGGCGGGCCGATGGGGATCACGGGAGGCGCATCCTCACCGATCAAAACGCTCGCCGGCACCTTCATTGCATGCTCCCAAGGGATCAGCGGCCGCTATGCAAAGCAAATTGACACCATGATGGATGACGGCGACAGCAGAACGGGCTCGGTTCAGGTCATGGAAAACGCCAGCGGCACGACGTCGACCGCAGCCGACCCGGTCGAAAACCCGCTGGATCAGTCCAGCTATACCGTCTGCTACGCGTTCTGAGCCAGCGGCTTCGGCGGCCGCTCACGTTTCAGCAAACGAAACTCGGCTGCCGCCACCGCCTCCGGCGGTCCCAGCAGGACGACCACATCGCCGACCTCCAGGCAGGTCTCCGGATCCGGCTCCAAGGCCCGGATGCCGCGCCGGCGAATAGCGCTGACTTCGCACCCCAGGCTGTCCAGCGCCAGATCGGCCAGATGCATCCCGATCGCCGCCGCGCCCTCATTCAGCCAGACGGAATGCAGACGGGGCTGGATGGCATCATCCTCTTCACGATCGGAAAGGCCACGATAAAAACCACGCAAGAAACGGTAGCGCTGGGATCGTATCTGGCGAATCTGTTTCAACACCCGGTTGATCGGCACCCCAACCAGAACCAGCGCGTGCGAGGCGAGCATCAGGCTGGCTTCCAAGGTTTCCGGAACGACTTCGGCCGCGCCCGCATTGGAAAGGCGCGCCATATCCCGCTCATCGCTGGTACGTACCACCACCGGCAAATCAGGCCGTGTCTCCTGAACATGGTGCAGGATTTTTTCTGCCAGTGCCGTATCGGACATGGTCACCACGATCACGCTGGCCCGCATCAAACCCGCCGCAACCAAGGCTTCCTTGCGTCCGGCATCACCAAAGACCACGGACTCACCGCCTGCCGCAGCTTCACGCACCCGGTCGGGATCGAGGTCCAATGCAATGTAGTTCACACCTTCCTGCGCCAGAAAACGGGCCAGATACTGACCATTCCGCCCAAAGCCGCACAGGATGGCATGCTTGTCGGTCCCCATCGATTGCGCCGCGATGCTGGTCAGTTGCATCGAGCGTAACAACCATTCGCTGGCCACGAAACGCATCACGACTTTTTCGCTGTACTGAACGATGAAGGGCGCGAGCAACATGGAGAGGACCAACACGGTCAGGGCGATTTGCTCGATGGTCTTGGGCAGATGCGCAATTTCGCCCAAGAGCACGAAACCGAACTCACCGCCGGCACAGAGCCAGAGCGCAGAGCGGATGGCATTGCCGGGGGTACTGCCCAGACGCCACGACAGCATCCCCACCACCGCCGCCTTGACCAGCAGCAACACCAGCAGGGAGAGCAGAACCTGCCACCACAAGCCAACCAGAATATGGAGATCGAGCTTCACGCCGATCGTGACGAAGAAGAGGCCCATCAGGACATCCCGGAAGGGCTTGATGTCTTCTTCCACTTGTAGCTTGTATTCCGTTTCCGAAATCAGCATCCCGGCGACAAAGGCCCCCAAGGCCAACGAGAGGCCGGCAATCTCGGTCAAAGCTGCCAGGCTCAGCGTGATCAGAAGCACGTTGAGCACGAACACCTCTGCCGACTTGGCCCGGGCCACAAAATGGAACCATTTGCGCATCAGACGCTGGCCGAAGACCAGAATCAGCGCCAGCACCAGCGTGGCCTTGATGATGGCCACGCCGAGCAACATGGCGAGTTTCTCCGGCGGCTGGGTCAAGGACGGAATCAAGACCAGCAAGGGCACGACGGCGAGATCCTGAAAGAGCAGCACCCCCATGATTTCGCGCCCGTGGGCCGAATCCAGCTGCAAGCGTTCGGCCAGCAATTTGGTCAGCACCGCCGTGGACGACATGGCAAAGACCCCGCCCAGCGCAATACCGAGCTGCCAACTGACCCCCAGCAGCATGACCCCGCCCAGCGTCAGCAGCATGGTCAGCCCGACCTGCAGCAGGCCCAGTCCGAACACGATGCGCTTCATCGCATAAAGCTTGGGCAAGGAAAACTCGAGGCCGATCGAGAACATCAGGAAAACCACGCCGAATTCGGCGAGATGTTCGGCCCGATGCACGTCGTGCATCAGGTTCAGTGCATGCGGCCCAATGACACTGCCGACCAACAGATAGGCCAGGACAGGAGGCAGGTTCAAGCGGCGGAAGAGGACCACCGCGAACACCGAAGCGCCAAGGAGGAGCAGGACGAGAGACAGTGCGCTCAAGGGGGCTTTTCTTGAATCAGGTATACTTCGGCCATCATAACCGCTGCTCGCCCATGAACCCAAGCATTTCGCCCACCCGTTTTTCGCCGGAACGCGCACAGGAGCTGGGTCGCCAGACCTTGCGCATCGAAGCGGCCGCCGTCGAGGCGCTGCAAGGACGCATCGACGACCAATTTGCTGCTGCCGTTGCCCTCATTCTCGAGAGCAAAGGCCGGTTGATCGTCAGCGGCATGGGAAAATCCGGCCACATCGGACGCAAGATTGCCGCCACCATGGCCAGTACCGGCACGCCGGCCTATTTTGTCCATCCGGCTGAAGCCAGCCACGGCGATCTTGGCATGATCACGCGCGACGATGTCCTGCTTGCCCTCTCAAACTCCGGTGAATCGGCGGAAATCGTCAGCATCCTGCCCGCCATCAAGCGCCAGGGTGCGAAAGTCATCGCCATGACCGGCGTGCCCGGCTCGACGCTGGCCAAAGAAGCAGACATTCATCTTGATGCGGGGGTTGAGCAGGAGGCCTGCCCGCACAATCTGGCCCCGACGGCCAGCACCACGGCGGCACTGGCGCTGGGCGATGCCCTGGCCGTGGCCCTGCTGGACGCCCGTGGCTTTGGCCCGGAAGACTTTGCCCGCTCGCACCCGGGCGGCTCGCTGGGCCGGCGTCTGCTGACCCATGTGCGCGACGTCATGCGCCCGGCCGACAAGGTGCCCTGCGTGGCCGGCGACACGGCCATCACCGATGCCATCATTGCCATGTCGCGCGGCGGCCTCGGCTTGGTTGTCATCACGACGGTCGACGGCAAAATCGCGGGGATTTTCACGGACGGTGACCTGCGCCGCGCCTTTGAAAAACGGCTGGACCTGCAACAAGGCAGCATCGCCAGCGTGATGCACCCGACCCCGCGCACCATCGGCGCCGAGCGTCTGGCCGTGGAAGCCGTCGAGATGATGGAGCGGCTGCGCATCAACGCCCTGCTCGTCACTGACGCCGATACGCGCCTGCTGGGCGCACTCAACATGCACGATCTGTTCACCGCGAAAGTCATCTGATGGATGCCACCACCCGCGCCGCCCGGATTCGCCTGATTGCCTTCGATATCGACGGCGTCATGACCGATGGCGGCTTGCACTACACCGACGAGGGCGGTGAATTGAAAACCTTCAACGTCCAGGACGGGCTCGGCATCAAGCTGATGCAGCGCGCCGGCTTCGAGATCGCCATCGTGACGGGCCGCACCTCCGGCGTCGTGGCCAACCGCGCGCGCGATCTGGAGATCGAACACGTCTTTCAAGGCGTACGCGACAAAGGGGCGACCATGGATCAGCTACGTAGCCAACTGGGACTTGAATGGGCTGAATGCGCCTTCATGGGCGACGACCTGATCGATATCCCGGCCCTGCGTCGCTGCGGCCTGGCCATCGCCCCCGCCAACGCACGCCCGGTCGTCCGCCAATTCATCCACCTGCACACCCAGGCGGGTGGCGGCGCGGGGGCTGTCCGCGAAGCCTGTGAATTCATTTTGGCCGCGCAGGACAAGTTGACCGCCGCCTTCGCGCCCTACCTCGCCACCGCATGAAACTCGGGTCCAGCCAACTCTTCCCGCTTGTCCTGGTCAGCTGTGTGGCTGCCCTGAGTTTCTGGCTGCAACAAGCCGTCCAGATGGAAGACCCCAGACGCGACGGCAAACAACGCCACGATCCCGATTCGATCGCCGAAAACTTCGAGATGCGCCGTTTTGATGAAACGGGCACCATCAAATATCGACTGACCGGGCCGCACATGATGCACTTCCCGGATGACGACACCGCGCTGCTCAAATCGCCGGTCCTCGTTGCCTACCGGCCTGATGCCCCGCCGATGACGCTTTCCGGCGACCACGCCAAAGTCACTGCACAAGCCGAAACCGTCTTCCTGTGGGACAACGTGGTCGCGCATCGTGCCGCCACCCCGGATCGTGCCGCCCTGACCGCGCGCATGCCCGATCTCGTTATCCAGCCCGATCTCGGCTTTGCCTTCACCAACAGCCCCGTTGAAATCACCCAGGGCAAATCCTGGGTGCGCGGCACGGGCGCCGAACTCGACAACAATGCCGCCACCCTGGTGCTGCGCTCGCAGGTGACCGGCCTCTACATCCGACCCACGCCATGATGCTCCGCTCTCTCTGCCTGGCGATTGCCCTTCTTGCTGCCGCATCCGCTCACGCCGAACGCGCTGATCGCGACAAGCCCATGCAACTCGAGGCCAATCGCGTCTCTATCGACGACGCCAAGAAACTGCAGATTCTGGAAGGCGATGTCCTGATCACCAAAGGCACCATGGTCCTGAAGGCCGACCGCGTCGTGATCACGGAAGATGCCTATGGTTTTCAAAAAGGCGTCGCCTTCGCCGGCAAGGACGGCCTGGCACGCTTTCGCCAGAAGCGCGAAGGCAAAGAGGAATACATCGAGGGTGAGGCCGAGCGTATCGAGTACGACACCAATACGGAAATCGCCGAACTTTTTCACCGCGCCTGGGTAAAAAGCGGTGGCGATGAAGTGAAGGGCGACTACATCTGGTACGACTCGGTCAACGAAAAATACCTCGCCACTGCTGGTGAGCAGCGCAATCCCAAGGCCGGCCCGCCGCGAGTGCGCGCCATCCTGCAACCCAAAAACAAGGGCAGTGAAGCCCCGATCGCCCCCACCAAAGGGGAGCGACTGGATTTACGTGGTTCGACCTCGCTGGAACTCAGCGACCGCGCACCCTGATTGTGCAGAGGGTGCAACAAACACGCCATACCAAAAGAATACAAAGCGCGTTTATTCTTTGATTTAAAAGTATAAATTGTTTTTTTGTGCACTGCACAAAATCAGGTTGACAGCGGGATTCTTTTCGCGAATAATACAGACATGGTGCAGTGCAACATTGCTTCAAAAAGCGCTGCAACGGTTTAAGTACTGTCTTGCATGACCTTTATTATTTGAGGAGAAACACCATGTTCACCACCCCGGAGCAATTCGCTGCCGCCAACAAGGCTACCGTCGATTCCCTGCTGTCCCTGGCTAACACCGCCCTGGCCTCTGCTGAGCGCATCGCTGCCCTGAACCTGAACACCGCCCGTTCCGTGATGGAAGATTCCGTTTCCGGCGCCAAGGCCCTGATGGGTGCCAAGGACGCACAGGAAGCCCTGTCCATCCAGGCTTCCCTGGCCCAGCCGAACGTTGAGAAGGCCGTTGCCTACTCCCGTTCTGTCTACGAAATCACCGCCCAGACCCAGGAAGAACTGGCCAAGATGGTCGAGTCCCAGTTTGGCGAATTCCAGAAGAGCGTTGCCGGCCTGCTCGACAAGGCTGCCAAGTCTGCCCCGGCTGGCTCCGACGTTGCCGTCGCTGCCGTCAAGAGCGCCATCGCTGCCGCCAACTCCGCCTTCGACAACATGAACAAGGCTGCCAAGCAAGTCGCCGAAATCGCTGAAGCCAACGTGGCTGCCGCGACCAACGCCACCGTCAAGGCTGTCGGCGCCACTGCCGCTGCTGCCAAGAAGAAGTAATCGATGCATTCCAACCCCCGCTCCGGCGGGGGTTTTTGTTTCATCCACACCCAGTTTCACTGACAGGAGAAGAAGATGAGCAACGCAAATATCGAACAACTGGCGCAGGCACAAAAAGCCAACGCCGAAGTCATGATGGCCCTGGTGCGCACTGCCTTCAACGGTATCGAGCGCCTGACCGCCCTGAACATGGCAGCTTCCCGCGAGTTTTTCAACGCGTCCGTCGCCAACACCCAGCAACTGATGTCCGCCAAGGACGCCGGTGCTGTCGCCAAGCTGAATGCCGACCTGTCGAAGCCGAACGTCGACAAGCTGATGGAATACTCGCGCAACGTGTATGACCTGGTGTCCGACATGCAGAAGGAAGTCACTTCTGTCATGGAAGCGCAGTACAGCAGCTTCACCAAGAATGCCGAATCCGCCGTGCAAAAGGCCAAGGCCTCCGCACCGGTCGGTGGTGATGTCTTCGCCGCCACCATGCAGTCCATGCTGAACGCCTCCAACCAGGCTTTCGGCAACATGAGCTCCATGGCCAAGCAACTGGCTGACATCGCTGAAGCCAACCTGCAAGTCGCAGGCAAGGTTGCCGCACCGGCCAAGAGCGCCACCTCGGCTGCCGCCAAGAAGGCTGCCGCCAAGTAATCCGGCGACACAGCCCAATAAAAAACCCGCGCTTGAAATCGCGGGTTTTTTTACGTCGACCGTCAGGCCCCGCTCAAGGGCGCCACACCCAGGTAATCCCGCGGCGCTCGATCTCACTGCGAATTTCTGCCATCGCCTGCTCCACCCGCTCAGGCGTTCCTTCCACGCCAAGTTCGAGATGCTTGCGCTCCTTGCCGACTAAAGAAGGCAGGGAAAACAAGCGCAAGTCGGGATAGGCGGCCACGATCTTCTCCATCAGATCGAGCAAAGCACTTTCGTAGGCATTCGGGCCCGTCAGCAAAAAGGCCTTTTCCACACGAGCCGCAACGGGCTGGCAGAGATCCTTGTAAAAGGTATCGAGTGCCCATTCGATCATCGGGTGGGCCATTTGCGGAAAACCCGGCACAAAGTAATGCTCATTCACCCTGAAGCCGGGAATCCGGTTGAAGGGATTAGGCACGATCTCGACGTCTTCCGGGAAGGTCACCAGGAGCTTACGCTCAGCGGTGATCTCCTCGTTGGCAAAGCGGACCTTGAGTTCCTCAAAGCCTTCGGGATGCAACTGCAGGCCGACGCCCAAGGCCGCCGCAACGGCCTGCCGCGTATGGTCATCCGGCGTATTGCCGATCCCGCCACAGGAAAAAACGACATCGCCTGCAGCCATCGTGCGCTTGAAAGTCGCGGCCAGACGCTGACGGTCATCGCCGAGGTATTCGACCCAACTCAGGCGCAAGCCGCGTGCGCCAAGCAACTCGGCAATCTTCGCAAAATGCTTGTCCTGGCGCTTGCCGGAAAGAATCTCATCGCCAATGATGATGGCGCCGAAAGTACGCGTCATCGCATGCCTCCTTCCTGAGTAACCAACGCGCCCCGGCGGCTTGCCTGTAGCGCGGCCAGGGCGTAATGAACGAAGGCCAGGGCGGCCAAAGCAGGCACCAGCAAGCCCAGGATCGGGACATGGGCCAGCAGGGCCATGGTCAGCCCGAGCATGAAAAACGGCCCCGCATGTTGGCGTCGCAAGGCCAGCCATTCCGCATCCGTCGCATGCATGGACAAGGCATCGTAGGCGAAGGTACGACGGTTCAGCCATGCCATCAAGAGCATGGGAATCAGCAGCGAGAAGCCAGGGATCAGCCATAAGGGCAAGGTCAGCACCCAGGCCAGCACGAACAAAATGGCAGCACCCAGGCTGTTGACCGTCGCCGACGTAAAACTGTCCCGCCCCATGAGGGCTACGTCCGGATACCGCGTTGCGGAGAGATGGCGCAGCATCAAGGGCATGACCACGATCGCCGCGAGCAGCGAACCCACCAGATAGGCCGCTGCAAAAATGGCCATCCAGCCGCCCAGATAGGCCAGGAGGTGCGCCAGCCAGACCAGGCCCCAGCCAATCAGCAGGGTCATCGGCGGGTAGGTCAGCATTTCATCGACCAGCACGCCCAAGCCCCATACCGCCAGCGCCAGAGAAGCAATGAGGGAGCACAAGGCCGGCGTCAGCACATAGAGCCAGACTTTGCCCTCGCGCAAGCTGGCCAGCGTTCGCCACAAGGCCTGCATCACCTCAGCCATGCTTGATGCCCTCCCACTGTTTTTC
Organism: Dechloromonas sp. ZS-1; assembly: GCF_039649255.1. Classification (NCBI taxonomy): domain Bacteria; kingdom Pseudomonadati; phylum Pseudomonadota; class Betaproteobacteria; order Rhodocyclales; family Azonexaceae; genus Dechloromonas; species Dechloromonas sp. ZS-1. Next base: position 4,119 of record NZ_JBDIYD010000015.1, on the reverse strand, counting down.
CAGACGTTTCACGGAGACCGGCACCGGCGTCCGGAGTTCCTGTGCGAACAAGCCGACGCGCAGTTCTTCCAGCAGCCAGCGGAACTGCTCGATCTGCGGATCGGCCGCCTGCAGCTTGGCCAACTGGATCGCCCGGCGCTCATAATTGGTCCACAGCTTGCTGTACTCCGCCATCGACTGGGTATCGCGCGCCGGATTGGCCTTCAGCTTATCAAGCCGGACCCCGATGGCCTTGAGGTAACGCGGGTAATGCTGCAAACGCTCAAAAGGCGTATCGAGCACAAACTGCTTGCCCATCAGCCGCTTGAGCTGCCCCTCGATATCCTGAATCACCGCGGGATAGGCCTTGTAAGCCGGCAACTTCTTGCTGACAGCCTGCCACTCGGTCAGCACCGTCCCGACCAGGCGGCTGATCTCCTGGATGATCAGGCCAAGGCGCGCCTTCGCTTCCGCGCAACGCCCCTTGAACGCTTCGGCCGTGGCCGGCAGCGGCTCGGTCAGGCAGGCCCGCTCGAAAGTCAGATCGACAATCTGGCGCTTCAGTTCGTCGGTTGTGCCCAGCGCCATGTACTGCATGCCCATCTGGGTCAGCCCCGGCACATTCTTGTCGAAATACTTCACCAGCTCCTTGAATTGCAGCATGAAGAGACGCAACAGGCCCTGGCGATGGACGGCTGCAGCCTCCTCCGCAGAATCGAAGACCTTCAGGCTGACCGTCTCGCCGTCATCATGGAGCCCGGGATAGCCGATGATGGTCTGGCCGCCAACCGGGACTTCCATCAGTTCCGGCAGTTCGCCGAAGGTCCAGTCGGTGAGGCGGGTGTATTCAGAGGGCGTTTCATGCAGCTCGGCAAACTCCTGTTTCGCCTCCTTGCCCCATTCCGCACGCAGCGCGACCAGGCTGCGGTTCATATCCAGCTGGCGACCATGCTCGTCGATCAACTTGTAGTTCATCGAGAAATGCGCGGGCAGCGCATCCGGACGGAAGGCGTCCGGCGTCACAGCCCAGCCGCGGGCATTCAGGCCACGCGCTTCGAGAATGTAGTCGATCAGCGGCTGAATCAGACCCTGCGCGAGCTTCTTTTCATTGCTGGCGACGGTCGACAGGAATTCATCGACGAATTCCGGTACCGGCACCAGCTTGGCGCGAATCCGCTGGGGCAGGGTCTTGATCAGTTGCACCAGCTTTTCCTTGATCAGGCCGGGCACCAGCCACTCCATGCGCGCAGCGGGAATCTGGTTCAACTGGGCCAGCGGCAAGGTGAGCGTAACCCCGTCACGCGGCGAGCCCGGCTCAAAATGATAGGTCAGCGCGTACTCTATGCCGCCCACCTTGATGTGGTGCGGAAACGCCTCGGTCGTCACGCCGGCGGCTGAATGGCGCATCAGGTCGTCTTTGGCGAGGTAGAGCAGTTTTGGATTGTCTTGTTCGGCCGATTTACGCCAGTGGTCGAAACTCGCCCCGTTGTGAATCTCGGCGGGAATCAGGTGGTCGTAAAACGCGAAGATCAGTTCGTCATCAACCAGCACATCCTGGCGGCGCTGCTTGTGCTCGATCTTCTCGATATCCCGGATCTGCTTTTGATTGTGCTGAAAGAACGGCCAGCGCTTGGCAAAGGCTTCGTCGATCTCCTCCCCGACCAGACCCTGGCGGATGAAGATCTCGCGTGATTCGGCGGGCGCCAGCGGGCCATAGTGAATGCGCCGCTTGGGATTGATCACCACCCCATACAGCGTCGTCCGCTCCCAGGCCGCGACCTGCATCGCCTTCTTTTCCCAGTGCGGGTCGAAATACTGACGCTTGATCAGATGCGCGCCCACCTTCTCGATCCAGTCTGCCTCGATCTTTGCAACACAGCGGCCGAACAGGCGGGTCGTTTCGGTCACCTCGGCGGCCATGATCCATTTCCCCCCCTTTTTCTGCAACGGCGATGAGGGATGAATCAGGTAGCGAATGCCCCGCGCGCCGAGGTAATAGCCAGACTCATCGGATTTACAGCCGATATTGCCAAGCAGACCGGACAACAAGGCCATATGAATGGCATCGTAGGTCCCGGGCAGCTCGTTTTCCTTCCAGCCCAGTTCGGTGACCATGGCATGCAGCTGCCCATGTACCTCCCGCCACTCGCGCAAACGCAGGTAAGAGAGGAAGTGGCCATGCACGACATCGACCAGCGATTTGTTCGATTTTTTATGGTCGACCGCCTGCTTGAACCACGCCCAGAGTTTCACCCAGGTCAGGAACTCCGATTTCTCATCCGCCCACAGCTTGTGCTTCTCGTCGGCAGCCTGCTGACGGTCCTGCGGCCGCTCACGTGGGTCCTGCACCGACAAGGCCGCAGCGATGATCAGCACCTCTTTCAAGCAGCCCAGATCCCGCGCGGCGACCAGCATCCGTCCGATACGCGGATCGAGCGGCAGCTTGGCGAGCGCATCCCCTACCCGGGTCAGGCGCTTGTCGTCATCCAGCGCGCCGAGTTCCTGCAAGAGCGCGTAGCCGTCGTTGATGGCCTTGGCGGGCGGCGGCTCGATGAAGGGAAAACTTTCAACATCGGTCAGGCGCAGCGACTTCATGCGCAAAATCACGCCCGCCAGCGAGGCACGCAGGATTTCCGGATCGGTAAAGGGCGGACGCGCGTTGAAATCAGCCTCATCGTACAAGCGCACGCAAACGCCCGAGGCTACCCGGCCGCAACGGCCGGCACGCTGCCGCGCGGCCGCCTGCGAAATGCGTTCAACCTGCAACTGTTCAACCTTGTTGCGATAGGAATAACGCTTGATCCGAGCCAGGCCGGTATCGATCACATAGCGGATGCCGGGGACAGTCAGCGAGGTTTCCGCAACGTTCGTGGCCAGAACGATGCGCCGTTGATTGCCGGAGGGCTTGAAGATCCGATCCTGCTCGGCGGCAGAGAGACGGGAAAAGAGCGGCAGGATTTCCGGGGCATGGGCCGCACTCATGCCGGGGCGCGCCAAAGCCCGTTTGCGCAAGGCTTCAGCCGCCTCGCGGATTTCGCGCTCACCCGGCAGGAAAACCAGAATATCGCCGGGCCCCAGGCGGGCCAGTTCATCGGCGGCATCGACAATGGCATCGTACAAGTCGCGCTCATCGTCCTGCTTGTCGAGATCGTCAACCGGGCGATAACGGACCTCGACCGGATAGAGGCGCCCGGACACCTCGATCACCGGCGCCTTTTTGCCATTCAGCGTGAAGTGTTCGGAGAAGCGCTCGGCATCGATCGTCGCCGAGGTAATGATCACCTTCAGATCCGGACGCTTCGGCAGCAACTGTTTGAGATAACCCAGCAGAAAGTCGATATTGAGGCTGCGCTCGTGGGCCTCATCGATGATGATCGCCTCATAGGCATTCAGATACGGATCGGACTGCGACTCGGCCAGGAGGATGCCGTCCGTCATCAGTTTGACCCAGCTCTCGACGGTCGACTTGTCGTGGAAGCGGATTTTCACCCCGACACCTGCCCCCACCTGCGTTTGCAGCTCCTGAGCGAGCCGTGTCGCCACGGAGCGCGCCGCCAGGCGACGAGGTTGGGTATGACCGATCAGCCCCCGCGCACCGATGCCCAGCTCGAGGCATATCTTGGGGAGTTGCGTGGTTTTCCCGGATCCGGTCTCGCCGCAGACAATCACGACTTGATGCGCAGCAATCAGCGCCGCAATCTCATCGCGGCGCTCGTTGACTGGCAGGGCATCATCAAATGTCGGCTTCGGTAACGCACCCAGACGTTTGGCGGCCTGTTCGCTCGAGCGGGCGAGTAGCGCTGCCAGATTGGCCTGAAGCGTGGCCTTTTTTTCCCCGACAGCCCGCGCGAGGTCGCGCTGCAAGTTTCGAATCTGACGCGCATCCGCGGTCAAAAAAGGTACAGAGCCGGCGTGATTTCGGCCGGCAGAGTGATTCATTCGCATCGGTGCATTATAAATCCGCGCCCGAGATCAGCGGCAGACGTGTTGTGCTGTTCTTGGCTCTAGGACGCAAGCAAGGATCGAGTGCCAAGCCGACACGCGATGCAGAACAGAAGGATCGTGAGTCATCCGCTGAACAAAGGTTGAGTTGATGCTTGGAGAGGCGAGGGTTGGGCGGAGAGTTGTTTGAGAGTGAGT
>NZ_JBDIYD010000014.1:0-78039 GCF_039649255.1 Dechloromonas sp. ZS-1 | reverse complement strand
TCGCTCGGTATGAAAACCCCTGCTGAGGCATTCGCATTAGCAGCGTAAGTTGAGCAGGTTCTGCTGGGTCAATACAGCCACTTCTTGGCCTGTAGTAGTATTCATTTCGTATTTACCTTCCTGCCCGCTCTGTGCGGGCATTATTTTTTTTAAGCTACAGATCGGCTCTGTTCGATGAACAGCAGTACGTCCTCTTTCCGGTAACGCACTGATCTACCTAGCTTTACGTATGGAAGGTTTGGCGCCCTCTTAGAGCGCCATGCGCGGAGAGTCTGATCCTTTAGGCCAAGTATTTGGCATACATCAGCCTCTTTCAGTAGATTTTCAGTTTGCATTCGATGAACTCGTATTTTTGTGTTGATACGCACCGAATATAACGGCGCGCACTCAACAGTTCATCAAGTCGAATTCGTACCAATCCACTCTGCCAGAGCACTCTGTGAAGAGCGTTTATGTGCTCGCATGTGGCCGGATGTTGGTTCGTTGGCTTGTTGCGCCAATGCAATTTTGTAAAAAAAATGTAAAACCCGCCCCGCTAGGCGGGCCATCAGTCATCAACCCAGTTTTTTGGCTAGGCTTTCTGCGCGCATGTGGCTGTATCGGGCGAGGCAGGCTAGGGTCCTGTGGCCGGAAACACTCGCCACTTCAACTGTAGATAAGCCACGTTCATGCAAGCGGCTCACCCCTTCATGGCGCAAGTCATGCCAGCGCAACCCCACTACCCCAGCCCTGGCACATGCGAGGCGGAACGAGTTATCTACCCCGTGCCTGCTGATCGGAAACACGAACCCACTGATATCCCTCGCCATAGCTGCCAAAGTGGAAGCCGCAAGCCCCGATAGCGGAACAACCCGGCTATCCCCGTTTTTCGTATCCCGGAACACCGCCACGCGCTTATGCAAATCAACATCAGCCCATCGAAGCGCCAACGCTTCACTTCGGCGGCAGGCTGTCTCGATACTGAATGCGAATAAGGGGGCAATCCAAGGCGTGCGGGCTTTCTTCAATTCAGCCAATAACACCTCGTATTCCCCTGCGTTCAATCGTCGGTCACGTCCTTTGCCTGCGCTTGGCTTACGAATAGCCCGCACGGGGTTAATGATCGGCATGGACCATTCCAGCCTCGCATGTTCGAACACAGCGGATAACGTGCAGAGGTCATGCAAAACCGTGACAGGCTTAACAGTTTTCAACCGCCTATCCCGGAAAGCGGCAACCCTGGCGGGTGTCACGTCTTTAACTGGAAGCCGCCCCAACTCGTCCGCCCGAATTACAGCCAGCCGATAGCGCTCCTGCGCCGCACCCTTTTTCTGTGGGGTCACCTCTTGCTCATAACGGCTTACCAAACTCTCCACAGTATCCAGACTAGGCGGTGTGTATTCGCCCAGGTCCATTTGCCGCTCAATGCCTCGCGCCCAGCGCTGTGCATCTTCTTTCGTCAGAAATGACTTAGCTACTGCCGGATAATCCTTGCGCTGAACGCGAACCTGAAAGCGCTCGCCACGCTGTCTAATCGTTGCCATGAATCCCCCAATAAGGACATAGGCAGGACAGCGCTAGTTTTGCGGTAACATTCGAACTGCTGAAACCCTTGCAGCACAGACAACGGAAGAGATCGTTCCCCGGTGGGACGGCCGGTCTTCAAAACCGGCAGGACCTGTCAGACAGGTTTGGGTAGGTTCGACTCCTGCTCTCTTCCGCCAATCATCCTTGCCCCTCGCCCTTGCTCCCCTAGCCAGCCCTGCCCCTCAGGTGATCGGCAGCATCAGGAAGAGTTTGATGACCAGGGCGTTGGCCAGGTCGATGAAGAAGGCGCCGACAATCGGAACAACCAGGAAGCCAAGCCGGGATGGGCCAAAGCGCTCGGTCACCGCCTGCATGTTGGCAATCGCCGTCGGGGTGGCGCCCAGGCCAAAGCCGCAATGGCCCGCCGCGATCACCGCCGCATCGTAATTGCGCCCCATGACCCGGAAGGTCACAAAGATGGCATACAACGCCATCAGCGCCACCTGCCCGAGCAGGATGCCGAACATCGGCAAGGCCAGGCTGGCCAGTTCCCACAAACGGAGGGACATGAGCGCCATGGCCAGAAAGAGGGCCAGCGAGACATTGCCGAGCACGGAGACGGCCCGCTCAAAAACGGCGTACCAGCCCAGACGGCTCAGCCCGTTGCGCAGCAGCACCCCGACGAACAGCACACAGACAAAGGAGGGCAGTTCCAGCCAGCTGCCGGGAAGCCCGCGCGCAATGGCCTGCCCGCCGAGCAGGCAGATGGCGATCAGCGCCAGCGTCTCGATCAGGGCGGGTGCCGTGATCAGGCGAACGGCGGCCGGCTGCTCGAACTGACCGGGATCGGCGGCCTCCATCGCCCCGGCGGCCTTGTCCGGTACGCGGGCAAGCAGCAGGCGGGCCACCGGGCCGCCCAGCAAGCCGCCGAGGACAAGGCCAAAGGTGGCGGAGGCCATGGCAATTTCGCTGGCGGAGGTCATGCCGTATTTTTCGGTAAAGATGCTGCTCCAGGCCAGGCCGGTACCATGGCCGCCGGAGAGGGTGATCGAGCCGGCCAGGAGGCCGAGCAGTGCCGGCTGTCCCTGAATCACGGCAAGCAGGATGCCCATGAGGTTCTGGGCCATGAGAAAACCGACCACCACCAGCAGGAAACGGAACATGGGCTGCCCGCCCCGGCGCAGGCTGGCAATATCGGCATTCAGGCCGATACAGGCAAAGAAGGCCAGCATCAGCGGCATGCTGAGCGCACTGTCAAAGCGGATGACCACGCCGCTCACCCCATTCAGGCACCAGATCGCCAGTGCCACCAGGAGGCCGCCCACCACCGGCTCCGGCACGCTGTAATGGCGCAGGAAGGCAACCCGTGCAACCAATTGGCGGCCCAGCAAAAGGACCAGCGATGCAGCCACCAGGGTGCCATACACATCCAGATGCATACCATCCTCCGAGTTTGTCATGGTGCGCCGCGTCCGCCTGGGCCGCAGGGAGATCGCCTGTCATATTACCGAAGCACCCGGACAGAGGCCAGGCGATATGGGCACGCGAGGCAACGGTGAGCGCGGCTGGTAACATAGACACCCTCCCTGCAACCAGTGGCCCCGCTTCTCGACATGGCTCATACCCCGTTTTCCGGCCTCATCCCCGAGGATCGCCTGTATTGCCCAGAACACGACATGTGGGTCCAGCCGCAAGCCAACGGCGAGGTACTCATCGGAGCGACGGCCTTCGGCATTTTTCTCGCCGGCGAAATCATCGCCTTCACCAGCAAGCCCAAGGGGGCCGAGGTGACGCGCCATCGCGGCATGGGGACTGTCGAATGTCGGAAAACCGTGCTCGCCGTCCACGCGCCGATCAGCTTCGTACTGCTCGAAGGCAACGATGCGGCGGAGGAGCAGCCGCGCCGCGTCAATGACGATCCGTACGGCAGCGGCTGGATGGCGCGCGCCCGCCCGAGCGATTGGGCCGCTGAAAGCGGCACCCTGCTCGATGCCGCCGCCTATCGGGCGCACATCCTGAAGATCGAACCGGAGGCGCGCTTTGGCTGAACGTCTGGCCCTCCTCATCTGGGCGGCCACGCCGGAACACCCGGCACTCGTCGTCACCCCCCTGGTGCACGCGCTTGCCGCATGCGCCCTCGATGCCGAGGTTGAAATCCATTTCGCCGGACCCGCCGTCCGCTGGCTGATTCCCGAGGTGGCAGACCAGGCCTGGCCGAGCGCAGCCCGGGAGAAATCGGTGGGCGACTTCCTGCGCGAAGTCGATGCCGCCGGCGCCCGACTCTACGCGTGCGGCATGGCCCGGGCCGCCTGGATCAGCGAAACGGAAGCGCTCTTTCCGAATGCGCGCGCAGCCGGTGCCACCGCCTTCATGGGGCGCACCCTGGACCCGGCATGGCGCACCCTGACCTATTGATGACGCCCCCGGCGATCACCGGACTGATCCTGGCCGGCGGCCAGGGCCAGCGCATGGGCGGCGCCGACAAGGGGTTGCAGCGATTTCATGATCGGCCGCTGGTCGAGCATGTCGAAGCCCGTCTGGCGCCGCAGGTCAGCACGCTGCTGATCAGTGCCAATCGTAATCTGGCGCGCTATGCCGCACTCGGTCATCCCGTTCTTCAGGATGACCTGCCGGATTACCCCGGCCCGCTCGCCGGCTTGCTGACGGGTTTGGCGGCCTGCACGACGCCCTGGCTGCTCAGTGCCCCCTGCGACACGCCGGGCTTGCCCCTCGATCTTGCCAGCCGGTTGCTTGCAGGGATCGGTGAGCACAAGCTGGCCTATCCGACGGTCGACGGCCGGGCGCACCCGGTTTTCTGTCTCTGCCACCGCAGCCTGGCCCCGCAACTGCGGGCTTTTCTGGCGAGCGGCCAGCGCAAGGTCATGCGCTGGTGCGACGATGCGGGCGGCATCGCCATTCCGTTCGACGATCAGCCCGGCGCCTTCCTGAACATGAACTCATTGGACGATCTCGCGTCAAACTGAACAGCAAGGTTGTGGAAATCCCTTATTGTTCAGTGCGTTATGCTCATTAAAATAGCGCGCCATTCCCTGGCCTTTGCGCTTGACGCTCTACCATGTTCATCAAAATTCATTTCCGCCTGACCCAGAACCGGGCCGGTTTGCCCATCGACTTCTCTGCTGCACGCCGCTTCCCGGCCAATCTGGAAGAGCGCTTGGAAGAACATGCCCGACAGGCCATTGCGGCGGATTACCAAATCCCGGCCAGCGCGGTTGAGATCAGTCATATCGAAGACTGAGCCGGATCGGGCAAGTCATTGAATCAAAATTTGAAATCGGTGTGACACAGTCTGTTACACAAGCGGCACGAAAGAACGACAGACCGGAAGGGCGAGGCGGCCTACACTGCAATTGTGCATTGAACCCCTCCTCTCGAAATTCCCCCTTTCGAGAATTTCAACCCCGCCCCGCGCGGGGTTTTTTTTGTCCTCGATCTCGCTAGGCCGTTATAATTACGCACTTTTATTTTTTGCGCATCGAGGTACATCAGCATGGCCGAGCAGCATTCTTCCAAGAGCATCATGTGGGCCGTGATCGGGATCGCCATTGTCCTGATCGCCATTGTTTATCCGCTGACCGTCAAACAGTCGACGTCCGCCGCTGATGCAGCGGGTGGCAATGATGAAGCTGACGTCCGCATCCAGCCGGTCGCCAAGTTCGAACTGGCCAAGGCGGCTGCCCCGGCTGCCGGTGGTGCCCCGCGCGATGGCGCAGCCATCTACAACGCCGTCTGCGGTGCCTGCCACAACACCGGCGCAGCCGGCGCACCGAAGATCGACGACAAGGGAGCCTGGGCTCCGCGCGTTGCACAAGGCAAGGATGCCCTGATCAAGAGCCTGACCAACGGCAAGGGCGCGATGCCGGCCAAGGGCGGTGCCGATCTGTCCGACGTCGAAATCAAGAACGCCGTTGAATACGTGATGAGCAAGGTCAAGTAAGCTGACCCCACGCACACAAAAAAGGAGGCTCCGGCCTCCTTTTTTATTGCCCTGTCGAGATACAGGTGCGCCAGATTCCCCCGCTGTTTCAGCTCACCCTTTCTTGCCCGACAACATCGCCTTCATGGCATCCAGACGGGCGCTCCCCGTGGCCTTGTCGGCCGGCGCAGCCTGTTTGCCGCCGGTAAAGCGAATGTCGTCGCGGCCCATTTCCTCAATGAAACGGGAAGGCTCGCAGGGCACGAACTCCCGCGCCTGTTTGCGCCGTTCGCACCAGGAAATGAACAGCGTGCGTTGCGCCCGCGTGATGCCCACATACATCAGCCGCCGCTCTTCCTCGACTTTGGCCGGCTCCTGCGATTCGCGGTGCGGCAGGATGCCTTCTTCAACCCCGACCAGGAAGACGTGCGGATACTCCAGCCCCTTTGAGGCATGCAGGGTTGAGAGCTGGACGGCATCCACCTCTTCCTCATTCTGCTTGTCCAGCATGTTGATCAGGGCGATGCTCTGGGTCAGCTCGATCAGGGTCCGGCCATCCTGCTCGCCCTTGCGGTTGATCCAGTTGGCGAACTCGCACACGTTGGCCCAGCGGGTCTGCGCCGTGCGCTCTTCCTCATGATCGTAGAGGTAGGTTTCGTAGTCGATGGCTTTCAGCAGATCGGGCAGGACTTCGTGCGCAGGCTCGTTGCCCGCCCGCCCCTGCATGCGATTGATGAAGTTGCAGAATTCCAGCACGGGGCCGAGTTGCCGCTCCTGGACACGCTGGGCAAAGCCTTCCTCAAAGGCCGCTTCGAACAGCGAGATGTGGCGTTCGCCGGCATAGGTGCCGAGCACCTGCAGGGTGGTCGGGCCGATCCCGCGCTTCGGGGTGGTGGCCGCCCGGATGAAGGCCGGATCATCGTCCTCGTTGGTCAGGAGGCGCAGGTAGGCAATGATGTCCTTGATTTCAGCCTTGTCGAAGAAGGATTTGCCGCCGGAAAGCACATAGGGAATGCGGTGGTCGCGCAGGTATTCTTCAAAGATCCGCGCCTGATGGTTGGAGCGGTACAGGATGGCGTAATCGCGGAATTGGGTGCGCTGCTCGAAGCGATGGGCCTGCAGCTTCATGACCACGCCTTCGGCCTCGGCATCCTGATCCCGACAGGCGGTCACGGTGATCTGCTCGCCATGACCGAGATCGGACCAGAGGCGCTTGTCGAAGAGCTTTTCGTTGTTAGCGATGACGTTGTTAGCCGCCTTCAGAATACGTACGGTCGACCGGTAGTTTTGCTCCAGTTTGATGACCTTCAGCGCCGGGAATTCCGCCGGCAGTTTGCGCAGGTTGTCGATGTCGGCCCCGCGCCAGCCGTAGATGGCCTGATCATCATCGCCCACCGCCGTGAATTGCGCCCGCACGCCGGTCAGGAGTTTGAGCAGCTGGTACTGGCAGGCATTGGTATCCTGATATTCATCGACCAGCAGGTAGCGCAGCCGATTCTGCCATTTGTCGGCGATCTCGGGATGCTCGGAGAACAATTTGACGGGCAGACCGATCAGATCGTCGAAGTCGACCGCCTGATAGGCTTTGAGCGTCGCCTCGTAAGACAGGAAGGCATGCGCGGCGAGCTTTTCGTGCTCGTCACGGGCCAGCTTGAGGGCAGCCTCAGGCGTGACCAGCGCGTTCTTCCAGTTCGAGATGATCGATTGCAGGATGCGCAGCGTGGCCTTGTCGACCGTATTGGCGACCTCGCTGATGATGCCGGCACAATCGGCAGAATCGAAAATCGAAAAGCGGGGTTTGTAGCCAAGGGCCTTGGCCTCTTCGCGCAGGATCCGGACCCCCAGGGAGTGAAAGGTGGAAATCTGCAATTCGCCGGCCAGCCCCGGCGTCAGGATTTTTCCGATGCGTTCCTGCATCTCCTTCGCCGCCTTGTTGGTGAAGGTGATGGCCGCGATATTGCGTGGCTGGAAACCGCACTCCTCGACCAGATAGGCGATCTTCTGCGTGATCACCCGTGTCTTGCCCGAGCCCGCACCGGCCAGGACGAGCAGGGGCCCATCGAGGTAGTAAATCGCTTCGCGTTGCTGGGGATTGAGACCGGCCATGGCTGTGTCGTGGAGACTGAAAGGAAAACGCCCCGACGAGGCGGGGCGCTGGGCAGCCCGCATTTTAACGCAGGCGGGGGAGAACCGGAGACATCTCGGCGGCGTTGAAAAATCGCCGCTCAAAGCGGTCGACCGTCGCCCCTCCCTCAGGCTTCGTCATCCACCGCCGGACGTTGGCGCAGCAAGACATCCGTACGCAACAAGCCTTCCGGCAGTCCTTCCCGCGCCAGGCGCTCGGCCAGGGCATGGGCTTCGTCCTGAATCAACGCCTGCCCCTCGAAGTCGGCCAGCGCCGCTGCTTCAACCTCATCCAGTTCTTGCTGCAGACTGCGCTCGCGGTCGGCTGCCAACCCTTCTGCTGCCTCAACCCGCCGGACGGATGCGGCGGCGGCATGCTGCGCGCGTGCCACCGATTCCGGGGTGGCACGTTGTGTGGTCGAGGGCAAGGCAGGCAGTTTCATGGGGTGGGCTCCTCAGACACGCTACGGCACCGCAGGCCCGAACTTGAATGCCTCAGAGTGCGCCAAAGACCTTTTTCAGCAGCGAACTCCCCGCCTCCAGCGGATTGCTGCGCAGGCGTTTTTCTTCCTCGGCGATCATCAGGAAGAGGCCATCCATGGCTTTCTGGGTCACGTAACGGTCAATATCGGCATCTTTCTGATCGATCAGGCCGGCGCTCGCCGCCTTGCCGGCGAAAGCGTTGTACTGCTCCGCCAGTTGCAGCTTCTTGGTCGAGGTTTTAACGATCGGCAGGAATTTCTGGGTCAGCGCATCGGCCGAGGTGCGGCGGAAAAACTGGGTGACGCTATCCTCACCACCGGTCAGGATGCCCTTGGCGTCCTGCACGCTCATCTTCTTCACGGCATCGACCAGAATGGGCTTGGCCTCGGCCACTGCCTGCTCGGCGGCATGGTTCATGGTCTCGACCAGTTGATCCGCCTGCTTGCCCAGGCCGAACATGCGCAGGCCTTTTTCGGCCTTTTCGAGATAACCCGGGAGCGGAATCTTGACCTTGCTGTTGCCGAGGAAACCATTGTCCTTGCCCAGCGAGGCCACGGCGTAGTCGGCCCCCTTGGCGAGCGCTTCCTTGACACCGGCACTCGCATCGCCGGTTGAAATGGCATCCAGGCCGGCCGCCTGGGCCAGCGCGACGGTCAACCCCATCCCGGCGGCAAAAATCCAGTGGGACACACGCTTCGAAAAATGCGTCATGCGATGCTCCTTAAACAATATCCAGATGATTCAAGCCCGCAGCCAGATTGCGGTCCTTCGCATCCTTGCCCTTCAGCTTGATCTGCAAACGCAGGTCGTTCAGCGAATCGGCATTGCGCAGCGCGTCTTCGTAGCTGATCTTGCCGGCTTCGTGCAGGTCGAACAGCGCCTGATCAAAGGTCTGCATGCCGAGTTCGCGGGACTTTTTCATGATCTCCTTGATCTCGTACACATCCCCCTTGAAGATCAGGTCGGCGATCAGCGGCGAGTTGAGCATGACCTCGATGGCCGCCACCCGCCCGCGCCCTTCGCGCCGCGGGATGAGGCGCTGGGAGACCATGGCACGCAGGTTGAGCGAGAGGTCCATCAGCAGTTGCTGGCGACGGTCTTCCGGGAAGAAGTTGATGATCCGGTCAATGGCCTGGTTGGTGCTGTTGGCGTGCAGGGTGGCCAAGGCCAGGTGGCCGGTCTCGGCGAAGGCGATGGCATAGTCCATCGTCTCGCGATCGCGGATTTCCCCCATCAGGATCACATCCGGCGCCTGACGCAGCGTGTTTTTCAGCGCCGGCGCCCAGTCTTCCGTATCGACCCCGATCTCGCGCTGCGTGACGATGCAGTTCTTGTGGTCATGCACGTATTCGATCGGGTCTTCGAGCGTGATGATGTGCCCGTAGGAGTTCTCGTTGCGGTAATCCACCACCGAGGCCAGCGACGTGGTTTTACCCGTCCCGGTGCCCCCCACGAAGATGACCAGGCCGCGCTTGCTCATCGCCACATCCTTGACCACGTTGGGCAGGCCCAGCTCCTCGATGGTCGGGATGGTCATGTTGATGGTCCGGCAGATGATCGCCACCCGCCCCTGCTGAATCAGCGCATTGACCCGGAAACGTCCGATCCCGGCCGGAGAAATGGCGAAGTTGCATTCCTTGGTCGATTCGAACTCCGCCGCCTGACGGTCGTTCATGATCGAACGCGCCAGTTCGGCAGTGTGCTGCGAGGTCAGCACCTGGTTCGATACCGGGGTGACCTTGCCATCCACCTTGAAGGCAGGGGGAAAACCTGCCGTGATGAACAAGTCCGACCCGCGCTTCTGCACCATCAGGCGCAGCAGGTCGTGCATGAATTTCATTGCCTGATCGCGTTCCATCGCTCAGCTCCTTGATTGATCAGGCCGGGAAGGCGTCTTTGTTCATCGCCTTGTGACGGGCTTCATTGCTCGAAATGATGTTGCGACGCACCAGATCGAGCAGGCATTGATCCAGGGTATACATGCCCTGGGCCTGGCCGGTCTGGATGGCCGAGTACATCTGGGCCACCTTGTTTTCGCGGATCAGGTTGCGGATCGCGGGCGTGCCGATCAGGATTTCATGGGCCGCCACACGGCCCCCGCCATCCTTGGTCTTGACCAGGGCCTGCGAGATCACCGCACGCAGGGATTCGGACAACATCGCACGGACCATTTCCTTTTCTGCCGCCGGGAAGACGTCGACGATCCGGTCCACGGTCTTGGCGGCCGACGAGGTGTGCAGAGTCCCGAACACCAGGTGGCCGGTCTCTGCCGCCGTCAGGGCAAGACGAATCGTTTCCAGATCGCGCATTTCGCCCACCAGGATGATGTCCGGATCTTCGCGCAGCGCCGAACGCAGGGCGTTCGAAAACGACAGGGTATGCGGCCCGACTTCCCGCTGGTTGATCAGGCACTTTTTCGAGGTATGCATGAATTCGATCGGGTCTTCGACGGTCAGGATGTGACGATAGAAGTTCTCGTTCACATGATCGACCATCGCTGCCAGCGTCGTCGATTTACCGGAGCCCGTCGGACCGGTCACCAGCACGATCCCGCGCGGATATTCGGCAATCTCGCGGAAGATGCGCGGCGCACCGAGTTCTTCGAGACTCATGATGTTCGTCGGAATGGTCCGGAATACCGCCGAGGCACCACGATGCTGGTTATAGGCATTGACCCGGAAACGCGCCAGATTGGGAATCTCGAACGAGAAGTCGCACTCGAGCGTCTCTTCATAAGACTTGCGCTGCCCGTCGTTCATGATGTCATACACCATGGCGTGCACTTCCTTGTGCTCCAGGGGCGGCAGGTTGATGCGACGCACATCGCCATGCACCCGGATCATCGGCGGCAAACCGGACGAGAGGTGAAGGTCGGATGCCTTGTTCTTGACCGCGAAGGCCAGCAGTTCGGTAATGTCCATGCGGGAGGGGTCCTTCCTGCACGCAGCGTGCGTGTATACTGAGAAATCACGTGATTCCAAAGGATTATGAGCGTAATCGTCTCGAACCTGCAAGCTGTCCAGGCCCGTCTTGCCGCCGCCGAAAAGGCCGCTGGCAGAACCAATGGCAGCGTCCGCCTGCTCGCCGTCAGCAAAACCTGGCCGCTCGCCAGCGTGCTTGAGGCGGCCGATGCCGGCCAACAGGCCTTTGGTGAAAACTACGTCCAGGAAGCGGTCGAGAAAGCCATGGCGACGGTCGACCGCCATCTGGAGTGGCATTTCATCGGCCCCCTGCAAAGCAACAAGACCCGATTGGTCGCCGAGCATTTTGCCTGGGTACATTCGGTCGACCGTCTGAAGATCGCCGAGCGCCTCGCCGCCCAACGTCCGGCCCATCTGCCGCCGCTCCAGATCTGCATCCAGGTCAATGTCTCCGGCGAAGCCAGCAAGAGCGGCTGTGCGCCGGCCGATACCCTGGCCCTCTGCCAGGCGGTAGCGGCACTCCCCGGCCTGCGCCTGCGCGGCCTGATGGCGATCCCGGAACCGACCGACGATCTGGCGGCGCAACGGGCTCCATTCCGGCAACTGCGCGAACTTCAGGCGGCCGTCTGCGCCGCCGGCATTCCGCTCGACACCCTCTCCATGGGCATGTCCCACGATCTCGAAGCCGCTGTCGCAGAAGGCGCGACCATCGTCCGCATCGGCACGGCCATTTTTGGTGAAAGAAACTACGCATGAAAATTGTTTTCCTTGGTGGCGGCAACATGGCCAATGCCCTGATTGGCGGCATGCTGAAGCAGGGTTTTGCCGCGACGGACATCACCGTGATCGACCCGGGCGCTGAGGCGCGCCAGAAGCTGAGTGACAGCTACGGCGTTCGGACGCTGGCCTCGGCCAGCGAAGCCGACCATGCCGGCGACCTCCTGATGCTCGCCGTCAAGCCGCAGCAAATGAAGGATGCCGTGGCGCCGCTCGTTCCCAAACTGGGTCAGGCGCTGGTGGTCAGCATTGCCGCCGGACTGGATATAGCGGCCCTCTCCCGTTTCCTGGGCGGCCACCCCCGCATCGTGCGCTGTATGCCGAACACCCCGGCCCTGGTTGGTGCCGGCATCACCGGCCTGTGCGCAGCCCCGGCCGTGGATGCTGCCGGCAAGGCAGCGGCCGACCGCGTGCTGAAAGCAGTGGGCACCACCGTCTGGATTGACGACGAAGGCAAGATGGATGGCGTCACCGCCTTGTCCGGCAGCGGCCCGGCCTACGTTTTCCTGTTCATCGAAGCCCTGCAGCAAGCCGCCGCCGAACTCGGTTTCACGCCCGAGCAGGGTCGCCAGCTGGCCATCGAAACCGTTCAGGGCGCGGCCGCCCTCGCCGCCCAGTCGCCGGAGCCGGCGGCCATCCTGCGCGAGCGCGTCACCTCCAAGGGCGGCACCACCGAAGCTGCGCTCAACAAGATGGCCGAGTGCGGCGTCAAGCCGGGCATCGTGGCCGGCGTCCATGCGGCCGAAGCGCGCGGCAAGGAACTCGGCAAGCTCCTGGGAGCGGCCTGATGCAGGCAGTGCTCTTTCTGCTCGATGCCGTGGTCGGTTTTTTTGCTACGCTGTTCCTGCTGCGCTTCATCATGCAGTGGTTCCGCGTCTCGTTTTCGGGCCAGTTGGGCACCTTTGTCGTGCAACTGACCAACTGGGCCGTCAAGCCCTTGCGCCGGGTCATCCGCGGCATGGGGGGCTTCGACTGGGCCAGCCTGCTCCCGGCGTTTCTGCTCGAACTGGGCTTTGCCTTTGCGGCACTGGGCCTGAGCGGCGCACTGGGCAACGCGGAGAGCAGCCAGCTGCTGCCCTGGATCCTGATGCACACCCTGCGCAGCGTCCTGCGGCTGGGCGTATACATCTTTATTGCAGCCCTCATCCTGCAAGCCGCGATGTCCTGGATCAATCCTTATTCGCCGCTGGCCGCACCGGCGCACCAGCTGACCCGCCCCCTGCTGGCACCGCTGCAACGCGTCCTGCCCCCGGTCGCCGGGATTGATCTCTCCCCCCTGGTCGCCATCCTGCTCCTGCAAGTGGTGCTGATGCTCCTGTGAGCGATTGGTGCCGCACGGCCGGCGACGGTCGACTCACCCTGACCCTGCATATTCAACCCGGCGCCAAGAAGACGGATGTCGCCGGGCTGCACGGGGATGCACTCAAGATCCGCCTGGCCGCGCCGCCGGTCGACGGCAAGGCCAACGAGGCATTGATCAAATTCCTTGCCGAACGTTTCAGGCTGCCCAAAAACAAGGTCACGCTGAAAAGCGGCCACACATCGCGACGCAAGGTTCTGGAAATCATCGGCAGCTGCGCCGAAGAAGCCAGCGCCCTGCTCAATCCACACCCCTAGTGCCTTCGGGCACACCCGCGTACCACCCCTGAAGCGCGCACGCCGGGACACGCCTGCGCATTGTCGGGACGTAAAAACCCCAGAACCAATGCAAAAAGCCCAGCGCGAAGGCTGGGCTTTTTGTTTGAATCTTGGTGGCCAAGGGCGGAATCGAACCACCGACACGCGGATTTTCAATCCGCTGCTCTACCAACTGAGCTACTTGGCCAACGAGGAGCGCATTATAGGCACGATTCTCAGAATTGGCAAGGGTTTTCGGAATTTATTTCTCGTCCTGAAAAACGGCTCAGGTTCCGATCGGTGGCGACTGGCGATACAACTCTGAAAAATCATCCGGCGGCCCTTGCGGCGGCAGGGGCGGATACCAGGCCAGGAAAGGCACGCGCGCCACGGCGCCTTTGCCCTTCGGGTTCGGACGCAGCGCCGCGATGGCACCATGCTGCTGAGCGATTTCCTGCACGATGGCCAAGCCCAGACCGCTCCCTTCCGTCGCGGCATCATCGACGCGGTAGAAGCGCTCAAAAACCAGTTCCGCCTGCTCCTCGCTGATGCCGATCCCGTCATCTTCCACCTCCAGGAGTACCTGGTCGACCCCGGGCACGATACGGCAGGTCACATGACCGCCCGAGGGGGTATAGCGCAGCGCGTTGTCGAGCAGGTTCTTGATCAGTTCTCTCAGCAGAAAGGCGTTGCCTTGAATCATCGCGTTCCTGGGCGCCTCAAAACCCAGGTCGATATTGCGTGATAGCGCCACCATCACCCAATCCTCAACCATTTCACGCGCCAGGACGACCAGATCGAGGGGGTGCTGGGTCAACGTTGCCTCGCCCCCTTCCGTCCGCGCCAGGGTCAGCAATTGATTGACCAGGCGCCCCGCACGATCGACGCCCATCGCGATCTGGCGAAGCGCATGGTGCAATGCCTCCGGATCGCTTTCACGCATGGCGAACTGGGCCTGGGTTTTCAGGCCGGTCAGCGGCGTCCGAAGCTGATGGGCCGCATCCGCCACAAAACGCTGTTGGACGCCGACGTTTTTCTTCATGCGCTCGAGCATGTCGTTAAAGGCCTCCACCAACGGCTCCAGTTCCTCCGGAACGCGGCGGGTGGCAATCGGGGAGAGGTCAGCGGGATCGCGGGCTTCGATGGTCTGGCGCAGACGCGTGAGGGGGCGCAAGCCGCGCGAGAGCCCGAACCAGACCAGCATGACAGCCAAAGGAATAATGATGAATTGCGGCAGGATCACGCTGGCCACAATCTTGTTGGCCAACTGGGAACGCTTTTCCGTGGTTTCGGCCACCTCGACGACGATCCATTGATCGCGCGGCATGGTGCTTTCCGCCAGCCAGGTATAGGCCACACGCAAATCCTGGCCGTTGAATTCGGCGTCGCGCATGTAGATTTCCCCGGACAGCGCCTCGTCCTCCTGAGGGACCGGCGGCCTTGGCAAATCCTTGTCGCCGGCCAGCAAGCGCCCGCCCTGGTTCATCACGTGGAAATACACGTTATCGGTTTCGTCCGCCCGCAGGAGGGCCCGTGCCGAGGGCGGCAAGGAGAGCACCGGCTTCCCGCCCACCAGTTTGACCTGCCGGGCAATGGCGGCCACATGCTCACGCAGGGCCTGATCGTAGGGAAAATTCGCCACGTTATTGGCGAAGTAATGCGTGAAGGCGATCGAGAGCGGCCAGACAAACAGCAGCGGAGCGAGCATCCAGTCCAGGATCTCGCCGAAGAGCGACCGTTCGGTTTCGTTAACGTTGGAGAGGCTCAATTATTCGCCTTGCGGACGCTCAAGGCAGTAGCCCAGCCCGCGCACCGTGGCGATTTTGACGCCACCCTGTTCCAGTTTCTTGCGCAAGCGATGCACATAGACCTCGATGGCATTGTGGCTGACTTCCTCACCCCAGCCACACAGATGTTCCACCAGCTGATCCTTGCTGACGAGGCGCCCCATGCGGGTGAGGAGGACCTCCAGCAACCCGACCTCCCGAGCCGACAGTTCCAGCGGCAGTCCGTTGATGTGGGCAACACGACCAACCTGATCGTAGCTCAGCGGGCCACACTGAATGGTCGGCGTTGTCCCCGCAGAACGACGTGTCAAAGCCCTGACGCGCGCCTCCAGCTCGGCCAGCTCAAAGGGCTTGGCCATGTAATCATCCGCCCCCAGATCCAGCCCTTTGACCCGATCGTTGGTGCCGTCCAGTGCCGTCAAGATGAGCACCGGCAACTGGGAATTGCGCGCCCGCAGCCGTTTCAGCACCTCCAGGCCCGGCATCTTGGGCAAACCGAGATCCAGGATGAGCAGGTCATAGGTACTGGTCACCAAGGCCGTGTCCGCCTCGACGCCATTGGGTGCCCAATCGACGGCATAACCGGCCTGACGGAGAGAACGGGTCAAGCCGTCCGCAATAATGACATCATCTTCCGCGATCAGAATTCGCATCGTGCTCCAACGCCATGGCGTAAGTCATTTGTAAGCAAATTGTATTATACTGGCAGCGCTGTTCTCCTTTTATGGTCTTAGGAGTTCGCAGTGATTCACTGCGACTCAGGGGGTGGCCCGATCCTGCACTGGGCGGCCCCCTACCGTTTTTTTCTCCCCCTGAAAAATACACAAAACACCGCCTTTCAGCGATGACTTGCTGAACGGGGCGCTTTTGCTCATTTTGAGCCACGGACAACGGTCGACCGTCAGGCACGGCGTTCGCACCCAAACGCAATTAAATCGTCACCCAAAAAGCAAAAAACCCAGGCTTGCGCCTGGGTTTTGATTTTCAGCCGGAGCCGGGATTAGTGACCGCTTGCAGCGGAAGCACCCACACCGGTTTCCGAACGGGTTTCCTGATCGGCGAAGGCAGCACGCTCCTTCTTGGCCTGCTCGCTGTTGTCGAGGATCGAGAACAGCCAAATGCCCACGAAACCGATGGTCATGGAGAACAGGGCCGGGGAGGTGTAGGGGAACCAGGCGGAACCCTTCGGATTGCCCATGACGGCTTCCCAGATGGACGGGGAAACCACGGTCAGGCCAACCGAGGAGATCAGACCGAGGAAACCACCGATCACGGCACCCTTGGTCGTGCAGTTCTTCCACAGCACGGACATGAAGAGGACCGGGAAGTTGGCAGAAGCGGCGATGGCGAAGGCCAGGGAGACCATGAAGGCGATGTTCTGCTTTTCGAAGGCGATACCCAGGACCACAGCAACCACACCCAGCACCATGGTGGTGATACGGGAAACACGCAGTTCGGAAGCGGAGTCTGCATTGCCGTTCTTGAACACGGTGGCGTACAAGTCGTGCGACACAGCGGAAGCACCGGACAGGGTCAGACCGGCAACCACAGCCAGGATGGTGGCGAAAGCAACCGCGGAGATGAAGCCGAGGAAGACGTTGCCGCCAACAGCGGAGGCCAGGTGGATAGCCGCCATGTTACCGCCACCCTTCAGGGCGCCCTTGGCATCCAGGAAGGTCGGGTCGGTCAGCACGAAGCAGATGGCACCGAAGCCGATGATGAAGGTCAGGATGTAGAAGTAGCCGATCCAGGTGGTTGCCCAGAACACGGACTTGCGGGCTTCCTTGGCATCCGGCACGGTGAAGAAGCGCATCAGGATGTGCGGCAGACCAGCGGTACCGAACATCAGGGCCATACCGAAGGAGATGGCGGAGATCGGATCCTTCACGAAGGAGCCCGGGCCCATGATGGACAGACCCTTGGTGGCAGCCAGCGTGCTGACTTCAACACCCTTGGCAGCGGCTTCTTCGATCAGCTTGGCATCCTTGGCAGCCAGTGCGGCCTTGATTTCAACAGCCTTGGCAAACATGGCTTCCGGGCTGAAACCGAACTTGACCAGCACCATGAAGGCCATGAAGGAAGCACCGGCCAGCAGCAGGATGGCCTTGATGATCTGCACCCAGGTCGTTGCGGTCATGCCGCCGAAGAGCACGTACACCATCATCAGCACGCCGACGATGATCACGGCCATCCAGTATTCCAGACCGAAGAGCAGCTTGATCAGCTGGCCGGCACCGACCATCTGGGCGATCAGGTAGAAGGCAACCACCACCAGCGTGCCGGTCGCGGCAAAGGCGCGGATCGGGGTCTGCTTGAAGCGGTAGGCCGCGACGTCAGCAAAGGTGAATTTGCCGAGGTTACGCAGACGCTCTGCCATCAGGAAGGTGATGATCGGCCAGCCGACGAGGAAGCCGATCGAGAAGATCAGACCGTCGTAGCCGTTGGCCATCACCGCGGCGGAAATACCGAGGAAGGACGCGGCGGACATGTAGTCGCCGGCGATTGCCAGACCGTTCTGGAAGCCGGTGATACCACCACCACCGGTATAGAAGTCAGCAGCCGACTTGGTCTTGGCAGCGGCCCACTTGGTGATGTACAGGGTACCGGCCACGAACAGGCCGAACATGATGATGGCGGTCCAGTTGGTCGCCTGCTTCTCGGCCTGACCGAGATCGGCACCGGCTGCCAGTGCGGCACCGGCAGCGCCCAACATGGCCAGCAATGCAGCCAGTTGCTTGATGTAGTTCGCCATTACTTGGCCTCCTTGATGATCTCTTCCTTGAGCGCGTCAAACTCGGTGTTGGCGCGACGGACGTAGATGCCGGTGATGATGATCGTGAACAGGATCACGCCCACACCGATGGGAATCCCCACCGTGGTGACGCCAGTGGCACCCAGGGGCTGGGCAAGGAAGGCCTTGTTGAAGGCGATCAGCGAGATAAAGCCGTAGTACACGACCAGCATCAGGACCGTCATGATCCAGCCGTACGTGTTACGAGTGCTTTTCAGCTGCTGGTATTTCGGGTTGGCCCGAATCCGCTCGTAAATGTCGTTCTGCATTGATTTGCTCCTCAGACTTTTGGTTATAGAGGCATTGCTGCGGAATCTAATGTACGAGGGGCGTCTTACAGTTAACTTACAGTTACGTAACGAATTACACAGTAGTGAAACATGAGCACAAAAAAAGCCTGCCGTCCGGAGACGACAGGCTTCACGCTGTCAGCGGCGACGCTCAGTTGGCGAGCGCGGCTTCGATTTCGGCAAAGGTCTGTGGCAGATCGAAGCCCAGCACCGGCACCCCGAGCAGGCGACCAATGTGCGTGGCCGAGAAGATCCCGCGCACGCGCGGCAGACCGGTCAGCGGATCGACATCCTCAACCAGAATGTGCTGACGCCCCTTGCTCTTCAGGGCATCGAGAATATCGGCCACACGGGCATGCATGACTTCGTTCAGGTACAGGGTCTCGACCTGAGCGACCGGCGTCATCAGGTCTTTCACCGTCAGCTCCTCGCGCTTGCCGCCACGGGCCAGGGCGATCTGCATCGGCTTTTCGCCCAGAATGTCACGTGCCGTGATCAACCCCAGCACCTGCTCATCCGCACCGACGACCATGAGCAGACGCACACGGCGCGAAATCATGCGCGTGTTGGCCTCATCAATCCCGACATCGGCACCGACCGTCACGGCCTGAACACGGGAAAAATCGGTCATCGCTTCCACGGCGGGCGAATCCGCGCTGACGTGGTTGAAACCGGACGCACACAGCGTCGCATTCTGGGAAAGCTTGTGCGTCCGCACTTTTGCTGCCAGGGTCATTTTTTTGCCTCCTTCTGTTCTTGTCTGTCGCGCAACCCGCCGGGCTGCACACCGGGCGCATCCCTGCGGGGAGGCGGCCTTGATGTCAGTATTCGGCGATTCTCGCCGCTTGGCAAGAGGGGCGTGCTACGGGTACAGGCCGCGAATCGCCCGTGCTTCCAGCACCCGACTGCACGCAATGACGAACGCCGCCGTGCGCAGCGAGAGTTTTCGGTCCTCCGCCAACTGCCAGATCGCCGCAAATGCTTCGGCCATGATGCGCTCCAATCGCTGATTGATTTCATCCTCGCTCCAGAAGAAGCTGGAGAAATCCTGTACCCACTCGAAGTAGCTGACAGTCACGCCCCCCGCATTGGCCAGCACATCGGGCACGACCACCACACCCCGCTCGGCGAGGATGGCCTCAGCTTCGGGCGTGGTCGGCCCATTGGCGCCTTCCACCACGATGCGGGCCTGTACCTGTCCGGCGTTGTGACGGTTGATCTGCGACTCCAGCGCCGCCGGCACCAGGAACTCGCAGGGAACCGACCAGAATTCCTCGCGGCTGATCTCGCTGCAGCCCGGCGCCCCTTTCAGGGTCTTGTTTTCCTGCAGGAAGCGCCGCAGCGCCGCCACATCCAGCCCAGCCGGGTTGTACACCGTGGCGCTCACATCCTGCACCGCCACCACCTTGGCCCCGGCCTCGGCAAAAATGCGCGCGCTCGCTTCGCCGACATTGCCAAAGCCCTGCACCACGACGCGGGCCCCTGCGATGGGGATGGCGAGGCGCTTGGCCGCCTCGCGCGCCGTCACGAAGACGCCGCGCCCGGTAGCGTCCGGGCGCCCGAGCGAGCCGCCCAGCGACAAGGGTTTGCCGGTCACCACCCCGGTCACGGTGCGCCCTTCGCCCATCGAATAGGTGTCCATCATCCAGGCCATGACCTGAGCGTTGGTATTCATGTCCGGCGCCGGAATGTCCTTGTCCGGCCCGATCATGGACCCGATCTCGCTGGTAAAGCGACGGGTCAGGCGCTCCAGTTCGGACAATGAGAGGGTGCGCGGATCGACACGGATGCCCCCCTTGGCGCCCCCATACGGCACATTCACGACGGCGTTCTTGATGGTCATCCAGCCGGCCAGGGCCATGACTTCGGAGAGCGTCACATCCTGGTGATAGCGGATGCCGCCCTTGCCGGGACCTCGCGAGGTATTGTGATGCACCCGATAGCCTTCGAAATGGGCCACTTCGCCATTCTCAAGGCGAATCGGCACATCGACGATCAGGGAGCGCTTGGGGCGGCGCAGGGTTTCCACCCAGGGCCACAGGCTCTTCTCGAGCAGGGGCGCCACCTGGTCCACCTGATGCAGGAAGATGTGCCACGGGCCGACGTTTTCGGACGAGATGTAGGACGGCAGACTCATTGCAACTCCTTTCATGCCCCAAGGGTCATCAGGCTGGTGTTGCCGCCGGCCGCGGTGGTATTCACGCTGACCACCCGCTCGGCGAGCATCCGGTACAAGGGATAACGTCCACTGCTGTCGGCAGTGTAGACCGGAATCAGGGCGCCGGGTTCAGCCGCCAGCGCCTGCTGGCGACCGGCATCCGCCCCCACCTGCAGGACGCCGGCCAAGCCGGTATAACTGGCCGCCGAGCGTAAGGCAATTACCTCAGCCAGGCTGCCGGGCAGCGCGGCGCGCATTTTCCGGCCAAAATCATCGTCGACCGTCGCCACCGTGTTGCCGGCGGCAAAGGCCGCCGCCAGCTGATGCAGCCACTCGGCTTCCGTTCCCGCCGTACACAGCAGCCGACCGCGCGGCGCAAAGCGCAGTACATTGCGCTCCCCGGTCGGGCCGGGCAGTCGGAACTCGCGTTGCAGCAGGCTGAGCTCGGCATACTCGGTGCATTGGCGGGCCAAGGTACGACGACCGCTGGCAAAGGCCCATTCGGCCAATTGCCGGAACGGTGAGGCGGGATCGAGCGGTTCGGCCACCGGCTCGCCACCGGGCAGGGCCTGCGGACTCCCCGCCAGACGATGCAGATAGAGCGGCCCCCCTGCCTTCGGCCCCGTGCCGGACAAGCCTTCGCCGCCAAATGGCTGGACACCGACCACGGCACCGACCATGTTGCGATTGACGTAGATATTGCCGACATGCGCCTGCGCCGTGATGAAATCGATGGTCTCGTCGATCCGGCTATGCACGCCCAGCGTCAGGCCATAGCCCAGCTGATTGATCCCGTCGACCAGACGGGGCAGCTTGTCGCCGCCGAAGCGCAGAACATGTACCACCGGCCCGAATACTTCCGCCGTCAGATCAGCCAGCGAATCGATCTCGATCAGGGTGGGCGGCACGAAGGTACCGGCTTCGCACGCGGCAGGAAGCGGCAGCTGAAAAACAGCCCGCCCCCGCGCCCGCATGCGCTCGATATGCGCCAGCAGCGCCGCCTGTGCCGGCGCATCGATGACCGGCCCGATATCAGTCTGCAGACTGCCCGGATTGCCGATCACCTGCTCTTGCAGGGCGGCTTTCAGAAGCGCCAGCGTCCGCTCGGCAATGTCGGTTTGCAGGCAGAGTACGCGCAAGGCCGAGCAACGCTGGCCGGCGCTATCGAAGCCGGAGCTCAGCACATCCTGCACGACCTGCTCGGGCAGGGCCGAGGAGTCCACGATCATCGCATTCTGGCCGCCGGTTTCGGCGATCAGGCAGACCTCGGGACGCGGTGCGATGGCCTGGTTGATCAGGCGAGCCACCTCGGTCGAACCGGTAAACACGATCCGGCGCACCCGGGGATCGGCCGTCAGGGCGGCGCCCACCGTTTCACCCGCCCCCGGCAGGCACTGCAGCGCGACCGGCGGAATCCCCGCGGCCCGCATCAATTCGACGGCACGGTGAGCAATCAGCGGCGTCTGCTCGGCCGGCTTGGCAACAACGGGACACCCCGCGGCCAGAGCAGCGCTCACTTCGCCGACAAAAATGGCCAGCGGGAAATTCCAGGGACTGATGCACACCGCGACCCCCGGCGGCGAGCCGGTCGCCGGCAGTTCGCCGCTCAACAACTGGGCGGCGTAATAGCGGCAGAAATCGACCGCTTCGCGGATTTCCGCCACGGCATTGGTCCAGGTCTTGCCGGCTTCACGGACGCACAGGCTGATCAGGGCCAGACGCTCCGCCTCGAAGGCATCGGCCACGCGCAACAGGCAGGCGGCGCGCTCGCCCGGCGGGGTGGCATACCAACTGTCGACGGCCGCAAAAGCGGCACTCAGTGCAAGGTCGACCGTCGCCGTGTCGGCCATGATCACCTCACCGACGATATCGTCCCTTTGCGCCGGATTGCGTACGGTCAGGCGTGTTGAGCCAGCCGCTTCGGCACCACTGACCAGCGGCGCCGCCTGCCAGCGCCGCCCGGCCAGGGCTGCCAGCGCCGGTGCGACCTCGGCCAGGACGGTTTCGTCACTCAGATCCAGGCCCGCCGAATTGCGCCGGGCCGGCCCGTACAAGGCGGGCGGCAAGGGAATCGCCTGATGCGGCAGACCACCGCTGCGCACCACTTGATCAAGCAGATCTTCGATCAGTTGTTCGATGGAGACCGCCTCATCGACGATGCGATTGACGAAGGAGGAATTGGCGCCATTTTCCAGCAGGCGGCGTACCAGATAGGGCAGCAGGGTTTCATGCGTCCCGACCGGCGCATAAATGCGGCAGGGTTTGCCCAGGCCGCCCGCCGCCAGCGGGCCGACCACGTTGTCGTAGAGCGGCTCGCCCATGCCGTGCAGGCACTGGAACTCGTAGTCCTCAACCCCGCGCGCCTGGGCCAGCGCATGCACGCTGGCCAGGGTATGGGCATTGTGCGTGGCGAACTGCGGATACACCGCATCGGGCGCCGCCAGCAGGCGCTCGGCGCAGACCAGATAGGCCAGATCGGAATGTGCCTTGCGGGTGTAGACCGGGTAGTCAGCCAGCCCATCCACCTGGGCGCGCTTGATTTCGCTGTCCCAGTAGGCGCCCTTGACCAGACGGATCATGAAGCGCCGGCCATGCTGGCGGGCCAGGGCGACCAGCCAGTCGATCACGGCCGGACAGCGCTTCTGGTAGGCCTGCACGACAAAGCCCATGCCGTCCCAGCCGGCCAGCTCGGGATCCGCTGCCAGGGCGGCAAAAAGGTCGAGCGACAGTTCCAGCCGATCCGCCTCCTCGGCGTCGATATTGACCCCGATGTCGTAGCCGCGGGCCAGCTGCATCAAGTCTTTCAGGCGCGGCAACAGCTCCGCCATGACGCGTTCGCGCTGCGCCCGGACATAGCGCGGATGCAGCGCCGAGAGCTTGATCGAGATGCCCGGCCCGGCCTGCACGCCACGGCCGTCCGCCGCCTGGCCGATGGCGTGAATGGCCGCGCGGTAGGCTGCAGAGTAGCGCTCGGCATCGGCAGCGGTGAGCGCGGCCTCGCCCAGCATGTCGAAGGAGTGGCGATAACCGCGCGCCTCGTTGTGCAGGCTGCGCGCCAGCGCCGCGTCGATATCCTCGCCCATGACGAACTGCTGGCCGAGGAGGCGCATGGCGAAATCGACGCCTTTGCGGATCAGCGGCTCACCGCCCCGCGCCAGCACCTTGCTCAAGGCCGTGCCGAGCGCACCGTGCGGATGCGTGGCCACCAGCTTGCCGGTCAGCATCAGCCCCCAGGTCGCGGCATTCACGAACAGCGAGGGACTGCCGCCCAGGTGCGATTTCCAGTCGCCATGGCTGATTTTGTCGCGAATCAGACGGTCGACCGTCGCGCTGTCCGGAATCCGCAGCAGGGCTTCGGCGAGACACATCAAGGCGATGCCTTCCTGGCTGGACAGGGAGAACTCGTGCATCAGGTGATCGACGCCGCTCGCTGCGCTGCGTTGGCGGCGCACCGCTTCGACCAGGCCATAGGCCTGCTCGCGCACCCCGCGACGATTCGGCGCCACACGTCGCCAGGCTTCGGCCAGCGTCTGCAGACAGGCCGCTTCGTCAGCCCGGTAATGCGCACGAATCCGGCTTCTCAAGACGTCCATGCTCAGCCCCTTTCCTGCAAGTGAGCGAGGCCGATCGCAGACGATTCCTTGACCGCCTCCATGACCGGGTAGCTGTGCGTTTCCCGGATGCCCGGAATACCGGACAACACGGCGCCGAGGAAGTTGCGATAGGCCGCCATGTCGGGCACGCGCACCTTGAGCAGGTAGTCGTAACCGCCGGCCACCATGTGGCATTCCTGTATTTCCGGGATGGCGCGCACGGCCGCGCGGAAATCGTCAAAAGCCGTTTGCGAGGTCTGCGCCAGGCTGATCTGGACAAAGACGGTCAGGCCCAGGCCCAGGCTGGCGGGCGCCAGGCAGGCCATGTAACCGCTGATATAGCCCGCCGCTTCGAGCGACTTCACGCGCTCCAGACAAGGCGTGGGCGAGAGGCCGACCTGGCGCGCCAGGGCCACGTTGGTCATGCGGCCGTCGGCTTGCAGGGCGGCCAGGATATCGAGATCGATCTGATCGAGTTTATGCATGGGAGAACTCCAATTTATTCGGCACGGGCCAGTTCGCCAGCCCGCTGATGCGCGGCGGCCACCCCATCGGCCAGGATGCGCGGCAAGGCGTCGGGCTGCTCCATGACGCGCAGGCCGGCTTCGGTCGTGCCCTTCGGGCTGCAGACCGCCGCCTTGAGCACGGTGGCAGGACGCGGATCGGCCGCCAACTGGGCCGCCGCACCGATCACGGTCTGACGCGCCAGACGGGCCGCCAGAGCGGGCGTCAGCCCCTGCGCCACCCCGGCGGCAGCCAGATGCTCGACAAAGGCGAAGACATAGCCCGGACCGCTGCCCGCCAGCGCCGTGGCCGCATCGATCTGCGCTTCATCCGGCAACCAATCGACCGAGCCCACCGCGGCAAACACCCCTTCCGCCAAAACCAGATCCGCCACTGACAGCGCGCAGGCAAACAAGGTGCTGGCCCCCGCCCCGACGACCACCGGCAGGTTGGGCATGGCGCGCACGAGCCGCTGATGGCCGTTCAAGCCGGCCTGCAGCCGGGCCAGCGGCGTACCGGCCGCAATCGAGATGACCAAGGCCGGGGCCACGCATTCGATCAGCGCCGGCAAGGCCTGGCCGAGCAATTGGGGCTTGACGGCCAGAATGACGATATCGGGAACAAAAGCGCCGGCCGCCGCCAGGTCGGCATACACCGTCACCGGCGAAACCGGCGGCAACAGGCTGCGCGCCCGGGCGGGGTCCGGGTCGATGGCGATGACCCGGGCCGCAGGATGCGCCCGGACATAACCGGCGGCCAGCGCGGCGCCCATGTTGCCGCACCCGACCACCAGCACACACGGGCCAACGGCGCCCTCGCCAACCAAATCTGCTGCCATAACACGTAACTCCAGTGAATTTCGCTACCAAAGCGATGACACGGCGGAGTCTATTCGAGCAAATTCGTTTACTCAAGCATATTTTTCTGCAAATAAATCAATATTCAGGCACGAATTTTGGCGTTCGATCCCAATGCAGAATTTATCTCTGAAAATCGAAAAATAACCGAATAAATCACTGCAACCACCACCCCGGCAACGCCGTCGCCAGGAAGGGCAAGGCGGAGATGATCAAGGCGCCGCAGAACATCGCAAGCAGCGCCGGCAGGATAGCCACGGCCACCTGGCGGATCGGTTTGTCGAACATGGCCGAGGCGAAATAGAGGTTCATGCCGGCGGGCGGACAGAGAAAGCCCATTTCCAGATTGGCCAGGAAAATCACCCCGAAATGCAGCGGATCGATGCCGTAAGCCAGGGCCACCGGCAGCAGGAGCGGCACGAGTACGATGATGGCGGCGTAAATTTCCATCAGCGCACCGGCAATCAGCAGGAAAACGTTGAGCGCGATCAGGAAGGCCCAGCGGTTGGGCAGCACGCCCTGCACCCACTCGACGGCGGCGTCCGGAATACCCGCGTCGATCAGGTAATTGGTCAGGCCCAGGGCCATGCCGAGGATGAGCATGATGCCGCCGATCACCTCGACGCAATTGACCACCACCCGGCCCAGCGCAGCGCCATCCAGCTCGCGGTGTGCCCAGGCCTGGGTCAGGATGGCATAGGCCGCGGTCAGCGCCGCACTCTCGGTCGGCGTGGCCAGGCCGCTGACCAGCGAACCGATGGCCACCACCGGGGCCAGCAGTTCCCAGCGCGCGGCCCAGGCAGCCGTACGGGCCAGGGCGAAATCGGGCCGGATCGCGCGGTCGACCGTCAGCCCCGTGCGCCGCAAAAAGCCGCCGATGAGCAGCAGGCAGGCAATCATCACCAGCGCCGGCAAGACACCGGCCAGGAACATTGCATTGATCGGCACGCGCGCGATGATGGCAAACATGATCAGGGGCACCGCCGGCGCCAGCAGCACGCCCAGCGCGCTGGCGCTGGTCACCAGGCCGATGCCGCGCGACTCGGGAAAACCGGCCCGCGTCAGCAAGGGGAGCAAGAGGCCGCCGAGCGCGAGGATGGTCACGCCGCTGCCGCCGGTCAGGGCGGTAAAGCCGGAACACAGCACGGCACCGGCCACGGCCGTACCGCGCGCACCGCCGCCAAAGAGCGCCGTGAACAAGGTACTCAGACGGGCCGCCGCCCCGGATCGGGCAAGCACCAGGCCAGCCAGCGTAAACAGCGGCAAGGCAGGCAAGGAAGGATTGACCGTGATCTGGTAGTGACTGAGCGGCACCGCAGCGAGCGGCTGCCCTTCCGACCAAAACAGGGCGAGCGCCAGCCCGCCGAGCACGGCAAAGACCGGTGCACCGCAGAGCAGGATCAGGCCCAGCCAGAGCGCAAACGGCCAGAGCGGCAAAATGGCCCCGTCCAGCCGGTCGACCGTCAGCCAGCCCAGCAGCGGCAGGAGCAAGGCCGGCACACACCGCCAGCGCAGCCATCCGGCCCCCGCGTCCGTGCGCCCCACCGGCCCCGGCATGCCGACCTGGCTGCCCAGGCGCACCGCGAGCCAGAGGAAACCGAGCGGCATGGCCAGTTGAAACAGACTGGCCGGAATGCCATAGGCGATATCGTGGGCCGCCCCCCATTCGCTCTCGACAAAACGGGCGCTGGCCTGGGCCAGCATGCCGGCGATCAGCGCCGAGCTGCCTTGCGCGAAGGCGCGGGCGAGCCCCCGCAGGCGCGGATTCGCGCTGCCCGAGAAGCCCGGCCCCAGCGAGGTCAGATGCCCGCCACGCTCGGCCACCAAGGCCCCGAACATGGCAAGCCAGAGGCCAAAATGCTGCACGAACAACGGTGCATTGGCGATGCCTTTGCCGAGCAGCGGGCGCAGCAGCATTTCGGCCAAGGGCACCAGCAACATCAGGACGAGCGCGCCGCCCGCCAGCAGGCGCTCAAGGCCGGAAAAACCGCTTCGCACCCGCATCGCTCAGGGCTTTCCGGCGCGATAGGCCTTCAGGTGGGCCAGCACCTCGTCAAAGGTCTCGGCCGGTACCAGCTTGCCGCGGATCTGCGGATAGAGCGCCTCGGCCAACGCCTGCCACTCCTTGATTTGGGCCGCGTTCGGGGTGTTGACCGTCAGACCGCGTTTTTTCATCGCGTCGACTGCCTCATCCACTTCCTTGCGCGCCTGGGCGCGAATCTGCGCACCGACCGTCGCCCCCGCTTCGCGCAGGCGCTGCTGTCCCTCCGGCGTCATCTCGTCCCACGCCTTCCGGGTGATGACCAGCGCGCCGACGATGGGCGCCCAGTTGAGATCCAGCATGTTCGGGGCACTGGTATAGATCTGCGTGGCCAGCGCGAAATACGGCGTGCAGGGCACGGCATCGATCATGCCGGTCTGGATCGACGGCAGGATGTCGCTGGTTTCGAGCGGCACCGGGGTATAGCCCAGGCGCTTCATGATTTCCTGCTGCTCGGATTCACCGCCCCAGGCAAAAAAGCGGGCCGTTTTGTAATCCTCCGGCCGCAGGGCACCCTTCTTCGAGAAAAAGCGCACCCAGCCGGCATCACCCCAGGCGAGCACGACAAAGCCTTTATCGAGGAATTTCTTCTCCATGGCCGGGCGCATTTTTTCGCGCACGTAATCCACTTCTTCCCAATTGCGGAACATCAGCGGCATGTTCTGCAAGGCGGCAATCGACGGCTCGATCTCGCGCAGCCCGACCACCGACATCAGCCCGCCCTGCAACTGGCCGATGCGCATGCGGCGCACCATGTCGGTCTCGCCCCCCTGGCTGCCATCCGGATAGACCAGGTATTTCCCGCCGCCCTGCGCCGTGCGCCAGGCTTCGCCGAGCACCATCAACTGGCGGTGATAGAGCGAATTCTTGGGTGCAAGTGTGCCGATGCGCAATTGCTTCTCGGCAGCCAGCGCGTGACAGGCCAGACAAGCGCCCAGCACGAGTGCGAACAGACGTCGGATCATGAAGAACTCCTAGAGGATCGGTTCAGAACAGGTCGGGGGCCTGTTCGAGCAGCCAGGCGGCACGCCGCCGCATGACTTCGTTCTGAAGGGCATCGGGGCTATCCGGGTCGACAGTCACGGCCAGGGCCTGGCGCAGATCGGCTTCAAAGGCGGCCCGATCGCCGGCCGGCAAAGCCAGGGCTTCGGCCCGACTGACGAAGGGCCCCGCGCAGCAGCCATCCGCCAAGGCAATGGCCTGGGCGAAGTGCTGCACGGCTTGGCGCCGATCACCGCCCGGCCGGCTGGCTTCGAAAGTGCCCCGCAAGCTGGCCAAGGCGCCCTTGCCCCAGTTCGCATCCCGGCGCGCCGCCCACTCGGCGAGGCGGACGGCCAGCGGCAGATCCGCCACCACCTCCGGCGCATCCTTGGCCAAGGCAATCCAGCTGCCCCAGGCGGCAGAAGCCCAATAGGCAAGCCCGATCTCGTCGGCACGCAGCGTCGGCCAGCGCTCAGGATCGGCATCCTGCAAGCGGGTCCGGAAAGCCGGATGGCGGCTTTCCAGTGCGGCCAGCGCATGGCGGGTCGCGCGCGCATAGAGCGCCGCGGCGCGCTGGCGCAGCCGGCTCGCGGCCTGGGCATCCTGCGCCTCCACGCGATCGGCCTCGAAGGCGACGAAGGCGTAGGCGTATTGGGTGAAGCCGGCACTCACACTCGTGGCCAGACCGACATGGCCGGGCTGACGCAGCAGCATCGATTCAGACAGCTTCAGATAGAAGGGCGCCGCATCCCGTGCGAGCGCGAGGTCGGGCTCGGCAGCGAGGCCGGCATGGGCCAGTTCGTCGGCCACGCCACCGATCACCATCTGACGGGGCGAACAGGCGCTCAGCCCCAGACACAGGCAGGAGGCCAGGACAAAAGCGCGCCAGGCGTCGGCACGCATGAAAGCGGGGGTGGGCAGGGCAGTAGACATCCCGCCAGCCTAGTGACCCGAGATTACCGGCCCGTGACAAAAAAATTTTGCCCCCCCCTGTAAGAAATCAGCGCCCCCGTGCGACCAAGGCACAGGAACGCAATTTCGCGTGTCCGACAAACCCGATCCCAAGGAGATAGATCATGAAAAAGCAAACCCTCGTCGCCCTCGCTTCCGGTTCCGTCCTGGCTGCCACCCTGCTCGCCCCGGCCGCCCACGCTGCCAGCGACAGCCCCTTTGCCGCCAAGCAGTTGAGCGCCGGCTACCAGCTCGCCCAGGCCGACAAAAAGGCCGACGGCAAATGCGGCGAAGCGAAGTGCGGTGCCCAGAAAGCGGGCGCAGACAAGAAGGCGGACGGCAAGTGCGGTGAGGCCAAATGCGGCGCCGACAAGAAAGCCGGTGACAAGAAGAAGGATGGCAAGTGCGGTGAAGCCAAGTGTGGCGCCAAGAAGTGATTTTTTGACGACTGCGATGGGGGTGCGCCCCCATCGCTTCAGGGAGCAATCATGAAAAACAGACCGATTCACGGCGCCGGGCTCGGCTTCCGGCGCGAGCTGATCGAGGCACTGAAAGCAGGCGTACCCGAGCACATCGATTTTTTCGAAGTCGCCCCGGAAAACTGGGCCGACATGGGCGGCCGCTCAGCGCAGGATCTGCGCTACTTCACCGAGCGCCATCCTTTTGTCTGTCACGGCCTCTCCTTGTCGCTGGGCGGGCCGGCACCGCTGGATACGCATCTGCTCCGACGCATCCGCGCCTTCATGGACATGCATCAGATCACGCTCTTCACCGAGCATTTATCGTGGTGCGCCGACGATCACCATCTGTACGAACTGCTGCCCATCCCCTTCAGCGAAAAAGCCATCCGCTGGACGGTCGACCGTATCCGCCAGGCCCAGGACCTCCTCGGCTGCCGGATCGGCATCGAAAACGCCGCCTACTACATTGCCCCGCCCGGCGCCGAAATGAGCGAGACCGACTTCATCCGCGAAGTCCTGACGCGCGCCGATTGCGGTCTGCACCTCGACGTCAACAACATCTACGTCAATAGCCGGAACTTCGGCTTCGACGCGCATGATTTCCTGACCGCCCTGCCACTGGAACGCACCTGCTACATCCACGTGGCCGGGCATTACACCGAGCCGGACGGCTTTCTCATCGATACCCACGGCAACACGGTCAACGACCCTGTCTGGACGCTGCTCGAAACCGCCTACGCCCACATCGGCAAGCCGGTGCCGACCTGCCTGGAGCGCGATTTCAACCTGCCGCCGCTACCGGTGCTGGCCGACGAAGTGCAGCACATTGCCACCCTGCAAGCCAAGGCGCTGAGCGCGCGTCGGGAGGTCGCATGATGCACGCCGATTTCCAGCACTTCCAGCGCAGCTTTGGCCACCATCTGCGCGACCCCCACCATGCCCCCCGGCCTGCCGGGGTCTCGTCACGCGGCTGCGCGGTGTATCAGGAACTGGTCTTCAACAACCTGTGCGGTTTCCTCGACGCCTGCTTTCCCGTCTCCCGCCAGCTTCTGGGCGAGGTGCGCTGGCGGCGGCTGAACCGGACCTTCCTGCGCGACTGGCCGCAGCATTCGCCCTGGTTCCGGGACATTCCCCAGGCCTTCACCCGCTATCTGGCCGAAGGCACCATTGCACAGCCGCTGCCGCGCTGGCTCGCAGACCTGGCGCATTACGAATGGACGGAACTGGTCGTCGACACCCTCGACTGCACCGCCCCGCCGGCCGCCTCCGAGGGCGACCTCATGCAGCGTCCAGTGCGGGTCAATCCGGCCATGCGCCTGGTCCGCTATGACTGGCCGGTGCACCTGATCGGGGAAGATTACCGCCCGCGCCGCCCGCAGCCCACCACGCTCGCCGTGTATCGCGGGCGCGATCTCACCATCCGATTTACCGAACTGAATCCGCTGACCCTGCGCCTGCTCACGTGCCTGCGCCAACCCGGCATGACCGGCCAGCGCGCGGTTGAGCAATTGGCCGCTGAATCAGATTATCCCGCCGCCCAACTGCTTGCCCACGCGCCCCCGCTCCTTGACGCGCTACGCGATCAGGAAATCCTGCTAGGAATCCAGCCATGATCCATTTCTTACGCCCGCTCTTCTCAACCCTGGATGCCATCGGCCTTTGGCTGGGTCTGCTCAGCCTGCGCATTCTGCTGGCTTGGGATTTTTATGAATCCGGCCTGGAAAAACTGCACGGTGAAAACTGGTTTGCCGATATCCAGGATCGCTTTCCCTTCCCGTTCAATCTCGTGCCCCCGGAGGTCAGCTGGCAGATGGCGACCTGGTTCGAACTGATCGGCGCCATCGCCTTGCTGATCGGCCTGGGTACGCGTTTCTTTTCGCTCTCGCTGATCGTGTTGACCGTCGTGGCCATCGCCAGTGTGCACTGGCCCGCCGAATGGCAGACCCTGGGGCAGTTGCTGCAAGGCTACGTCCTGACCGACAATGGCTTCGGCAATTACAAGCTACCGGTCATTTTCATCGGCATGCTGCTGCCACTGTTCTGGATGGGACCGGGCAAACTCTCCGTCGATGCCTGGTTGCGCCGGCGCGACTGTTCTTGAACGGAGACCGAGTTTGCTCGACCACGCCCTGATCGCCAGCCTGCGCCCTGATCTGCTGCGCTTTGCCCAACTGCAGTTGCGGGATGCCGCCCTGGCCGAGGATGCCGTTCAAGACGCCCTGACGGCAGCCATCACCAGCGACCATCAGTTTGCCGGCCGTTCTGCCGTGAAAACCTGGGTTTTCGGCATCTTGCGCAACAAAATTGTCGATCTGATTCGGCAGGACAGCCGGAGCACCAATCTGTCCGCCCTGATCGATGCCGAGGGTGAGGCGCTGGATGAGGCCTACGACGCCCTCTTCAAGGCCAATGCACATTGGCATCCGGCCACCCGGCCCAGTGTCTGGCGCGACCCGGAGGACAGCCTGCAGGACCAGCAATTCTGGACCGTCTTCGAGGTCTGCCTGAATCACCTGCCGGAAAACACGGCCCGCGTCTTCATGATGCGGGAATTTCTTGAATTCGAGACCAGCGAGGTTTGCCAGGAATTGAGTCTGACCACCAGCAACTGTCACGTCATCCTGCACCGCGCCCGCAACGGGCTGCGGCGCTGTCTGGAGAACGGCTGGTTTGCCCCGGGAGAACGCCCATGCTGATGAACTGCAAGGAAAGCACGCAATTGCTCTCCGAAGGCGAGGATCGCCCCCTTGAGGCCGGCGAGCGCCTGAAACTGAAACTCCACCTGCTGAGTTGCCGGGGCTGCCGCAATTACAGCAAACAGCTCCGTTTCATTCGCTCAGCCTGCCGGCAACTGAGCAGCGCCTCCCGCGACGCCAAATAGCGCGCGGAAACGCGGCACGCTTACTCCGGGCGCTTCAGTACGAAGGGGTGCTGGAAGGTGCTGCCCTTGAGGTCGGTGATCTGGATCGACTCCCCTTGGCCGACCAGTTTGACGCGGGCGGTGGCTTCATGGGTAGACGCCGCGCCACGGACCACTTCCTTGATATCGAGGATGATGGGTTCAGGCGCAACCAGGCGCATTTCCAGGGTGGTTTCCGGCTTGCCGGTCGGCGACAGGGTGGTGCCGGACTGCAGGCCCGCCAGTTCCACCTCGAATTCGAGCTGCCCGCCCAGATAGACATCGACGCGGACCGGCTTGGCAGCCAAGACGGGAAGGCTGGTCATCAGACAGGCAGCCGCAAGCAGGAAACGTTTTTTCATCAGGCACTCACACACAGGCGCAATACGGCAAAACACCGCAAAGGTCTATTTTAGCCTGTCACCGCCCAAGCGGCATCTATCATCCCCAAGTTGCTGCCAATATATGGCACGGGGCGGCACCGTCGGCACCACCCCGGCACGGGCTGACTTACTTGCCAGCCGGCCTCGCGGGGGCAGGCTTGCCCGCCGGCGTTTTTGCCATGCCGGCGCCGTCGACCGTCAGCTCTGGCTTCAGCTTGGCCAGGGTCTTCTCGCCAAAGCCTTTGACTGCGCGCAGGTCATCGACCGATTGATAGGGGCCATGCTTGGTCCGGTAATCGACAATCGCCTTGGCCTTGGTTTCACCGATCCCCTTCACGGCATCCAGCTCGGCCACGCTGGCCGTGTTGATGTTGACGGCAGCCAGGGCAAAACCCAGCCCGGCGAGGTAGCACAGGCAGAACGAGACAATGCGTTTCATGTGACCACTCCTCAAAAACCGCACATGCGGCCCATCAATTCTATTGTCATATGACAATTAAATAAACAGGCAAAAAAAGAGCGGCCTCAGCCGCTCTTTCCGGGTGGCGCGTCTTAGCGCTGATAAACCAGCTCACCCCCGACCAGCGTGGCCTTGACCTGGCCGGTCAGGACATAACCCAGCCACGGCGAATTCTTGCCGCGGCTCTTCAAGGCCGCCGGGG
This sequence comes from Dechloromonas sp. ZS-1, assembly GCF_039649255.1. Classification (NCBI taxonomy): domain Bacteria; kingdom Pseudomonadati; phylum Pseudomonadota; class Betaproteobacteria; order Rhodocyclales; family Azonexaceae; genus Dechloromonas; species Dechloromonas sp. ZS-1. The sequence continues at coordinate 44,316 of NZ_JBDIYD010000014.1, read as the reverse complement.
TCAGCTGCCATTCGGCGGCGGGGTCGAAGACACAGATGTCCGCCTGTGCGCCTTCGGCCAGCGTCCCGCCGGCCAGCCCGAGCACGGCGGCCGGGTCGCAGGTGATGCGTGCCAGCGCATCCGGCAGGCTGACGCCGGCCTGCTCCGCCCACTTGAGGGTCAGCGGCAGCAGCACTTCCAGCCCGGTTGCGCCCGGCTTTGCCTCGCCAAACGGCAGCAGCTTGTCGTCCGCACCGACCGGCGTGTGGTCGGAGCAGATGGCGGCCACACCACGGGCGGCGGCGGTCGACAGGGCCTGACGGTCCTTTTCGGCGCGCAGCGGCGGAGCAAAACGGGCATGCGGGTTAAAGTAACCGATGTCGTTTTCGGTGAGCAGCAGATGGTGCACGCCGACATCGAAGCTGACCGGCAGCCCTTCGGCCTGCGCCTGGCTGGCCAGCGCCACACCCGCCGCCGAGGAGAGGCGGGTCAGGTGGACGCGGCAGCCGGTATCGCGCACCAGCTGAACGATGGTGGCAATGGCGATGGTTTCGGCCGCAATCGGAATGCCCGCCAGGCCCAGGCGGCTGCCGACCTCGCCGTCATGGGCAAAGCCGTTGCGCGACAGCCAGTAATCCTGCGGCTGCAGCCAGACGGCGAAACCGAAGGTGGCGGCGTATTCCATCGCACGCAGCAGGGCTTCGGTGTCGACCACCGGCTTGCTTGCTTGCGAAAACGCCACGCAGCCGGCCTTCTTGAGCCCGGCCAGTTCGGCCAGACGCTCGCCCTTGAGGCCTAAAGTCAGGGCGCCGAGCGGCAGGACGCGGGCCTTGCCGATTTCTTCGCCGCGATGCACCAGGCGATCGGCGAGTTCCGGCTCGTCGAGCGGCGGATCGGCATCCGGCGGAACCACCACGCTGGTCACGCCACCGGCGACGGCGGCAGCCAGTTCGGCCTCAATGGAGTTCAGACGCGCAGCGAGGTCGATCAGGCCCGGAGCGACGACACAGCCGCTGGCATCGAGCACGGTATCGGCCACGAAGCCGGCGGGTGCCTGGCCGATGCCGACAATCGTGCCCTCGGCGACGAAGAGGCTGGTTTCCCGACGGTCAACGCCGCTTTTCGGGCAAATCACACGGCCATTCTGGATTTCGATATTCATAGCGTTAGTTCCCCGCAACGATGCTCATGACGGCCATGCGCACGGCAATGCCGAAGGTGACCTGGGGCAGGATCACGGCCTGCTCGCCATCGGCCACCGCCGAGTGGATTTCGACGCCGCGGTTCATCGGCCCCGGGTGCATCACGATGGCGTCCGGCTTGGCCAGCGCCAGCTTTTGCGGCGTCAGGCCGTAGTGGCGGAAGTATTCGCCGGCCGAAGGCAGCAGGGCGCCGTTCATGCGCTCATTCTGCAAGCGCAGCATGATGACCACATCGCAATCCTTGAGGCCGGCTTCCATGTCGTGGAAGACATGCACGCCGAGCTTGTCGAGGTGCTTGGGCAGCAGGGTTTCCGGGCCGATGGCGCGCACCTCGGGCACACCCAGGGTGGTCAGGGCATGGATGTCCGAGCGGGCGACACGGGAGTGCAGGATGTCACCGACGATGGCCACGCGCAGGTTGGAAAAATCCTTCTTGTAGTGACGGATCGTGAACATGTCGAGCAGGCCCTGCGTCGGGTGGGCATGTCGACCGTCGCCGGCATTGACGACGTGGATGTCGTCACGGCCGATGCGGCGCAGGTGATCGGCGATCAGGTAAGGCGCGCCGGACGAGGCATGGCGCACGACAAAGAGGTTGGCGTGCATCGCACACAGATTGTCGATGGTATCGAGCAGGGTCTCGCCCTTGGCGGTCGACGACTTGTTGATGTCCAGATTGATGACGTCGGCGGACAGACGCTTGGCCGCAATCTCGAAAGTCGTGCGCGTGCGCGTCGAGTTCTCGAAAAAGAGGTTGAAGACGCTCTTGCCACGCAGCAGCGGCACCTTCTTGACCTCGCGCGCGGAGACTTCCATGAAGGACTCGGCGGTGTCGAGAATCTGCGTCAGGATGGCCTTGGGCAGGGTTTCGATGGAGAGCAGGTGGGTGAGCTGTCCATCGCGGTTCAATTGCGGGTTATGCATGGTCGAGTCTCCAGGCCAGTTGACCGTCGTCGCGGCGGGTCAGGGTCAGGCTTTCTCCGGCCGCCAGCGTCAGCGGCCAGACCATGTGGGTCGGGCCGATCGGCAGTTCGCGCTCGCCGCGGTCGGCCAGCACGGCCAGGCCGACGGAGGCCGGGCGACCATAGTCGAACAGCTCATTGATCGCGGCACGCGTGGTCCGTCCGGTGTAGAGCACGTCATCCACGAGCAGGATGTGACGCCCTTCGACATCGAAAGGAATCGTCGTCGGACGGCACTGCGGGTGCAGGCCTTTTTCGGAGAAATCATCGCGGTAGAAGGACACATCGATCAGGCCGATGTCCTCGTCCAGACCGAGCAGTTCCTTCAGGCGGGCGGCGACCCAGGCGCCACCGCTGTAAATGCCGACGAGGGCGGGACGCTGGTGGAGGTGCGGGCGGATCAGCTCGGCGAGCTGGCGGCACTGCGCCTCGGCGTCAGGCAAGGAGGTGAAATCAGACATGCGAACTTTCGAACCAGGTTTGGAGAATGAGTTGGGCCGCGACGGCGTCCAGCAGCGGCTTGGCGGATTTGCTGTTGCGCCCCGTTTCGCGCAGGCGGGCCTCGGCATCCATCGAGCTCAGGCGCTCGTCGGCATAGGAAACAGGGAGCTTGAAATGTTTTTCCAGGCGCTCACCGAACTTCTGCGCCAGTCGGGTCATCTCGTGCGGCGTGCCGTCCATGTGCGTGGGCAGGCCGACGACCAGCCGCTCCGGCTGCCACTCGGCAACCAGACGCGCGATTTCAGCCAGCCGGTCGGCATTCGATTCGGCACGGATCACGGCCAACGGATGGGCGCTGCCGAGCAGGGTTTCGCCGGTCGCCACGCCAATGCGCTTCTCGCCGAAGTCGAAGGCCAGGACGGTCCCCACGTCAGGCGTGCCCGGCCACGTCGGAGAGCTGCGAGAAGCTGATTCCGAGTTGCTGCATGGCCGCCGGCAAACGTTCTTCAGGCGGCAGGTCGAACAGGATGGTCGGCTGGGCACGGACGGTCAACCAGGAATTCTGGGCCAATTCGTCCTCCAGCTGGCCACCCTCCCACCCGGCGTAGCCGAGCGAGACAAGCAGGTCGGAAGCATGGCTGCCGCTGCCCACGGCGAGCAGCACATCGCGGGAGCTGGTCAGGCCCACCTCGGCATTGACCTTGAGGGTCGATTGCCAGAGGCCGATCGGGCGATGCAGCACGAAGCCGCGATCCAGCTGCACCGGACCGCCGAAATAAACCGGCAATTTGGCCAAGCCGGTGTTCTCGAGCTTGATGTCGATTTTTTCGAACAGACCGGCCAGATCGAGATCGAGGGGGCGATTGACGATGATGCCCAAAGCCCCGTTTTCGTTGTGCTCGCACACATAGACCAGCGAGTTGGCGAAATACGGGTCTTCCAGGGTCGGCATGGCGATCAGGAAGTGATCGGTGAGGTTGACGCTATCCATTGGTGGAATTTTAATCGCCGCCGGAGGACAAACCAACCATGAACACCGAAAAAGCCCTCGTCTGGTTCCGTCGCGACCTGCGCGACACCGACCACGCCCCGCTCGCCGCCGCCCTCAGCCAGGCCGGGCAGGTCTATTGCGTCTTCGTTTTTGACCGCAGCATTCTCGATGCCTTGCCCAGCCGCGCGGACCGGCGCGTGGACTTCATCCACGGCAGCCTGGTCGCACTCGATGCTGCCTTGCGCGCCCGCGGCGGCGGCCTGATCGTCCGGCATGGACACACCCAGGACGAGATTCCCGCACTCGCCCAGCACCTCGGCGTCGACCACGTTTTTGCCGGCCGGGACTACGAGCCGGCCGCCAAAACGCGTGACGCCGAGGTCGGCGAACGCCTTGCCGCCCGGGGCATCCGCCTGCATCTCGTCAAGGATCAGGCTGTTTTCGATGGCGACAGCGTGCTGACCCAGGCCGGCAAGCCCTTCACGGTGTTCACCCCCTACAAGAATGCCTGGCTGAAGCGCCTGACCGCGGCCGACATCGCGCCCATCGACAGCCGGGGCGCGCTGGCCCCCGCCCCCGAAGGCAGCATCCCCAGCCTGGCGGAAATCGGCTTTGCCCCGACCAATCTGGCCGCGCTCGGCATCGAACCCGGCATGGCCGGGGCAGCGCGCCTTTGGGCGGATTTTTGCGCCGGGCGCCTGCAGCGCTACGCCAGCCTGCGCGATTTTCCCGCCATCAAGGGCGTCAGCTATCTCTCGGTGCATCTGCGCTTCGGCACCCTCTCGATTCGCGAACTGGCCCGCACCGCGCTGGCCGAGCAGGCCGACAGCTGGCTCAACGAGCTGATTTGGCGCGATTTTTATTTCATGATCATGGACCGTTTTCCGCATGCCGCCGTACGGGCTTTCAAGCCGGAATACGATGCCATCCAGTGGGACGACTGGCCGGAAGGCCTGGCCGCCTGGCAACAGGGGCGCACCGGCTACCCGCTGGTCGACGCGGCGATGCGCCAACTCAATCACAGCGGCTGGATGCACAACCGCCTGCGCATGGTCGTGGCCTCGTTCCTGACCAAGGATCTGGGCATCGACTGGCGCCAGGGCGAACGCTACTTCGCCGACTGGCTGAACGACTTCGATCTTTCGGCGAATAACGGCGGCTGGCAGTGGGCGGCCTCCAGCGGCTGCGATGCCCAACCCTATTTCCGGATTTTCAATCCGGTCACCCAGTCCGAAAAGTTCGACCCGGAAGGCCGCTTCATCCGCCGCTATGTCCCGGAACTGGCCCGCGTGCCGGACAAATACCTGCACGCCCCCTGGACCCTGCCCCGCCGCGAGCAGGAAGCCCTCGGCGTGATCATCGGCCGGGATTACCCGGCCCCCATCGTCAACCATGCGGCCGCGCGCGAAAAAACGCTGGCACGCTACAGCGTCGTCAAAAAAGGGGGATGAAAAACGGTTGACCGTCGGCCGACGGTCAACCTACAACCGGCGCCGATTTCCGGCAGTAGCCGCCGACCAGTCGCAGCAGCACCTCTTCGTCATACGGCTTGCCGAGGTAATGGTCGGCGCCGATCTCGATCGCGTACTGACGGTGCTTGTCCGCCGTGCGCGAGGTAATCATGATGATCGGGATGTTCTTCAGGCGGGCATCGGCACGCACGTTGCGGACAAGGTCAAAGCCATCCATGCGCGGCATTTCGATGTCGGAGAGGATGACGTGCGGCTGCAGATCGACCAGATGCTCCAGCGCCTCGACCCCGTCCTTGGCCAGCACCACCTGATACCCTTCGCGGGCCAGCAGGCGGCTCGTGATCTTGCGGACGGTCAGCGAATCGTCGACCACCAGCACGGTCGGCAAGGTGCTCGGTGCGTCGGCCGCAGCCTGCGTATCGACCGGCGCCGGTACGGCATGGGCCTGGGTCAGACGGCTGGCCAGCGCCACCGGGTTCAGGATAAGCACCACCTGCCCGTCACCCAGCACCGTTGCCCCGGCCATACCGACCACACGGGCGAGCTGGGGACCGAGGTTCTTGACCACCACTTCCTGGTTGCCTTGCAGGGCATCGACCTGCACGGCCACGCGCTGCGTCCCGGAACGCAACAGCAGCACCCAGTACTGGCGGTGCATTTCCGGCATGGCGGCCAGATCCCCCAGCAGGTGCGGCAGGAAATGGAAGGGGTAGCGATTGCCCTGCCATTGCGCCTCGCCCTGGGCGCGCAGTTCAGCCAGCGGCCCTTCCTTGAGTTCCAGCACCTGCTCGATCATGGTCGAGGGAATGGCGTGAATGCGGCTGCCGACCCGAACCAGCAAGGTTTGCGTCACCGCCAGCGAAAGCGGCAGGTACAGACGGAAGGTCACGCCCTGCCCGGCTTCCGAGCTGGTTTCGATGCGCCCGCCGAGCGCGGCGACTTCGGTCTTCACGACATCCATGCCGACGCCTCGGCCGGCCACGGCAGAGAGGGCATCGGCCGTAGTGAAGCCCGGATGGAAAATGAATTCGTTCAGCGTCTGGGCGTCGACCGTCTGGCCCGGCGCCAGCAGCCCCATGGCCTCGGCCCGGGCGCGCAGGCGGGCCGGATCAAGGCCGCGCCCGTCGTCGCGCAGGGTGATGATGATTTCACTGCCTTCCTGCGCCACGCCCAAGGTGATTTCGCCGTTGTCCGCCTTGCCGGCTGCCTGGCGTTCGGCCACGCTTTCGATGCCGTGGGTCACGGCATTGCGCAGCATGTGCTCGAGCGGCGCCACCATCTTGTCGAGCACGGTGCGATCGATATCGACCTTGCCGCCGGTGATGTCGAGGTGGGCGCGCTTGCCGAGCTCCTTGGCGGTCTGACGCACAACGCGGTAGAGACGCTCCGCCTGACTGTCGAAAGGCAGCATGCGGACGTTCATCAGCTCCTGCTGGAGGCTGCGGTTCAAGCGCGCTTGGGCGAGGATGGCGGCGTTCGCATCATCGAGATTCTTGAGCAGGTTTTGCTGGACGGTCGCCACGTCATTGACCGACTCGGCCATGAAGCGCGTGAGTTCCTGGAAGCGCGTGAAGCGGTCCAGCTCCAGCGGGTCGAACTCGGCATCGCCGCCCGGTGCCTGCGCCACACGCGCCTGCATCTGGGTTTCGGCCTGAATTTCAATTTCGCGCAACTGGCGGCGCAGGCGGATCACGTTTTCCGTCAGGTCGAGCAGCGAGCCCTTCAGGCTGCGCATTTCGCCCTCGATCCGGGTTCGGGCAATGGAGAGTTCGCCCGCCTCGTTTACCAGCCGGTCAACCAGATCGGCGCGCACCCGCAGAACGGCTTTTTGCGCAGCCGTATCCGCTTCCGGCTCGGCTGTCGTCGCCGCAGCTGCCGCTGCCGCAACGGTTTCAGTGAGCGCTGCTTCGGAAGGCGGTGGGCCGTTGCGCAGACGTTCCACGGCCTGGGCCAGGGTATCGAAGGCCGTTTCCAGTTCGTTGAGCAGGTCGTCGCCGACGGCACCGGCCGCCTGCGTTTCCTCGATCTGGGTTTCCAGCAGGTGGGTGAACTCGCCCAGCGCCATCACGCCGGCCATGCGGGCATTGCCCTTGAAGGTATGGAGCATGCGGGCCAGGGCCTTCGGCGGCTGGTTATCCTCAGGATGGGCGCGCCAGGCACGCAGGCCGGCCACCAATTCACCCAGCTGATCGGCCGCTTCTTCCAGGAAGATGGGCAGCAGCTGCGGGTCGGGCACATCGTCCAGCAGGGCATCGAGCAAGGGCGAAGCCGCCGACGACGATGCCGAAGCAGCGTGATCGGCAGGCAGGGCTGACGGTTCGGGTTCGGGTTCGGCTGCCGTCTCGGTGATGTCGTCGTCCACGGCCGGTGGCGGCGCGTCCGGCACCACGGAGAGGCTGGCGCGGCGCGGCAGCGGGATGATTTCCGCCTCATGCGGGGCCGCTTCCGCTGCTGCCTCCGGCGCTGGCGGATAGAGGCCTTCCAGCGTTGCCAGCAGGTCACCTTGCGCGACCAGCGTCTGGCCGCTGCTCACGGCAAGCAACATGGCTTCCAGGGTCAGTACCGCCTGATGCACGGTTTCCAGATCGTCCGGCTGCTCGGGGTGGGCCGACCCATCGCGCCGCAAGAGGGCGTGTTCGAGGGCAATGCCCAGATGATGGATCGGCAGCAGGCCGACCGTTCCTGCGATCCCGCCCAGGGTGTGGGCGGCGCGGGTCATCTCGAACTTGGTCGGGGCCGTCGGCGTGGCGAGCAGGGCATCGATTTCGTGCTGCAGGGTCTGCAGGTGGCCCTGTGCTTCGGCCTTGAAAATATCGATCAGCGTGAGCGCCGGCGCAGCAGGTTGGACGAGCGGTTCAGCGGGCGGCTCGGCGTCCGGCGCCGGGGGCGCACGCTCGGCGAGGGCCGGGAGGGCATCTGCGTCCGCGTCTGCATCCGCATTTGCCGCCAGGTCCGCTTCGACAACCGGCGCTGGTTCATCCGCCAGCAGGTCGGAGAGCGCCTCGGCGGCAGCCGAGAGTTGCAGGTCGTCGTCGGTGGTCACCGCAGTCTCGGGCACCACCGGCATATCGAGTTCGACGACGGTCGACGGTGCCTCAAGCGGCATTTCCGGCGCGGGCAGCGCCACTGTCTGCACGGCAGGCGCGGCCGCTTCGCCGGGCAGTACGGCAGCCAGCGTATCCTCACCGCGCAAGGCACGGGCCCGGTCAATCAGGGGACGCGGGTCGGGCACGGCACCGGCGTGGTCGGCCAGATGGGCCACCCATGCCGAGAACAAACCGTGCTCGGCATCCACCAGCCCGACCAGATCGGGCGTGATGGCGTGTTCCTGGCGCAACCAGAGGTTGTAAGTCTGCTCAAGCTCCCAGGCCGTCTCACCCAGGTCTTTCAGGCCGACCATGCGGCCCGAGCCCTTGAGGGTATGGGTGGCACGCCGGATGACGGTCAGGGCATCCTGAGCGCCGGCTGCTTCGTTCAACGCATCGCGCGCCGCCGCGAGGGTATCGAGAACTTCACGGGCTTCGGTGAGGAAGATGTCGAGCAGCTCGGCATCGATTTCGGCATGGCTGGCCTGGGCCAGCTGCAGCACTTCCGGCGAGGGTGCCGGCGCCTCGGCCGTCACCGGGGCCAGACCGCTCACCGCGGCATCGACTTCACCGGCCTGCAGGGCCGCCAGCGCCGCCTTGGCCGAATCGCCCAAGGTGCGGTCGGCCACCAGATCGGCGTCTTTCTGGATGGATTGCAGATTGTCGCGCAGCGCGGCCTGCAGGTCGGCATCGTCCGGCGTCGCTGCCAGGGCTTGCGCCATGGCCTGAGCATCCCGCGCCTGACGGGCCAGCTGGTCCTCGACGCGCTCGGCGGGCACCTCGGTTTCCGGCACGTCAGCGGGGTCGACCGTCGGCGTGCCGGCGATCCGGCGAGCAAAGGCCTCGAAATCGCGCTCGCCGCCCGGCAAGGCCTCCACGAAGAAGCCGATCAGGGAGAGTTCGCGCGCCAGTTGCTCGAAATCGGCGGCATCCGGCACATAGTCCGCCGCAGCAAAATGCTGGATCTGCTCACCGCAGGCCTTGAGGCGCTGCACCGCCGGGAAGTGTCCCAGCATGGCGAGTGCGCCCGCCACCTGGCGCAAGGGTGCATCCAGTGCTGGTAGGTCGGCCCGACGAGCCGGGTCGCGGAAAAAGGCATCGAGCGACTGTTCGATCTGGGCCAGATTGTTCTGGATTTCCCGCGCCACCTGACCAATGAGCAACTTTTCCTGGGCCCGGCGCATCATCTCGTCCAGCCCCGGCACGCTCTCTTCTTCCGGCAGACGGCCGGCAATGCAGGCATACAGACGGGCGACCATGACGTCGACCTGGCGGGCGAAATCGGTACCGAGCTGGCGGAAATGCGCCTGGGCATCCTGCAGCAGCAAAATGGCCGTCGCCACTTCCATGCCGATGCCCTCGCTCAGCCGGCGCGGTTCTTCAGCCAACCAGCCGCCCATCGCAGCCAGGCCCTGGCCCAGGCGCTTGAGGTCGGTCAGGCCGACCTGCTCGGTCAGGCTCGAGACCGTGCGCGCCAGTTCGGCAAAGGCCGGCATGCTGCCGGCACTCCCGGCACAGACTTTGGCCCAGAGCTCCTCGGTCTGCATCAGGACTTCGCGCAGACGATGCAAGGCCGCACTTTCTGGCGGACGCCCTTCGCCGGCGCTGGCCGGCAACAGGGTATCCAAGCGGTACGCCGCCTGCATTTCGGCCACCAGCGGGCGATTCTCTGCGGTCGCGCGGGCCACGTGATAAAGCACTTCGCGCATCAGGCGCTCGGCAAAACCGCCACTGCCTTCGAGCAGGCGCCGGATCTGGGCATCAATCCGGGAGACCAGCGGACGCACATGCGCATCGGCGCGCAGCGCCGGATCGCCCATCGCTTCCAGGAATGCGGCGGCAGCCCGCCAGAAAGCCTGGGCGGCGGGCAAGGTCTGGGTCTGCTCGATCTCGACCAGGGCATCCTGCATGGTCTGCCGGGCGCTATCCGCTGCCTCCGGCTGCTTCAGCCAGCCAAGCAGGCCTTTCTGAAAACGCATGCGGGCCTGCTTGAGGCGTTGCGCCAGCTGCGCCGGATCGGCAATGGCGGCCACCTCGCGGCGTGCCGGCCGCAGGCTGAGATCGGGGTAAAACAGATCGCCGGGCTGGGCATCGGTCCGGCCGCTCACACCGGCCAAGGCGAGATAGGCATCGGCCAGACGTAGCGGCTGATTCGGCTCGCCCGCCATGAGTTCATCGAGATAGGCGCGCAAGGCCTGAACACCGGCCGCGATGACGCCCAGTGAGGCCGGCTCGGCCCGGCCTTCCTCGAGGGCCAGCAGGGCTGCCTCGAGAACGCCCGTCAGTTCACTGACACCATCGAGCCCGACGATGGCAAGGGCGCCATTCACCTGATGGATGTGGCTGCGACAAAAGCGCAGTTGGGTCGCATCGCCGGCATCGCCATAGACACCGAGGGCCTGACTGGCCTTGTCGAGCGCCTGGTCGATTTCCGGTTTGACCCAGGTCAGCGGCCCGAGGTCGAATTCGCTGCTCACATCCATCATCGTTCGCCGTCAGGAAATCAATCCACCTTGAAGCCGGCCACCGAGCCCTTGAGTTCGGAAGCCAGTGCCGTCAGTTCGTCGACCGCTTCTGCCGTTCGCTGCGTACCGGCCGTCGTCTGCTCGGTAACGCGCAGGATGTCCTGCATCAGCGTGGCCACGTTGGTCGCGGAATTGGCCTGGGTCTGCGTTGCGCGGGAAATGCTCTGGATCAGCTCGGCCAGACTGCGTGACACCTGTCCGATCTCGGACAGCGCCTGACCGGCCGCATCGGACAGCTTGGCCCCTTCGACCACACCCTGGGTCGATTGCTCCATCGCGGAGACGGCACCCTGGGTATCGGTCTGAATGGTCTTCACAATCGCCGCAATCTGCTTGGTTGCTTCGGCGGAACGTTCAGCCAGTCGCTGCACTTCTTCCGCCACCACCGTGAAGCCGCGCCCGGCTTCACCGGCAGAGGCGGCCTGAATGGCGGCGTTCAGAGCGAGCACGTTGGTCTGTTCGGTAATGTCCGAAATCAGTTCCACGATTTCACCGATCTCCTGCGAGCTTTCGCCGAGGCGCTTGATCCGCTTCGAGGTTTCCTGAATCTGGTTGCGGATTTCGTTCATGCCCTTGATCGAGTCATGCACGGCCTGCGTCCCTTTTTCAGCGGCCTGCAGCGACTGGCGCGCCACCTGCACGGACTGGGTCGCGTTGGTCGAAACCTCGTTCATGGACTGCGCCATGGTCAAGGCCGAGGTACCGGCTTCCTGAATTTCCTCGGACTGACGTTCGGCAGCGGAGAGCAACTCGCCGGAAGTCTGGCGGGCGATCTCGGTCGCGTGCGTCACCCGGGTTGCCGCATCATTGATACGACCGACCAGGATGCGCAGTTCTTCAATGGTGTAGTTGATCGAGTCTGCGATGGCGCCCGTGATGTCCTCACTCACGGTCGCAGTGACGGTCAGGTCGCCGTCCGCAAGGTCGCCGAGTTCGTTCATCAGACGCAGAATGGCGTCCTGGTTGGCGCGGTTGGTCTGTTCCGAGGCCAAGCGCTGCGCTTCGGCTTCACGCGCACGGCGGGTGGTATCGTCGAGATAGACCTTGGCAAGCAGGGCCAGCGTGGCAATGGCGATGACCACCAGCACCAGCAGGGTCAGGTTGAGCAGGGTACGGCTACCCAGCGCGTCCTGATAGGCTGCGGCCAGATCGTCGGTGGCTTTGAGCAGGTCATCGCTGTCGCGGAAGATGCGGGAACCGGATTGCTTGGCCAGCACCAGCGGCTGCATGTTGCCGAGAATGCCCGAGATGGCGCCCTGATATTCCTTGAAAGCACCGTCCAGATCGCCCAGCTTTTCGCGCGTTTCCGCATCGTTGTGGCCGGACAGGCGGAGCACCTCGCTCCCCTTGGCCAGGCCGGTCAGGATGTCGCGGAAGGAGTTGGTGTCCTTGCCCAGCAGGAAGGCCACTTCCGGGTTGATTTCGTCACCGACGAGCAGGGCAGCCGCGTTCTTGGCAATGCGCTGCGTCAACATCACCAGCTGGTTGGCTGCCGCGATTTCCCGTGCATTGCCGCCGGACTGGAGCTTGAGCGCGGCCACCTGCTCGGTCAGCTCGAGCATGATCGCGTTCTTGTTATCGATGGTGGCCACGTTGCGACCCAGTTCGATCAGGGTTTTTTCCTGTTCGATCACGGTCAACGCTTCTTTATCCGTCGTTTTCCAGCGTTCCATCAAGCCATCGACCAGCGCGCGGGCATCGCCGGAGGAGGCCGGCACCGACACGCCGGTGATGTCGCCCCCCTCCGACAAGCGGGTCAGCAGGCTGCCAAAGGTTTCGCGGGATTCACGCAACTGGGCGAAAGCCGACGGGTTGCCCTGAATGGCGAGGGTCGACGCCTTGGCCAGCCGCTGCGACAACATGCGCATTTCACCGGCGGCGGAAATATACGCCGTGCCATAGGCCGACTCGCGGTTATCGTAGAACACCAGCGAGGCGATGAGCAGCAGCAGGACCACGAAGATCCCGCCCAGGGTTTTCATCTGCTGCAGCACCGACTGGCCGCTCAGGAAAGCCGGCAAAGCGATCCCGCCGCCAGCAGACGGCGCCTCTCCCTGTTCAGTGCGTTTCGGCAGCTTGAAGCTGAAAGCCATTTAATTTCCTCCCTGAATGCCGGATGTCGCCGGTCATCCTTCGATATTCATGAATTCCGGGTCCGCCAGCAATTCGCGGACAGCCAGTTTTTTCCAGCGCGTGCCTTGTCCATCCTGCAGCACCGCAGCCTGCCAGGCGGGCGCATCGGCCTCCTGGGGCAGCACCTCGAACTCCGCCGGGTTTTTCAGACCCAGCATGCGCGACACGAGCAGGGCGGCGTTCGAGCCATGCCGGACACCAATCAGCAGGAGCCGGGTCTGCGGAGAAACAGGCGTCGGCACGCCCCCGCAAAAGCGGGAAAAATCCGTCACGGCATAGAGATTGCCGCGAATGTTCGCGACGCCGGCAAACCAGGGCCGCGTCAGCGGTACCGACGTCACCTCCGGGGCCTGAATGATCTCGCCGCTGTCGGACAGATCGACCAGCCAGCGCGACTCGCCCACCTCCAGACCGAGCCAGGAGGCAGCACGGGCGCCTTGGGCGGCCGAGGTCAGGCGTTCGGCCAGATAGGCCTGAAAATCACGGAGACGGGTCTTGGATGCCATGGCGCTCAGGGCATGGCGGCAATGCGCTGCAACAGTTCCTCGGGATTCAGCGGCTTGACGAGATAGTCGACCGCCCCCTGACGCATCCCCCAGATTTTGTCGGTTTCCTGACCCTTGCTGGTGCAGACGATGACCGGGATTTCCTTGGTGTCATCATCGCGGGTCAGGGTACGCGTGGCCTGATAACCGTTCAGGCCGGGCATCACCACATCCATCAGGATCAGGTCCGGCTTCAGGGTCTTGGCCTTGGCGATGCCTTCCTCGCCGTTTTCTGCCGTACTGACCTGATAGCCAGCACGCGTCAGCACGTCCACAGTAAAGAAACGCTCGGTCGGCGAATCGTCAACGACAAGAATATGTTTGACGGGCATGCATTACTCCACACACGATGCGGCAGCCGGCGGCAGGGCGAACTCGGCCACAGTCTGCAGCAGGCTGTCTTTGGTAAAGGGTTTGGTCAGGTATTGGTCGGAGCCGACCATGCGGCCACGCGCCCGGTCGAACAGGCCATCCTTCGAGGACAGCATGATCACGGGGGTCGCCTTGAAACGGGGGTGTTTCTTGATCAGGGAACAGGTCTGATACCCGTCGAGGCGCGGCATCATGATGTCGCAGAAAATGATCTGCGGCTGGTGATCGTTGATTTTGGCAAGCGCATCGAAGCCGTCCTCGGCGAGCACGACCTGACACCCGGCCTGCACGAGAAAAATCTCGGCACTCCGGCGAATCGTGTTGCTATCGTCGATGACCATGACCTTGATGCCATGCAACCTGGATAAATCAGCCACGCCTTTTCCCCAGCCCCTCACTCCCGGCCCCTGACGGGGCGCTTCTATCCTGTTCATCATACATCGAAAGTCCGGTGCGAACATCCCTGCCAGCGGCATGAACTTGATCTGGGCGCAGGCGGGCAGCCGCGCCTTTCGGCTAGAATCCGGTCTCCAGATTTACCCCAAGCTTCAGCACGCTGATTCCGCCCGCATGAATTCACCCCAACCCGCAGCAACACCGCCGCAAGTGCTTGTCTTTGCCGCCAGCGACCCGTCCTCCGGCGCCGGCATCCAGGCCGACCTGCTGACCCTGGCCAGCCTGGGCTGCCACCCGTTGACCGCCCTGACGGCGCTGACTGTTCAGGACACGGTCGGCGTCCAGAGCATCCACCCGGTTAATCCTGAACTGCTGGAGCAGCAGGCACGCACCATTCTGGAAGACATGCCGGTGGTCGCCTTCAAGGTCGGCGTGCTGGGCAGCGTCGAGAACGTGCTCGCCGTGGCCGAAATCGTCGGGGACTACCCGGAAATCCCGCTCATCCTCGACCCGGTGCTGGCCTCCGGGCGCGGTGACGATCTTTCCGGCGAAGACATCATCCAGGCCATCCGCGAAATGCTCCTGCCGCAAACCACGCTGGTCACGCCCAACGCCCCGGAAGCGCGACGCCTGGCCGAGAACGACGAGGATGAAAGCGAGCCGGACATCGCCACCTGCGCTGAACGCCTGATCGCACTGGGGGTGCAATATGTGCTGATCACCGGCACGCACGAAAGCACGCCCGATGTCGTAAACACCTTGTACAGCCAGGAAGGCAAACTGCGCGAAGATCGCTGGCCCCGCCTGCCGGGCAGCTACCACGGTTCCGGCTGCACGCTGGCCTCGGCCATCACGGGCTGCATTGCCAACGGTGCCTCGATGGAAGAAGCGGTACGCGACGGCCAGGACTACACCTGGCAAACCCTGAAAAACGGCTTTCGTGGCGGCATGGGGCAGTTCATCCCGGATCGCCTGTTCTGGGCACGGGGCGATAACGACGATCCCGCCAGCGCGCCGGAGGACACCCCTGATGGCACGTCCTGAGATGCCCCTGCGCGGCCTCTATGCCATCACGCCGGACACCCCGGACGGTACGCGTCTGCTGGCCGATGTCGAGGCAGCCCTGCGCGGCGGTTGTCGCATCCTGCAATACCGCGACAAGCTGAGCGACAAGGCGGAACAGGTCGCCCGCGCCCGCGCCCTGCGCCGCCTGACCGCGGCCTTTGACGCCACCCTGCTGATCAACGACGACCTGGCCCTGGCCTGCCTGATCGGCGCCGACGGCGTCCATCTGGGTGGCGAAGATGGCTGCCTGGCCGCGGCCCGCGCCATTCTCGGTCCGGAACGCATCCTCGGCGCCTCCTGCTATGCCGATCTGGCGAATGCCGGCCCGGCGCTGGCGGGCGGTGCAGACTACATTGCCTTTGGCGCCGTCTATCCCTCGCCCACCAAGCCGCAAGCACCACGGGCGACGGTCGACCTCCTGCGCGAGGCCAAATCCGGCTTTGCTGCCCCCCTCTGCGCCATCGGCGGCATCACGCTCGACAACGCGCCGCCTTTGATGGCTGCCGGCGTTGACCTGCTCGCCGTCATCACCGACCTTTTTTCGGCGCCGGACATCGCCGCCCGCGCCGCCCAGTATCAACACTTATTCGAGAGAGCCTGACCCATGACTTCCCAATCCAGCTCACGCAACGAAGCCCTGTTTGCCCGCGCCCAGAAGCACATTCCCGGCGGCGTCAATTCGCCGGTGCGCGCCTTCCGCTCGGTCGGCGGCACGCCGCTCTTCTTCCAGAAAGGCGCCGGTGCCAAGGTGCAGGACGCCGATGGCACCTGGTACACCGACTACGTCGGCTCCTGGGGCCCGATGATCCTCGGCCACGCGCATCCGGAAGTCATCGCTGCCGTACAGGCCGCCGTCGTTGACGGCCTCTCCTTCGGCGCGCCGACCGAGAAGGAAGTCGAAATTGCCGACCTGCTCTGCGAGATGGTGCCGTCGATGGACATGGTGCGTCTGGTCTCTTCCGGCACCGAAGCGACCATGAGCGCCATCCGTCTGGCCCGCGGCTATACCGGCCGCGACATTCTGGTGAAATTCGAGGGCTGCTACCACGGCCATGCCGACAGCCTGCTGGTCAAGGCCGGTTCCGGCCTGCTCACCTTCGGCAACCCGTCGTCCGGCGGCGTGCCGGCCGGCACCGCCGAATCGACCATGGTCCTCACCTACAACGATCCGCAAGGGCTGGCCGAGGCCTTCAAGGCCCATGGCGACAAGATCGCCGCCGTGATCGTCGAGCCGGTCGTCGGCAACATGAACCTGATCGCCCCGACTGCCGAGTTCCTGAAGGCCATGCGCGACCTGACCGCACAATACGGCGCCGTGCTGATTTTCGACGAAGTGATGACCGGCTTCCGCGTCGGCCTGAAGAGCGCCCAGGGCCTGTTCGGCATCACGCCGGACCTGTCCACCTTCGGCAAGGTAGTCGGCGGCGGCATGCCGATGGGCGCCTTCGGTGGCAAGCGCGAGATCATGGAAAAGATCGCCCCGCTCGGCCCCGTCTATCAGGCCGGCACGCTCTCCGGTAACCCGATCGCCACCGCCGCCGGTCTGGCCACGCTGAAGCTGATCCAGGCACCGGGTTTCTACGAGTCCCTGACCGCCAAGACCCAGGCGCTGTGCGATGGTCTGGTCTCGGCTGCAAAGAAGCACGGCGTTTCCTTCAGCGCCCAGCACATCGGTGGCATGTTCGGTCTCTACTTCGCCGATGCCTGCCCGGGCACCTACGATGCTGTGCTGGCCTGCGACAAGGAGGCCTTCAACCGCTTCTTCCACGCCATGATCGACGCCGGTCACTACTTCGCCCCGTCGGCCTTTGAAGCCGGCTTTGTCTCGGCGGCCCACACGGATGCCGATATCGCCGCCACCATCGCCGCCGCGGACGCCTACTTCAGCCGCTGAGCCGCCCAGACTCGGGCCCGCCCGGCCCGAGATGCCTGAATCGGGTTGCACCGCCACGGTGCAACCCGGCACCACGACGCACCACGTCCTTCCTCGCGCACTTACCTAATCGGGCCCCCTCCGCGCATTTTCGCGGATTTCCGACGGTCGACCGTCGGGCATCCTTTTTGCTGCACTGCAATACCGACATGCAGCAGGAGAAGGATCATGCGTAAGCGCAAAAGCCACCGTCCGGCCCTCAGCCTGGATTACCTGTCCGCCCACATGGGCGGCCTGGCCAACGATCGCCGCCGTCTGAACGAAATTCAGGCCGCTTACGACAATCTCAGCCTGCTCGGCCAACTGCTCTGCTCAGGCACTGACATCACCCGCATGCGGGAGGATTTCAACCGGCTGGCCAGTACCCTGCTCGAGCAACTGGCCCGCGAGCACCACAAGAAAGCCGTGCTCAACCTGGGTTCGGCCGCCCGCGTCTCGATCGACATCCTGACCCGCAACCTGTTCGAACGCACCGCCGACATCGGCTTTCTCGCCACCGATGACGACATCCAGGCCTTTGCCGAAGCGGTCGCCCACGAGCCCGCCGTCCGTGACGACCCGAGCTGGCAATACCGTCTGCACGCCCGCTTCAACGAATATGTCGCCAAGTATTCTGTCTATCACAACATCATCCTGCTCTCGCCCAGCGGCGAGGTGCTGATTCAGCTCGACGGGAACAATCCGGTAACCCACACCCAGGACCGCCTGCTCGGCGAGGCGCTGACCACCAGCGCCCCCTATGTCGAGGTCTTCCGCCCGACCGACCTGATTCCCGGCGAGGCCAGCCCGCTGGTGTATGCCTACCGCGTCATGTCGGCCGACGGTACCCAGCCGGTCGGCGTGCTCTGCCTGTGCTTCCGCTTTCAGGACGAATGCCGGCGCATCTTTGACAGTCTGGTCGCCGAGGATGACTGGTCCGTCCTCACCCTGCTCGATGCCGACCAGCGCGTGATTGCCAGCAGCGACCCCAACCAGTTCCCGCTCGGCGTCCGCCTGGAGGCCGTGCATGACGAGAGCTGCCGCGTCGTGCGCTTTGCCGGACGCGAATATCTCGCCACCACCCGCGCCGCCCAGGGTTACCAGGGCTATGCCGGACCGGGCTGGGTCGGCCATGCCCTCGCCCCGCTCAATCATGCCTTCGAAATGTCGGAAGCCCGCGAACTGGAAGCCGTGGCGGACGATGTCCTGGCCGGCGTGCTGGAAACAGCGAGCCTGTTCAGCCCGGAACTCAAAGCCATCCCGCAGAATGCCGCGACCATCCAGAGCGAACTCAACCGGGCCGTCTGGAACGGCTACGTCTGGCTGGTCCGGGACCCGGCCGCGGCGCAAAATGCGGCCTTTGCCAAGGTGCTGCTGCGCGAGATCGGCAGCACCGGGGTGCGTACCCGCAATGTCTTCAGTGAATCGATCACCAATCTCTACAAGACGGTGGTCTCTTCAGTCCTGTTCGACTGCGCCACGCAAGCGGCCCAAGCCATCGACATCATGGACCGCAACCTCTACGAGCGCGCCAACGACTGCCGCTGGTGGGCCCTGACGCGCAGCTTCCGCACCGCCCTGTCCGCACCCGGCGCGCCGGACAGCAGCCAGCGCGCCCGCTTGACCGACATCCTGCGCCGGATCAACGGCTTGTACACCGTCTACAGCAATCTGATCCTCTTCGACCGTCACGGCAAGGTGGTGGCAGTTTCCAACCCCGGCTACGGCGACTGGGTCGGCCAGACGCTGGGCGAAGGCTGGGTGCGCTCCGCGCTGGGGCTGGCGGACACCGGCAGCTATTGCGTCTCCGATTTCGCCCCCAGCGGCCTTTATGCGGGCCAGCCCACCTACATCTATGCGGCCACCGTACGCGAACCCGAGGGCAACGAACCGGTCGGCGGCATCGCCATCGTTTTCGATGCGGCACCGCAGTTCCGCGCCATGCTCGATGACGTGCTGCCCCGCCAGAGTGACGGCAGCGCCGTGCCGGGCGCCTTCGCCGTCTTCGCCGAACGAGATGGCCGGGTCATCGCCAGTACGCGGACGGACCTGCCCGCCGGCACGCCGCTGATGATCGGTTACGAATTTTTCAACCTGGCCCACGGCGACAACTGCACCAACATCGTGATTTTCGATGGCCGCTACTACGCCGTCGGCTCCTCGATGAGCGCCGGCTACCGCGAGTACAAGGGAGAAGAAGACCGCTACCGCAACGATATCGTCGCGCTGGTCTTCTCGCCGCTCTCCGAACACGTCATCGACGCCAGCGAACTGGCGCATCGCAGCGAGCGCCTGAGCAACACCTACACGAGTCGACTGGGCGGCAGCGGTGAACGTCTGGACATTGCCTGTTTCCATATCGGGCGCAACTGGTACGGCATCCGCTCGGCGCAAGTGGTCGAAGCCATCGATGCCGAGCGGCTGACGCCCATGCCCGGCCTGCCCGAACACTTTGCTGGCTGCGTCATGCACGAAGGCCAGGCCATCACCGTCCTCGACCTGGCCCACAAGCTCACGCCACAGCGCGCCGGACAGGAGCGCCGCCAGCATCGCCCCGGCACGGCCCGCCCGCAGATCATCGTCCTGCACTCGCCCCAGCATCAGCTCCGTTTCGGTATCCGGGTCGATCAGGTCGATGCCGTCTGCGAAGTGCCGGTCGCCGATATCGAGCCATTGCCGGACATGATGAATGACGGCAAGTCGGTCATTGAAAGCCTGGTCCGTCCGCAACCCGACAGTGGCGAACGGCGCATCCTGATCGTGCTGTCGGTCGATCGCATCATCGAGCGCCTGAGTCCGCACGGCGACCTCGGCAACACCGCCTGGCTGCCTGCCATGCTCGGCAACAAGATGGCCTGAACCCGGCCCCGGCTCACCCCGGGGCCCAAAAGCGCAGTAATATCCTCGTAAAAACGGGGAGAAAACAGCATGCGCGAGCTATTCAAGAAGCTCTACCAGACCGGGGATTTCTGGGGTGGCATTGCCGCCATGCTGGTCGCCCTGCCCGCCTCGATCGCGTTTGGTGTCACGGTGTATTCCGCGATTTCCCCGGGGCATGCGCCGCTCGGCGCCCTTGCCGGGATCATCGGCGCCATCGTCATCGGCTCGCTGGCCGCCGTGCTCGGCGGTACCGACCGCCTGATCAGCGCCCCCTGCGCCCCCGCCGCCGCGCTGCTCTCGGCTTTCGCCATCGAAATGGCACAGCAGAACCTGCCCGGCCATACCATCGTCCTGCTCATGTTGCTGCTCGGCGTGCTGGCCGGCCTGTTCCAGATTGTCTTCGGCTTCGTCGGCATCGGGCGCCTGATCAAATACATCCCCTATCCTGTGGTCAGCGGCTATCTGACCGCCGTCGGCCTGATCATCATCGGCAGCCAGCTGGCCAAGCTTCTGGGCACGCCCGCCGGCACCGGCCTGGTCGCCGCATTGACCGAGCACAGCCTTTGGGACTGGCGCGCCCTGGCAGTCGGCGGCACGACGATGCTGGTGATGTGGCTCGGCCCCCCCCTGACGACGCGCCTGCCCGGCACCATTCTCGGCATCCTGGCCGGTATCGCCTGTTACTTCGGTCTCGCCCTGCAAGACACCGCCCTCTTTTCCGTCAGCGACAACCCGCTCGTGATCGGCCCTTTCGGGGTGAGCAGCGATGGTTATCTGCAGGCCATCAGCGCGCGCTGGTACGACATTGGCGAACTCCGTCTCAATCAGGTTGGCGCCCTGATTGGCAACGCCCTGACCCTGGCCGTGCTGCTGTCCATCGACACCCTGAAAACCTGCGTCGTGCTCGACCAGATGACGCGCAGCCGGCACGCCCCCAATCGGGAACTGGTCGCGCAAGGGGTGGCCAACGCTGCAGCGAGTGCCATTGGCGGGATTCCTGGCGCGGGCACCATGGGCGCAACGCTGGTCAACCTCTCCAGCGGTGCCAAAACGCGGGCATCCGGGCTGATCGAAGGGATTTCCGCCCTCATCTTCGCCCTGCTGCTGGGCGGACTGCTGGCCTGGCTTCCAGTCTCTGCACTTGCCGGCATCCTGATCGTGGTGGGCCTGCGCATGATCGACCGTGGCCCGCTGCGCTTCGTGCAGTCGTCTGCCACCGTGCTCGATTTCGGCGTGGTTTTCATGGTCATCGCCGTCGCACTCACCATCGGCCTGCTGGCCGCCTCCGGTGTCGGCGTTGCCCTGGCCATCATCCTCTTTCTGCGCGAGCAGATTGGCGGTAGCGCCATCCGGCACAAGTTCTACGTCAATCAAATGTCCTCGCGCTGGCACCGCCCAGAATCGGAAACCCGCATCCTGGCCCAGAAAGGCGACCAGGCCGTCATTTTCGAACTACAGGGCAGCCTCTTTTTCGGCACCACCCAACAGCTTT
This sequence comes from Dechloromonas sp. ZS-1, assembly GCF_039649255.1. Taxonomy (NCBI): domain Bacteria; kingdom Pseudomonadati; phylum Pseudomonadota; class Betaproteobacteria; order Rhodocyclales; family Azonexaceae; genus Dechloromonas; species Dechloromonas sp. ZS-1. The sequence continues at coordinate 22,863 of NZ_JBDIYD010000014.1, read as the reverse complement.
ACAGCGACATTGAACCCGAGCTCAAGCACCGCAACTTCATCATTCTCGACATGAAGCGGGTTCAGTCGGTCGATGTCACGGCCGCCCATCTGCTCTGCCAGCTGCGCGACAGTCTGGCGGAACGGAAAGCCCTGCTGATTCTGTCGAACGTGCGGGAAAACCTGCCCAACGGACGTAATTTGCGTGAATTTCTGGAACAAACCGGCGTGACAGATGGTTCCGACGCCATTCGACTTTTCCCGGAACTCGACAGTGCGATCGAATGGGTGGAAGACCATCTGCTCGGGGAGCATGACCGCGCCACGGCCAGCATGCCGGAGCAGCCGCTGGAACTGGCCGAGATGGAAATGTTCCAGGAGCGCAAGGACGAAACCCTGGCCGATCTTGAAGCCAAGCTCATCCGGCGCCACTACGCAGCGGGTGAAACCATCTATTCACGCGGCGAAGCGGGCGATGCGATCTATTTGATCCGTAGTGGCACGGTACACATCTACGCCCATCTGGGCGGCGGGCGCACCCGCCATATCGCCACCTTCGGCCGTGGTGACTTTTTCGGTGGTCTGGCCTTCCTCGACGGTCAACCGCGCGGCAACGATGCCATTGCCGCCACGGATGCCGAGTTTTTCATCCTGACCCAGGAGCAGTTCGCCCGCATCAGCGAGGAACATAAAAAGCTGGCGCTGACCGTCCTGCGCTCGCTGGCGCGCTCCCTGGCCCTGCGCCTGCGCCATGCCGACGCTGAAAACGCGATGCGCCAGGAATACTGAGGCTTACATCAGGAAGAGCGTGGCCAGCCCGAGGAAAATGAAGAAACCGCCGGAGTCGGTCAGGGCGGTGATCATGACGGAACCGCCAACAGCCGGATCTGCCCCGAATTTTTCGCGCAGAAGCGGAATGCCCACCCCGGCACTTGCCGCCAGCAGCAGGTTGAGCGTCATCGCCGCCGTCATCACGAAACCGAGCGCCGCATTCCCATAGAGCCACCAGGCGGCCAAACCGAGCAGCCCGCCCCAGATCAGGCCATTGATCGTCGCCACCCCGAGTTCCTTGCGCAGCAGGCGGCGCATCGCGTCCGGCTGTACCTGCCCCATGGCAATCGCGCGCACGATCATGGTGATCGTCTGGTTCCCGGAGTTGCCGCCGATCCCCGCCACAATCGGCATCAGGGCAGCCAGGGCCACCAGTTTTTCAATGGAATCCTCGAAGGCACCGATCACGCGCGAGGCGACAAACGCCGTCACCAGATTGATGGCCAGCCAGGACCAACGGTTCTTCACGGAGTCCCAGACCGAGGCAAAGATGTCTTCCTCTTCACGCAGACCGGCCTGTGCCAACTGCTCCTGCTCGGCTTCTTCACGAATGTAGTCCACGACTTCATTCACGGTCACCCGGCCCAGCAGTTTGCCATCGGTATCGACCACCGGCGCCGACACGAGGTCGTAACGTTCAAAGGCCTTGGCGGCTTCGTCCGCGAAATCATCCGGCTCCAGCTCGACGAAGTCGGTCTGCATCAGGACGCCAACCTCGGCCTCCGGGTCGTTGACCAGCAGCACATTGAGCGGCAGGACGCCTTTCAGCTTTTCCTCACGGTCGACCACGAAAAGCTGGTCGGTTTGGTCCGGCAGTTCATCGAAGCGGCGGAGGTAACGGAGCACCACCTCCAGGGTCACGTCCTCCCGGACAGTGACCATCTCGAAGTCCATGATCGAGCCGACCGAATCTTCGGGATAGGACATGGCGGCGCGGAGTTGTTCGCGCTCTTCGACAGAAAGACTGCGGAAAACGTCGTCGATCACGCCCTGCGGCAGATCGGGCGCGAGGTCGGCCAGTTCGTCGGCATCGAGCGTTTCGGCCGCAGCCACCAGCTCGGTGCGCTCCATCGATTCGATGAGGCTTTCCCGGACGACATCCGAGACTTCGAGCAGGACTTCGCCTTCGATTTCCGGATTGACCAGCCCCCAGACGATCAGACGCTCATCAGGCGGCAGGGCTTCCAGCACATAGGCGATGTCCGCCGGGTGCATGGGTTCGAGGCGGTTTTGCAACTCGTGCAGATGCTGCTTATGCACGATGTCCTCGACGAGGTCGTGGCGCGGCCCTTCCTGACGATGGACGAGCTCCTCCACCAGCTTGTGCCGGGCGAGCAGGGTCTGCACCTCTGCGAGGCGCTCCTGCAGATCTTCGCTATCGGAGAGCTGTGCTTCGTCGCTCATGGTGCAGTGCCGCAAAAGAGGTCGTCATTCTAGCACCGGCACGATGACGTCACCTTGACAAATTGTGATGCGGAAAACCCTTACCCGCGAAACTTCAAGGAATTTCTGCGGCCGGCATGCGCGCCAGAATGATGGCCGCTTTACGCGCCAGGCCGGGGGCAGCGCGATGGCGGTCGTAGTAGCGTGGATTCGGCACCATGCCGGCCATTTTGGCGGCGGCCTCAGGGCCTAGCTGTGCGGCAGACTGCGCGTAGTAATGCCGTGCTGCTGCTTCGGCACCAAAAACGCCATTGCCCCATTCGATCACGTTGAGATACACCTCGAAGATGCGGCGTTTGCTCCAGAACTGTTCCAGCAGCAAGGTGATCACCGCTTCTTCCGCCTTGCGGAAATAGGATTTGGTCGGCGTCAGGAAGAGATTCTTCGCCAGCTGCTGGCTGATCGTCGACCCGCCCGCGACATAACGGCCTTTTTTCTGATTCTTTTCGATGGCTTTTTGAATGCCATCCCAGTCAAAGCCTTCATGATCGACGAACTTGGCGTCTTCTGCGGCAATGATGGCGCGCTTCAGATGAAGCGAAATCCGCTCGTAGGGGACCCAGCTTTGCTGCAAACGGGCATCGGGCTGCGTCTGGCGTAATTCATCGAGACGAATCTCCATGAAGCGGGTCGTCCCCGGGTTGAACTGCCCCCAATACAGCACCCAGGCCGTCAGCCAGAGCAGCCACAGACAGCCCAGGCCCGCAACGAGCAGGATCAGGCGCTTCAGCCAGCGGCCGAACCAGGTCATCCGGCCAGCGCAGCACGCAGCGTGGCGAGCACGCCGGCCGTCGCCGGGCGCACGCCGCGCCAGACCAGAAACGCCTCTGCCGCCTGCTCGGCCAACATGCCCAAACCATCGGCACAACGGGCCGCACCGGCGAGGCGGGCTTGCGCCAGGAAAGGCGTCTCGCCCTTGCCGTACATCATGTCGTAGGCCAGGCAACCCGGCGCAAAGAGGCCGGTCGGCAAAGGCAACGGCTCACCCGCCAGGCTTGCCGATGTGGCATTGATGACCACATCGAACGGCAAACCGGCCAGATCGCTGAAGCTGCCACCGGACACTGCCGCCAGATCGGCGAAGGCCTGCGCCAGAGCGACGGCCTTATCGGCGGAACGGTTGGCAATGTGCAGCGCGGCGGGCGCTTCTGCCAGCAGCGGCTGAATCACGCCGCGCGCCGCGCCACCGGCACCGAGCAGCAAAATGCGCTTGCCCGCAAGGTCGACCGTCAGATTGCGCGTGATGTCGTGGACCAGTCCGGCGCCATCGGTGTTATCGCCCAGAATGCCCGCGCCTGAAAACACCAGCGTATTCACCGCCCCCGCCCGTGCCGCCCGTGGCGACAAGCGGGTGGCGAGACGAAATGCCTCTTCCTTGAAGGGCACCGTCACATTGGCGCCACGCCCGCCCGCTGCGACGAAATCAGCCACTGCACCCGCGAACCCATCCAGTGGCGCGAGCAGGGCTTCATAGCGGAGATCCTGCGCCGTGGCCGCAGCAAAAGCAGCGTGAATCTGCGGTGACTTGGAGTGGGCAATCGGGTTGCCGAAAACAGCGTAGCGATCGGTCATGAAACGGGCCTCGCGGCGTTATTTGGCGGACAACTGGTCGCCCTGCGTAAAGTGCCAGGTCCGGGTGATTTCAAGGATGTCCGTATCGCGCCGGATATCGGGTGGGAACGGTGCATACGGCGAGGCGAGCTGAACAATGCGGCGCGCCGACTCGTCGAGCACCTTGTGTCCGGACGAACGGTTGATATCGACGCGCTCGACCCGGCCATCGGCCGCAATGACGACGGTCAACACCAGGGAACCATACAATTTCCCACGCGCGGCCTCGGGATAATTCAAGGTGCCGACACGCTCGATCTTCATGCGCCAATCTTCGATGTACTGGGCAAAACGGTATTCCTCGGCCCGCGCGCCGATGAACTTCTTGCGCGGCCGCTTGGCGTACTCGTCGGTATTCTTGGCGATCTCGCCCTCCAGACGCGCCATCGCCCGGGCGGACTCGGCAAGGTCCAGCCCACTCACACTCGGCGCCGGCGTCGGTTGCTGGTTAGCGGTCTGGGTCGCCACCACCTGGCGCAGGCTCTTGGCCTGGGTCAGCATGCGCTGCTGTGCGGCCTCCAGTTCCTGCACACGGCGCTGCATCTGCTGCAGATCGTTGCCATGGACCTGCTGCGCGGTGACCGGCAGCGGCGTCTTGGCCCGCCGGTTTTCATCGGTATTGCCGCCCCCGTCCAGGTTAGCCTGGGCCAGCGCCTGCGCATCGGTCGGCTTACGGGCCGACTTGGCGTTCACCAGAATGATGTCCAGCGCCTTCTCGCGCATGGCCTGGCTGGCCTCCGGAAAACGGAAGTGCAGCGACAGCAGGAGGGCATGCACCCCGATCGACATCGCGAGCGCCAGCCACAGGCGCCGATCGTCCGGGCGAGCAGTCTGCCAACGCTGCGCCAGCGCACTCACGCAGCGTCCTCCTCGGCCTCCGCGGCGGCCTCAGGTGCAGCTTCCAGCACAGACAGGAAACGGCAGGTCACTTCCGGCGCCAGCAAATCGATCTGCTCGACGGCCAGGCGAACACGCTGCCCGGGCAACAGATCCGTCGGCGCCGACGGCACGCGGACCATCAGCGGCAAATGGTCGACCTTGACCAGCTGCTCACGGCGCACCGTGGCATCCACCTCGTTCAAGCCTTGCTGCTGCAGCCAGCGCAAGCACCAGTAGCGCTCCATCTGACGCTGGAATTCGGCATAGGCAGCGTAGGTCAGCTCGAAATCGCGCATGGCGGCGAAGAGCTCGGCGGATTTCTGGGCAAAGGGCGGCGTGTCGTTGCCCAGACACGCGATCAGCTGCCATTGATTGACCAGATCGCAATAGCGGCGCAGGGGCGAGGTCATCCAGGCGTATTGCGGCACCCCCAGGCCTTCATGCGGCAGCGGCGAGGTCGTCATGCGCACCTTGCCCTGCGTCTGGGCTCGGTACAGGCAGGCGATGTTCTTCTCGGCAAGCAGACCGCCCCAGGTCGAATTGGCGACGATCATCAGCTCGGCCACCAGCTTGTCGAGCGGGCTGCCGCGCTTGCGTTCGCTGATCTCGACGGTACACGCATCCGGTTCGGCCAGATCGCCGACGATGGCAAAGTTGTAATCGTTGATGCCCTGCGTGGCGGAGGGCTTGCCACGACGGCCTTCGCAGGCATTGGCAAAATGCCAGAGATGCAGGAGTTCCTTGGCAAAAGGCTCATCCGCCAAGGCACCGCCCACGGTCTCCGCATTGAACCAGGGCTCCACTTCGTGGTGTCGGAGGTTGGCGGCAATATGCACCATTTCAACACGGGATTCGTGGGAAATGACCTCAAAAACCTCGTTGACCGTCAGGTAGAGCGAGACCGCCGGACAATCGGTGCCACCGGCCAGGGTGTACTCGCCGACCACGGCATCGGGCAGCATGGTGATCTTGTTGCCCGGCATGTACACCGTCGACAAGCGGGCTCGCGCCACCCCGTCGAGCGGCGAACCATGCGTAATGGCCAGACCGGGTGCCGCAATGTGAATCCCGATGCGCGTCCCGATCCCGGGCAGCCAGGTCACCGACAGGGCATCGTCGATTTCGGTGGTATTGGCGTCATCAATCGAAAAAGCCCGCACATCCGCCCGCGACAAGCTGCCCGGCACGCCCGGCGCCGGCAAGGCCGGAAAACCGGTTCCCTTGGGAAACTGCTCGTGCAGGAAACGCTTGTAGTGCAGGTGATAGGCCGATTTGATCGCGCCGCACTTGAACAACAGTTGCGCCGCACTCAGGCCGGTTTCCGCGCAGGCCGTTTCGAAGGCCTTGGTTTCCGCTTTGTTGCGATCCGGCGCATAGAGCAGGCTGTCGGTCAGCGGCGCGATTTCCGGCGGCAGACGAAATTCTTTCAGGGCCTGGATCCAGCCTTCCATCGCGAGCGCTTGCTGACGCTTTTTTTCAAGTGCAGCCAGAGCAGCTGCGAGAATGTCGGCAGGTGCCTTCTTGAAGCGGCCCTTGCCTTTGCGATGGAAATAGACGGGCGCGGCGTGCAGGGCAAGCAAGACCGCCGTCGCTTCAACCGGGGCGGGCTCGTGTCCGTAGTAATCACGGGCAAAATCCAGAAACGAAAACTCGCCATCGCTCACGCACTCCCAGAGGAAATCCGCCTCGATTTCTTCTGCCAACGGGGTGGCCTGCTCGAGCAGGGCCGCGGCAGAAGGCTTTTCGAACCGCAGCAACACCGTTGCCGCCTTGATCTTGCTGCGCTTGCCGGACGGCATTTCGATCTGCAGGGACGCGTCGGCGTCGCTCAGCACCGTGCCGGCCTTGAAGCCGCCATCTTCTTCAAACAATACATTCATTTGCGGATTATATCCCGGCAAATTCAAGCAGTTGCGGAATGAACTCGGGAAACTTGGTGAAGCTGTGATCGCCACCGGGCAGGACCATCTGGCGACATCCGGCGTAGACCTCTGCCGCCTGGCGCCAATCGAGGACCTCATCGCCCTCTTCCAGCCACAGCCAGTAGCGTGCCGGCGTCAGCGGTACGCATTGGGCGCGCAATTGCGCGGCATGCGCCGGCGTGAAGGTAAAGCGTTCGCCGGTATGGAAATTCGCATGCTCACCGATGAATTTGGCCAGATCCAGACGGTCGACCGCCGCTGGATTGATCAATACGGCGCTCAGATCGTAACGCTCGGCCAGACAGGCGGCGTAATGACCGCCCAACGAAGAGCCCACCAGCGTTACCCGGCCTGGCGCCGCCTCGATCAAACGTCCCGCCTGGGCAACGGCTTCATCAGGCACCGGAGACAGCATGGGGCAGGCAAATTGCCCTGCCTGCCCTCGCGCCGCCATGGCGTCAGCCAGCAGGCGCGACTTCCAGGAGGCCGGTGACGAACAGAAGCCGTGCAGATAGAGGATGCCGGGCGAACTCAGTGCACCGACCATTCAACCCAACCAAAATGAGCCGTAGCCAGAACCACGATGCCAAAGACGATGCGATACCACGCAAAAACCGTGAAATCATGGCTGGAAATGTAGCGCAGCAACCAACGCACACAGAGGAATGCCGAGACAAAGGCCGACACGAAACCGACTGCCCACATGCCCAGATCGTCCACATTGAGCAATGCGCGCTCCTTGTAGAGGTTGTAAGCCGTCGCAGCAAAAAGGGTCGGGATAGCGAGGAAGAAGGAAAACTCGGTCGCCGCCTTACGCGAGAGGCCAAACAACAAGCCCCCGATGATCGTGGCGCCAGAACGCGAGGTACCCGGGATCAAGGCTGCCGCCTGCGCCAAACCCAGCTTGAGGGCATCGAGCGGCGTCATGTCATCCACTGTTTCCACGCGAATGCGATGCTCTCGCCGCTCGGCCCAAAGAATGAAAAATGCCCCGACGATGAACGCCAGCGCAACGGGTACAGGCTGGAACAAATGCGCCTCGATGGCTTTCTTGAACAGCAACCCCAGGACGGCCAGCGGCATGAAGGCAATCGCCAGATTCAGCACCAGGCGATTCGCCAGGCGGTTTCTCCCCAAGCCGCTCACCACACCGGCGATACGAGCCCGGTACTCCCACACCACCGCCAGAATGGCGCCGGACTGGATGACAATTTCAAACAACTTACCGCGATCGTCATTGAAATTGAGCAGATCCCCCGCCAGGATCAAGTGCCCTGTCGAAGAAATCGGAAGGAATTCAGTCAGCCCTTCGACGATCCCGAGGATCAGGGCTTTCAAAAGTAGCATCGCGTCCATGTCGCACCGCACAAACAAAGAGGACGCATTCTACTATCCCGGACGCGTAAGCGCCTCCAGATCGGACAGCCATATCAGCGCCGCCTCCCGGCTCTCGCCACACATCTCGGGCGAGGGCTGCAAGCCACTGCAACAGGTTGGACGTTCTGGCTGGCCGAAAAGGCGGCAACGCATCGCCGCATCCAGATGCGGGCAAGGAACACCGGCCGGCTTGTTGAGCGAGGAAATGGATGGCGCGATACAGCAGGCACCACAGCAGGGACGACATTCCATTTACAAGCGCTCGCCTTTGGCAAGTTGGCAATTTTGATTCATCTTAACATTGCAAAGCATCTATCACGTTGGTCATATTGTTAAGCAAAACAAGGGTCTATAAACTCGTGAGGTTTGCCGAAAAATACAGGAATAATAATGAAACGTGCATCTCTGGCAGTGATGCTTTCGCTTTTGTCCCTTCATACATTGGGGGCGACTGCAGATGATATCCGCGGTTTGATGGAACAAAAGCAATTTGCGGAGGCTTACCAACTCGGCAAACAGCATGCGAACGAACTGGGCACCCCGGCCTTCGACTTTTTCTTCGGCATTGCAGCCATCGACAGCAATGCGCCCGGGGAAGGCGTCCTCGCGCTCGAACGTTACCTAACGCAGTTCCCCGACAACCGCTCGGCCCGCTTCCACCTTGCTCGCGGCTATTACGTCCTGGGCGAGGATGCCCTGGCCCGCACCTTCTTCAATGATCTGCTCGAAGAGGCAGACAGTCAGGAACGCGACGGTATCAACAAATTCCTCGACGCCATCCGTGCCCGCGAATCCCGCTACACCCCCACCGCCGCCTTCTTTGCCGAAGCGGGATTCGGGCACGACAGCAATATCAACGGAGGGATTCGTGCCGGTCAGATTGCTGGCCTGCCTGCCGGCATGGTGATCAACCCCGGCACCACCCAGGAGAAGGAACGCGACACCTTCCAGACATTAAACATCGGCGCTCAAGGAACGTATCCAGTCGCACCCGGCATTGCTCTTTATGGCGGCGCCCAAGCCAGCGGCCGCTGGAACGGATCACAGGCTAACGACATTTTCGATCAGCGCACAGTTAATATTCAGGGCGGCATCTCGATTCTGAAAAACCGCGATCTATTCCGCATCGGCACAGAATATGCACTGATCGACGTCGACCGCCAATCCTACCTTGGCATCAGCTCACTGATCGGCGAATGGAACCATCAGTACGACCAGTTTAATCGTCTGACACTCGGTCTCCAGTGGTCACAATTGCGCTATGACAATATCACCATTTTCAGCGATAAGCAGAAAGCTTCACCGCTGAACTCCCAGGCCAGCCTGCGCGACAGCAATCTGTACATGGCCAACCTAGCCTGGACGCATGCCTTTGTCTCTCCAATGAATCCGGTCCTGACGCTCACCGCGAACATCGGGCAAGAGCGCAATAGCCAAAATCGCCACGATCTGTCGCGCGACATTCTTGGCGGACGCGCTGCCCTCACGCTGCAGCCCATGCCCAAATGGAGCACCAGCCTGGCATTAACCTACCAGAACAGCCGCTACGACAACGCCTTCTCCAGCGATGCCACCAGCCGCCGCGACCATTTCTACGGCAGCGAATTTGCCGTCACCTACGCTCTCGACCGCAACTGGTCGATCCGCGGCGAATACATCTACACCAACCAGCAATCGAATATTGGCTTCTACGACTACGACCGTCACGTCGTTGCTGCCAAAGTTCGCTACGATTTCAAGTAAGGCAGACGATGCGCACTCTCCGCCCCCTCCTGCTCGGTACCCTTGGTGCCCTGTTTGCCCACGCAGCCCTGGCTGAACCGGCCGGACGCGTTCTTTCGCTGGTCGGCGACGTGACGGTTTCCCGTGCCGACAAGAACATCAAACTGACGCAAGGCGCTGACATCGAAGCCGGTGACCGCCTTGTCGTCGGTGATAAAAGCAGCGTACAGATCCGCTTTACTGATGAATCCATCGTCTCGCTGCGCCCGAACAGCGAATTCAAAATCGAGGACTACCAGTTCAAGCGCAACGCTGAAACAGATCGCTCAACCTTCAACCTGGTCAAGGGCGGCCTGCGCACCATCACCGGTGCCATCGGCAAAGGCAACCAACAGAATTACGGCGTCAAGACCAGCACCGCCACCATTGGCATTCGAGGCACCCATTACGTACTCGTGAGTTGCCTTAACAGCTGCTTCAACCCGGATGGCAGTCTGGCACCCAATGGTTTGTTTGGTGGCGTGACGGATGGCCGCATTGCCGTTACCAATGATAACGGCAGCATGGAGTTCGGCCAGCAAGAGTACTTCCATGTCGCCTCAGCTAGCGAACCGCCACGCCGGCTGATCGCCCCCCCTCGTTTTCTGAACGGACAAACCATTCCCAGCCTGGCGAGCAAAACGGGAAATGGCCCTGCGACGCCGCTTAACAGTACCACGCAGGATAGCGGTACCTCAGCTCAAATCAGTACATCTCCCAGTGCTACTGATTTGACCTCGCCCTCGCCCAGCCTGCCCAGTTCGGTCACACAGTACTCGGTTAATGGGCAGCCTGCGCTCAGTTCAGGCACAGGTCTCATTGCGTTGGTTCAGGCCAGCGGTTATGGATTTCCAAATTCCAATGGAACCTCAACCAATGTAACCTCAGATCAAACGACATCAGCAGAATTTGCTGCCGCCGGCTACAGCAACATCACTACCCCAGCATCCTTAGCCAGCGCCCTCCAGAGCCAGGGCACGACAGTCGGTTACAACGCAAGCGCCGGGATCTACTGGGCATACGAACAACCGGATGCCAGCGACGGAGCGGGCCACTTCGGGTGGCACAGTGGCTGGGGTGACCCTGTAACCAATATGCCGACCAGTGGTATCGCAAGTTATGCATACGTCGGCGGCACCAGCCCAACAGATAGCCTTGGCAGAACGGGCACATTTACGGGCAGCACGCTATCGGTCAACTTCTCGACGCAGCAGATTACCAATCTCTCTGCCATGCAAATGAATTTTACCGGTGGCCCGGGCGCGACAACCATCACCTTCGCTGCCAACCAGACTTGGAGCATCGGCAGTCAAACAAATCAGCCCATCGCTGCAACATGTAGCGCTGGGTGCACGATTTCTTATGCCTCCACCAACGGCCAATTTACAGGCAATGGCGCAACGGGCTTGGCAGCATCCATTGCCGTGGCAGGGACAGTCAGTGCCCAAGCTTATGCAGCAGGCACGGTGGCTGTATTCGCAAAACAGTAAAACAGCACTCCGCATCTCAAAAATGAGCACCGTCCAAGGTGCTCATTTCGTATCGAATTGCCACAGAGCCGCATCCACCTTCTCACGTACAACATGAAAGCTTTCGTCGTTCGCAGTTGCATCGGCATTCTCTTCAGCCTGATGCTACTCGCCCATGCTGCGAAAATTGTGGAGTTTCCCTTCATCACCGTTCTCGACCATTATCTATACGATGTCCGAGTTCGGCTTTTTGCCAAAGAAGGTATCGATGATCGCATCGTGATTGTCGATATTGATGAACGCAGCCTGGCGGCCATTGGCCACTGGCCTTGGGGCAGAAATAAAGTCGCTGATTTGGTGCGACGACTGAACGAGGATTACCACGCAGCCGTTATCGGATTCGATATCGTTTTTGCAGAAGCAGATGACAGTTCAGGGCTCACCGAACTCGAGCGTTTGGGACAGCATGAGCTCAGGGACGACAAGCGTTTTCGCAATACCCTCAATGCGCTACGCAGCAAGCTCGACTACGACCAGCTATTTACCGAACGCCTGAAACAAAGTCCCAGCGTGCTCGGCTATTACTTCTCCAATCAGCAGAATGCTCGACAAGGCGGACAACTTCCTCTGCCGGTATTCGGCCCTGGGAGTCTTGCAAGCTTTGCAGAACAATTCGTCCGCTGGGAAGGCTATGGCGCAAACCTGCCGCACTTCCAGAAAGCAGCAGCCAGCGCAGGCTTTTTTAACCCTATGGTGGACTTCGATGGCAGCATTCGGCGGGTTCCCATCCTGGTCGAACATGCCGGCGCCTACTACGAAGCACTCTCGGTGGCGATGGTACGCACCGTTCTGGGCAAAACCGAACTCGAAGCTTGGGCTGCAAGCCCGGATTCCGCTATTGAGGCCATCAATATTGTCACCCCCAGGGGAACACTGAGTATCCCCGTTGATGGCGACACCTCCGCGCTGGTGCCTTACAGAGGCAGCGAAGGCGGTTTCACCTACGTATCTGCTGTCGACGTACTAGAGGGCAAAGTTGATCCGAACCTCATGCTTGGACGAATCATGCTGATCGGCACGACGGCCCCAGGACTAAATGATCTCCGGACCACCCCCGTTGGTAGCAGTTACCCTGGCGTCGAAATTCATGCCAATTTGATTGCCGGCATACTCGATGGCTCGATCTCAGAAAAACCCGCCTATTTAACTGGCGCGAATATCGTCATGTTGATCGTGGTCGCACTCACCCTGATCACATTTCTGCCCCGCCTCTCCCCACTGAAAGGGGCATTCCTGGCGATCATACTTCTCGCCAGCATGATCGGAATCAATCTCGCGTTCTGGCACTATTTCAATACCGTTTTGCCCCTAGCCTGCGTTCTGCTCGCCATATTTGGACTCTATGGATTCAATACCGCTTGGGGCTATTTCATCGAATCTCGCAGCAAACGCCAATTCACCGAGCTGTTTGGTCAATATGTCCCACCTGAACTGGTCGACAAGATGGCTCAAAACCCCGAGCAGTACAGCATGGAGGGGCGAAATCAGGAGCTGACCGTTCTTTTTTCCGATGTTCGGAGTTTTACAACAATCTCAGAAGGCCTTGACCCGAAGGAACTGACGCATCTGATGAATGCTTATCTGGATGCCATGACCAAGGTCATTCAGCAGCACCAAGGTACGCTCGACAAATATATCGGCGATGCGATCATGGCATTTTGGGGAGCCCCGGTCGAAAATCCGCACCATACTCGCCAAGCCCTGCTGGCTGCGCTCGGTATGCAAACAGCATTACGCCGGCTAGATGACAGTTTCAAGGAACGAGGCTGGCCATGTTTGCAAATCGGCATTGGCATCAATACCGGCATCATGACCGTCGGCGACATGGGCTCCCAAATTCGTCGCGCTTATACCGTCATGGGCGATGCAGTGAATCTTGGCGCTCGACTCGAAGGCATCAGCAAGGAATACGGTGTTGGCATCGTTGTTGGAGAATCCTGCCTGCCCAGTTGTCCCGACTTTGCCTTCAGAGAACTGGATCGCGTGAGAGTCAAAGGGAAAGATGCCCCCGTCACGATCTACGAACCACTCGGCCTGATTTCAGAGCAATCCCCTGAAACATTGCATGAATTGGCAATGTGGACGCTCGCCCTTGAAGAGTACCGGGCCCAAAACTGGAATGCGGCCGAGGCATCCATTCGAGACCTGATTGCACTGACTCCCAACCGCCCTCTTTACACGCTGTACTTAGCGCGGATAGCCCAGTTGCGCACCACCCCGCCGGAGGATGCGAACTGGGATGGCGTCACCACTTTCAAAACCAAATAAACCTCAGCTTTCAAGGGCCCCCAGTTGCCGATTGGTCAGTCGCAATCGCATGGACATCTCATGTGCGATATTGCGCATGAATTTGGCGAACAGCGCTGGATGCTCACCCTGAAGGCGCAGGAAATGCCGCCGAGGCAAAGAAATCAACATACTCGCCATCCCGGCCACGGCATCCGCCGAGCGAGGCAAGGCATCGATCAGGGACATTTCGCCAAACATGACACCTGGCGTGATCACGGCCAATCGGCGTAATCCTTGCCGTCCTACCATCGACAAGCCCAGTGTCACCTCGCCCTCAAGTAGGACAAAAAGGCATTCACCTTCATCCCCCATACGAAACAGTGCCTCACCGGCGACATACTCGCGTGGTTCAAAATAGGCCAGCAAGGCCGCCTGTTCGTCCTGGCTCAAACCAGAAAACAGCGACATGCCGGCATAAGGAAGCTTACGCAAACCTTTAAGTTCTGCATCGCTCAACACCATGCCGAGCAAGATGTCTTCGGCAAATTCAATCGCGTGGTCAGTGTCCTCAAACTGATGCGCTACCGGTACTGCAGTACCTAAGCGCACAGCCACATCACCCGGCAAAATATGGGACAAGAGCAATTGCCGCCCTTCCCGATCGCATGCATGGCGAATCTGCCCCAGAATCTGTATCCCGGTTGCATCCCAATCACGCACCCTGCGGCAGTCCAAAATCAGAAAATCGGCGTCGGCATGATCACGCTCCAGTACCGTACGCAGTCGATCGGCCGATCCGAAAAACATGGGACCATCGAGTTCCACAACATGAATCCGCTGCCCTTCGCGCAGCAAACACTGCTCTGCAAAGTCTGGCCGAACCTTGAGTGAGCGACGCGCATCGCAGCGATAACTGCGCCGAACCAATGATGAAGACATGCGGCGCACGAACAACAGCATGCTCAAAGTGACGCCCAAAGCAACCACCACCACAGGATTCAGCCAGACCATGCTCAGCAACATCAGCAAGATGACTAGAACGTTTTCTCCGACATCCCCCCGCTCTTGCTTGAAAAACCAGGCTTTCGCCTGCTCCAGGGACCACGGATCGATCATGGCGACACCTGACTGAATCAAGACGCCCGCCATGGCTGCTAGTGGCACATAAGAGATCACGTCCCCTGCAAGCAGAACAATCCCAAGCAGAATTACGCTACTGAAACCACCGGCACGACGTGATTGCCCCCCTGCTTTATAGGCGGCAATCGCACGCGCCAAAGTCGCCGAACTGGCTACCCCGCCAAAAAGCCCTGATGCAACATTACCCAGCCCAAAACCAATCAATTCCTGATTGGCATCATGACGAGAATGCGCGAGAGCATCCAATGCTTGAGCCGTCATGAGCGTCTGCACAGCAGACATCAGCGTCACTAGCAACGCGGCGGAGACAAGATGCACCCAATCCAGATGCAAAATTGCTGCAGGCTCGAAGGCCCCCCACCAGAGCGGCGTTTCAGACAAGGCGGGAAAGCGGCCAAGGGCATGCCCAAAAGAACCCGGCCCGAGGAGTTCCCCACCTACATAATGGGCGGCACTGCCAGCCAACAAGCCCAGCAGCGCAGGCGGAATAGGAAGTTGCCATCGGGGGGCGTGCACACAAACCCAAAAAGTGATCACGGAAACACATACAGCCCCAATATGGATGTTGTGAAGCAGATTCGTCCATGCTCCACCTGGGGTGGCCCCCAATGCCGCATGTACCTGGGAGAGGATCAGCAGAATCCCACCTCCCGTCATGAACCCGGACGTCACAGGGCGCGGGATGTATTTGACCAAACTGCCCCAACCAATCCATCCGGCAAAAACAAGCATGGCACCCGATAGGCAAACGATCAGCGCCAGCATCAGCATCACTTCACCAATACCAGCACCGCTCACCCCCATACCGGCCAACGCTGAAGCAAGCACAATCGAGGTCGAGTTAGAAGGACCGCCACTTGTGTGACAAGCACTTCCAAAACAGGCTGTGACCAAGGCGGCCAACAGCGCACAGATCAAACCGGACTTGACCGCCAAGCTGACATACGCCGGTCCCAATGGCGCCATTGCGATCAAACCACCGCCCATGGCAACCGGGAGTGCGACCATGGCCACAGAAAAACCCGCCAGACAATCCGACGCCCAGCCTTTATGCGAAACAGGCATGTATTCAACCCAAACGATGCTTTAAACAAGAAACCGAGTTTAGCGCGGCGCCCTGAACAAAATGATGACAAAAAGATCAGAACATCACGAATAATGCCCCGTGCAGGCGGGTCATGCCGCTGCGTTGCGGCAGCGCCTCATCAATCACGCGCCCCAAATCAAAACGGTAGCTCAGGTCTTTTCCATAGCCCCCGCGAACGCCCAGCCCCACGCTCGAGATCGACAGCGCCGACGCCTCACCTGGCTGGGGCCGGTTGCGCCACAAGGCAGCAGCATCATAAAACGCGAGCAGCCGTAGGCGATGCAAGCCGCCACCCAGCAGTTCTGGTGTCATCAACTCTGCACTCGCACGGACGCCCTTGTCATTGGCAAATTGGCGTTCATAGAAACCTCTTACCGAGTCCTGCCCACCCGCGCCAAACTGCTCCCCGGAAATCAGGGCATCCCGAGTGTATTGACCATTGGCAGCCAATTTCAAGATCCAGTCTTTCGGCAAGGACTGATTCAGTACCGCATTGAATCGCCAAGCCTGATAATTCGCAGTTGCTTGTGCGCGTCCCCCTGGTTTCGTGAAATCCTCCGTGCGACCGTCCCCTCCGCCCGGAATGTTATGCAGATAGGTCAATGCCGCCTGGAGCACCCGGCTCTCTTGCTGTAATTGTCCGCCATATGTCAGTGATACCGGGTGTACAACCGTATCAGGGATCAGGCTTTCCTGAGATCCCTCTGCCGTGACTTTGTTGGTATAAATCCGGTAATCCAACCCGTAGGTGAGCTTACCCAACCAGTCTCCCCAGCGCGGAAACATCTGCTCGTATTTTCCGGAGAAGACATGTCCGCTACCCGAAATTCCGATCGGACCAGCAACCGTCGTCAGCTTGCCGGAATTCACATTCGAATAGCCATAGCTCAGCTCCAGCGCATTCCCCGTCGCGTACAGCGGCATGCGATAGCCCAAACCGGCTATTTTCACATCATGGATAAATCCCGGTGAGGTCAGATACTGGAACGACAGGGCATGGTCCCGATCGAACAAATTGGCATGCTGCACGATGAAACCAGTCCGGTAACGCCCCGTGGCATATTTGCCATCCGATCCTTTTACGCCGGTGTTATCTGCCGAAACAGCAAAACGCAGCGGATTCTCATCGCTGATCCGCACCGATGCATCCAAAGTTCCTTCTTGCTCCCCCTGCCGGAACACCAGATTGGTTTGTTTAGCGGCACTCTCATTCGCCACTCTCAAGGCTGCATCAATCCGGGCAAGATTGGGATATTGCCCTTCCGCCAAGCCGGGCAAGCTGCGCCGAATGTTTTCGGTTGAGAAATGCGTATTCCCCACGATTTCGACCTGCCCGATCGTCGCTTCAATCACGCGGACGCGAACCAGACCATCAGCCAATTCCTGCTCAGGAAGCATGGCTTTGACGGCTCCAAAGCCATGCTCGGCATAGGCGTGCTCAATGGCGGCCAGCGCACCTTGAATATCAGACATCGCACGCCGTGCGCCCACAAATTGCTGGGCGCTTTCCTGCAACAGCACCGGGCTGAGCAAGCTTGCATTCTCGACAACGAATCCCTTGATTTCAAATCCGGCAACGTCTTCCGCGACGGCCCCCGATACAGCCACGGTCAACAGCGTGGCGAAGATCATTTTGTTCAACATGGATCGCTTACTGTGCACGACACGAGGCGGGATCAACATGCATCTCACGGAGATACAAGTCATTTTTCACGAAATCAGGCTCCGCATTCAGCAAGACCACTTCCCGACCGTTGGTACCGGCATAGCCCACTTCGCCGCGGCGTAAAAACAGTTCCTGCCCGCTTTCCTGCATCAGCGATACGGCCCCTTCCTTCACCGACACATAGAGTCCGGCCTCAGAGACATCCCGGGCCTCCAGACCGAACAAGGCAACATGATCGATCACCAATGCCTCGGGTGCCGGCGCCCGCTGCAAAACATCACTCCCGGGGGGAAGCAGTACCGGAGCCCCGCCAGGCTGGTCGATGTATGCAATCCGTCCAATCGGCACCTGAAGGCGATGGTCGCCTGAAACCAGTTCAATCAGACCATCTCGCGTTGAAGCATAGAGCGCTTGATCGCAGGGATGTGCCGCATCGGGAACATGAATCGCAGCCCCCGGCTGATAACTGCCTCCCGGCACGCACCAGATATCGAAATTGGTCCCCCGGATACCGATTGTTGCAACCACCGTCTGAACTTTCACCCGCTCAGGCTGCTGCTTGCCCAAACTGCCGGTCACCATGCGCAGCCCCCCCTTCACCAGATCGGTCACCGCATGGCTGCTGCTCGCGCCATTGGGGTGAAAACGTACGCTGGTCAGCTGATATTCACTCCCCTGATCCAACACGACACGTGCCTTATCATTGAACTCCAGGACGGCGTGCCCGGGGGAACTCACGCGCACGGTTTCCCCGCTCAGGAGAGCCTCCCCGGCAACAGCAAGGCGTGTCTTCACCCCATCGGAGACCTTCACCTGCCCGGAGAAAGCGGCCAGACGGGCAGCAACAGGCAAGGGGGCTGGCGCACCTTTCTGCCGGGGCTGCGAGCCGCTCCCAGACACGGTCATGGGCCCTGATGGCGGTCGCTCGATGTTGCAATCGCCTTTGCATTCGCGCACGACATATTCGGTACCGCGTATCCCGATCGTCGCTGTCGAGCCCTGAACACGATAGGCATTCTCGTTACCGCGTTTACCAATCAGGCCGGTCACGGTACGCATTCCCCCCTTGACCAGGTTGACGACCAGCGCATCCTGCGTCGGACGCTCTTTCTCGAAACGATAGCGTTGGATATTCAGCGTGCTGAGCGGGCGGACCCCCATTTCCGCGCCATCCGTAAAATGCAAGCGAACATAGGAGTCTTTCTCGGTGGACACCACGTCCCCCTCTTCCAGCTTCGAGCCCACGGCCAGTGCCGTTCGTTTTCCAGAGAGGCGCAAGACCGTCACGACCCCGTCCACTACCTCAACCGTCGCAATCGGCTCCGCCAGCACACCCAGACTGATCCAGCACAAGGCAAAACACAAGCAGGCACGGAACGTCGCGCCCCATTTTTTATGTGCATCCATCAGCGGCAAACCTTCATATCCTCGCGGGTGCTCGGCATCTGTGCCGCACCCAGCATCACCAGTTGCTGAATCAACGACGCGTCGACATCACTGTGCGTAACGCGTGTCATATCAAACGACATGGCCCCGACTGTCAGGGCTCCCGGATCCGTAGCGCCCCCGCCAATGCTTGTCTGCAACTGCACCAATGCTTGCAACGGCGATGTCATTGAGGAAGATGCTGCGGATGCAGCCCCGGCCATCAGCAAATTCAGAGATGCGGTGCTGGTGTTCATCGACATATTCCAGCCAGCAGGGAGGTTGGTGCTGCTGAAGGCACCGGTGCTGGACGCAAAATTCATGAAGGTATAGCTGCTGCCTGCCGCCGGCACATAACCACCATAGCTGCTCACATTCAAGGTTCCGGCCAGATTGGCGGTTCCAGTGACGGTAATCGTGTCAAACCCGCTTCCAGGGGTCGTGCCACCGAGTTCGATCTGGGTGACGGATGTTGGCGAGAGGTTCAAATTGCCGTTGACCGTCAGGCTCCCCGGAGAGAAGCCTACCGACAGCAGCCCCCCCGTCAGGGAAAGATCGCCGGAAATCGTGCCGCTGCCCGACAAAGTACCGCCCACCATACTGAAGCCGCTGCCTCCAACCACCACATTGGCCGAAGTCCCCGCCCCTGCCCCCAGGTGCAACGCACCCCCGTTTTGAACATAGCCGCCCGAGAAAGTGGTTGTCCCGCCAGAGAGGCTCAAGCTCCCCGCATTGGTGAATTGGCCGGTAAAGGTCAAACCACCGGCACTATTGATCGTGCCGTTATTGGTAATCGGATTGGTGATTGTCCGGTTACTCATGTTCAAGGTGCCGCTGTTCGACATCTGGCCGGTGGACTGCCAGTTCACCGTGCTGCTCGCCGGCAGATCAATGGTGCCCCCTGTCATGTTGATCGCACCGGCACCGGTGAGTTGCCCGCCGTAGAGGCCAAACAAACCACTGACGTTCAGGGGGCCGTTGTTGGTAATCGTGCCACCAAACATTTTTAGTTCGGTATTGGCCGGGATCGAAGTCGTCCCATTGAAGGTCAGGCCACCATTCAACAAGCTCAAGGAGCCATTGGGCAAACTCAGTCCGGTAAAGGCAAAGGTCAGGTTCGGGTTGTCAATGACACGATCCCCATTGCCAGCAAATGCAAACGCACCCCCGTTCACGTAAGCCAGCGTACCGCTCCCCGAAAATGCACCACCAGACCAATACAGGGTGCCACCATCCTTAGTCAGGCTGGCACCATTACCGAGATTGACGGTGCCTCCAGACTGGGTCGCACGCTGGCCAGCCAATACAAGATTACCGCTCACATTCAGTGTCCCGGTATTTGAAAAATCACCGGAAATCGTTCCGCCTTGCAGGGTTGCCTCGCCCGCATTGACGAACGCGCCCCCCAGCACAACATTATTGCCACTGATGCTGCCGCGGTTCGTCAGATTCCCGCTACCGACAAAACCCATGGTGTTCAAATTCAGGCTGCTACCAGCGTCGACCGTCAGACCCGCCTGGGTACCGCTCAACATCAAGCCACCACCTGCCGCAAAATTACCGCTGCCGCTGACGCTGCTACCATCCAGGAAAATGTGTGTCCCACCGGCAAAAGCCAGCGTCGTCCCAGCATCTGCCGCAAAGCTGCCACTGTGCGTACCGCCACCAGTCAGATTGAGGGTGCCACTGCTCACCCGAACCAGGCCGGCATTATTAAGCACCTTGCCAAGCGAGAGACCGCCGGGCGCCTGCTTGAGGAGCGCCCCGGTGATATCCAGGCGCCCCACACCAGACAAAGCACCGCCCGCCAGACTCAGCGTGCCGTCGACAGACAACGTGCCGCTATGACTTAGGGTCCCACCACTCAAAACCAGTGAGGCCCCTGTTGCAATGCTACCGGCCGCCAGGGAAAGACTGCCGCTCTGCACATCCAGGCTCCCGCCCGCCATGGCAAAAGTACTCGCATTCAGGGTTTGGCCATTGAGAATCCGCACGCCACTACCATTAACATTAAAGGTCGCCCCGCCAGTCAATTGCCAATTACCGATACCGGCCAAGGTGCCGCCATGCCAATTGACCGTGCCACCACTCTTGGTCAAGGTCGCACCACTGTTCAAGGTGATCGTTCCGGCATCGATATCAAACGCACCGCTACCGCTGATGGTGTTTCCCGTCCCCGAGACGGTCAACTGCCCTGCATTGACGAAATTGGCATTGAGGGTGCTGCCACTCATCAGGACCGTCCCCTGATTAGTCAGTTGGCCACCGCCACCAATACTGCGGTTGCTGAGATTCAAAGTCAGCCCGCTGCCAAGCGTGGCACCTGTCGTCACGCCAGTCACATTCAGGGTGCCCCCTGTCCAGTTAAAGGCCCCATTACCTGACCCACCCAAGGTCGCACCATCAGCCAGATTCAAGGTACCGCCCGTAAAACTCAAGGTCGCACCGGTTGCGATGTCCAGGCTACCGGTCAGCGTTCCGGTGCCACCCGATACCGCCACCGTACCCGCGCCCGCCAATACCTGCTGACCCGCGCCGCTGGTATTCAAACCACCACCCAGCGACAACGTCCCGCTCAGCGCCTGCAGCTTGCCCCCCGTTTCGTTGCTGAACTGGGCGTACCAGATGTTGCTCGTCCCCGTTCCACCCGTCTTCACGAACGTGCCCGTATTCCGGATCAGGCCAGGCGTGCCGGATTGGTAGTAATTGATGTACGAATCATCAGCCAACTCATACCGACCCGCATTGTCCAGAACACCGCCGTTAAACAGCATGAAGAACGTGCCCGAACCACTCTCCGTCAGAGTCCCCTCATTGCGCAGCGTCCGCTGCAGATATTTCCATCCCGAACCACTTAGCGTCCCCGTCACCCCAGACGCCAGCTTCGTCGTCCCCGTCCCGGACATCGTCCCGCCCGTCCAGTTGAAGCCGGCCGTCGCCGTCAGCACTCCGCTACCGCCCAGCGTGCCGCCACTCATCGCAAAGTTCGCAACACTCGCACCGCCGTCAACATTCAGGATGCCACTACCGGAAATACCTAACGTGCCCGACCCGCTCGTGCCGAAGGTGTTGCCGGAAGAAACGGTATGCGTACCGCCACTGAAAGTGATCGTCCCACCGGTTGCGATGTCCAGACTACCGGTCAGCGTTCCGGTACCACCCGATACCACTACCGTACCCGCACCGGCCAGCACCTGCTGACCCGCGCCGCTGGTATTCAAACCGCCACCCAGCGACAACGTACCGCTCAGCGCCTGCAGCTTGCCCCCTGTTTCGTTGCTGAACTGGGCATTGTAGATATAGCTCGTCCCCGTACCGCCCGTTTTCACGAACGTCCCGGTATTACGTATCAGCCCCGCCACGCCAGATTGGTAGTAGTTGATATACCCATCATCAGCCAGTTCATACCTCCCTGCGTTCTCCAGAACCCCGCCGTTATCGAGCATGAACAAATTCGAAGTAGTGCTTTGCGTCAGCGTTCCTTCATTCCGAAGCGTCCGTCGCAGATATTTCCAACTTGGACTACTGATCGCCCCCGCCCCTCCAGCAGCCAACTTCGTCGTGCCCGTTCCGGACATCGTCCCACCCGTCCAGTTGAACGTATTCGTCGCCGTCAGCGTGCCCACACCATTCAGCGTGCCACCACTCTGGGCGTAGTTCGCAATGCTCGCCGTGCCATCCACCGTCAAAGTGCCGCCGCTAACACTCAGGGTGCCCGCCCCCATCAGCGTACCGGCAACCGTGCCCGCACCGCCCAGCACATCAACCGTACCCGCGCTGATAACGCCATTGCCGGTGTTATTGAACTGGTAAACATTCAACTGGCCACTCTGAACATCGAAGGTGCCGCCATCGTTATAAACAGAAGCCCAACTGTAATCCCCCAGAACCAGCGTCCCCGTACCCCCGGTTTTCCGGATCGTGCCGCTGTTGGTGATCAGCCCGCCGGCCGAGCCGTAGGCGTAGCTCAGGTAGCCATCCGTGG
>NZ_JBDIYD010000013.1:0-82175 GCF_039649255.1 Dechloromonas sp. ZS-1 | reverse complement strand
CGGAGTGGACGGGGCTCGAACCCGCGACCCCCGGCGTGACAGGCCGGTATTCTAACCAACTGAACTACCACTCCGCGCTTAAATCTTGGCGTCCCCACGGGGATTCGAACCCCGGTTACCGCCGTGAAAGGGCGGTGTCCTAGGCCTCTAGACGATGGGGACCCGGACAAAACTGCGTTTCTTTCTTGGTGGAGGTACGCGGGATCGAACCGCGGACCTCTTGCATGCCATGCAAGCGCTCTCCCAGCTGAGCTATACCCCCTCGAAAGAAGGCCGCATTATAGAGAGGTGAAACCTCGCTGTAAAGGGCCTTTTGGGATTTTTTTAAAGATTTTTGCCGAGGGCGGCCAGCACGCCGTCGCGGCCGATCAGTTCGACCACGGCGTCGACCGACGGGGTCTGTGCCTGACCGGTCAGCAGAACACGCAGCGGCATGGCCAGTTTGGGCATTTTCAGGCCGTGCTGAGTGACGCAGGCCTTGATCAGCGCGTTGATGGCCGGGGCTTCCCAGGTCACGTCGGCGATCCCGGCGGCAAAGTCGGCCAGGGCCGGGCGGGCTTCGTCCGAGAGGTGCTGGGCGAGCAGTTCTGCAGACGGGTTCACTGGCTTGTAGAAAACTTCGACCGCATCGGCCAGGACGTTCAGCGTGTTGCAGCGGTCGACATAGAGCGCGACGGCTTTTTCCAGGCAGGGGCCGGCATCAGTGTCGATGCCACGCGCGGTGAGGCGCGGCTTGACCTTGGCGGCCAGCTCGGCAGCCGGCAACTGCTTCATGTAATGCTGGTTCAACCAGAGCAGCTTTTCGGTGTTGAACTGGGCGGCGGAGGCGGTGATGTGGTCGAGGTCGAACCATTCGACGAACTGCTGGCGCGAGAAGACTTCGTCGTCGCCGTGCGACCAGCCGAGGCGGGCCAGATAGTTGATGACCGCTTCCTTGAGGAAACCGTCTTCGTCGTACTGCATGACCGAGACCGCGCCATGGCGCTTGGAGAGCTTGGCGCCGTCGTCGCCGAGGATCATCGAGAGGTGGGCGTAGGTCGGCACTTCGGCGCCCAGTGCCTTCAGGATGTTGATCTGGCGCGGTGTGTTGTTCACGTGGTCGTCACCGCGGATGACATGGGTGATGCCCATGTCCCAATCGTCGACGCAGACGCAGAAGTTGTAGGTCGGGGTGCCGTCGGCGCGGGCAATGATCAGGTCGTCGAGTTCGTCGTTGCTGATCTCGATGCGGCCCTTGACCGCGTCGTCCCAGGCCACCACGCCGCCCTTCGGGTTCTTGAAGCGGACCACCGGCGGCACGTCGGTCGGCGGGGTCGGCAGGGTCTTGCCGTCTTCCGGACGCCAGCGGCCATCGTAGCGCGGCTTGATCTTCTGGGCTTCCTGCTCGGCGCGCAGGGCGTCGAGTTCGTCCTTGCTGGTATAGCAGTAGTAGGCATGGCCCTGGGCCAGCATTTCCTGGATGACCGCCTTGTAGCGATCCATGCGCTGCATCTGGTAGTAGGGGCCGTCGTCGTGGGTCAGTTCCAGCCAGGCCATGCCGTCGAGGATGGCTTGCACGGCTTCGGGCGTCGAGCGGGCAACATCGGTGTCTTCGATGCGCAGCACGAAGGTGCCGCCGTGGCGACGGGCATAGGCCCAGGAGAAGAGGGCGGTGCGGGCGCCGCCGATGTGCAGGTAACCGGTGGGGCTGGGGGCGAAACGGGTGCGAACGGGCTTCATGAAGGACGGAATCCGGAAAAACGCTGGAAATCAAGTTGCCGCCGCGCAGCGATCGGCGCAGGGCAGGGACGGTCGTCCCGGCACGGAAAAGGCCGTGCGATCAGGACATTGGAGCAGGATTCTACCCGTTTGCGGCGGGTCGCCCAAATGCCGCGGGCCGACCCGCCCGCCAGGGCAAGGTCGGCCCGCCTGAGCTGGCGAGGTGCCGGCTTACTGCTTGATGGCTTCGACCGCGATGTCGATGCGGACTTCGTCGCCGACGTAGGGGGCGTACTTGCCGGCGTTGAATTCGGAGCGCTTGACCACGGTCCAGGCGTTGGCGCCGATGGCGTCCTTCTTCATCATCGGATGCGGCATGGCCTGGAAGGAGGTGACGGTCAGCGTGACCGGGCGGGTGACGCCTTTCAGGGTCAGGTTACCTTCCACGGCCACCGGCTTGTCGCCTTCGAACACGACCTTGGTCGATTTGAAGGTGGCGGTCGGGTACTTGGCGGTGTCGAGGAAGTCTTCACCCTGAATGTGCTCGTTGAAGGTGGCAAAGCCGGTGTTCACCGATTTGGTGTCGATCACGATGTCGACCGTCCCCGTCTTGGCGGCCTTGTCGAAGACGATGGTGCCGGTGGTCTTGTCGAAGCGGCTCAACTGGGTCGAATAGCCGAAGTGGCTGTACGAGAAGCGCGGGTAGGTGTGGGTGCCTTCAATGGCGAAGGTTTCCGGGGCAGCCAGGGCGGGCAGGGAGACGGCCGAGGCGAGGAGGAGGGCGGTAAGGGTTTTTTGCATGATGATTTCTCCTGAAGGGTGAGGGGGGTTACTTGCTGGAAGCGGTGATGCGGAACTTGAGCTGGATGTCGTTGGCAACAATGTCGAACTTGGCCCAGCTGCCTTCGCCGATCGAAAAATCGCCCCGGCGCAGCGTGAAACCGCCGTCGAACTGGGCGTTCTTGCCCAGGGTGCTGACAGTGGCCGGGATGACGACCGGCTGGGTTTTGCCCTTGATCGTCAGTTGACCGGCGACCTCGTAGCGGTTGCCGCCGAGCGGGCGGACTTCGCTCGAGACGAAGCGGGCGGTCGGGAAAAGCTTGGTGTTGAACCAGGGCTTGCCGGCGACTTCCTGGTCGGCTTCGCTGGAGCCGGTATCGACGCTGGCCAGATCGACCTCGAAGCTGGCTTTGGCGGCTGCCGGCTTGGCCGGGTCGAAGTTCAGCGTGGCGGCGAATTTGCGGAACTGGCCGTCCATCTTGACGCCCATCTGCTGGTAGCTGAAGTTCAGGGCGCTTTTCTCCGGCTGGACCTGGGTGTATTCGATGGCGTGTGCGCCGAGGGCGGTGAGCAGCGCGGCGCTGCCGATCAGGGGGCGGATGTGTTTCATGAGAGGTTCTCCAAAATTAGCGTTGGGGCAGCATGCGGGTCAGGATGTCGTCCCGATCGATGAAGTGGTGTTTCAGTGCCGCGCCGATGTGACCGGCCAGGATGGCGACGAACGCCAGGTTGAGGATGAGATGGGCCTGCGCGAGCAGGTCGCCGAGCGCTTTGTCTTTGCTCAGGAGATCGGGCAGCGGCAGGATGCCGAACCAGACGGTCTGGAAGCCTTTGGCCGAACTCATCAGCCAGCCGCTGAGCGGAATGGCGAACATCAGCACGTAGAGCAGGGCGTGACCGGCATGCGCGGCCAGGCGATGGGCGACCGGCATGCTGCCCGGCAGTGCGGGCGGCGTGTGGGTCAGGCGCCAGCCGAGGCGCAGGGCGGCGAGCAGGAAGGCGCTGACGCCGGCCCATTTGTGCCACGCGTACAACTGCAGTTTTTCCGGAGAGAGCGGCAGGTCATGCATGTAAAAGCCCAGGCCCAGAAGGCCGATCAATAAAGCGGCCATCAGCCAGTGGAGCAGGCGGGCGGTGCGGGTATAGCGGGGGGCGTGGGTCACGGTCGACCTCCTTAACGGGGCAAAAATGCGTAGGCGTCCATGGCGATCACGTAATCGTCGATGCCACGGTGGAAACGTTCGGCGCGGGCGGTGCTGCCGGCTGCACCGAGGGCGATGAAGAAGGGCAGCAGATGCTCTTCGCTCGGATGGGCGCGCACCGCATCCGGCGCCTGGCGGCGGTAATCGAGCAGCACCGAAACATCGTTGTCGTCAGCGCGCTCGGCCAGCCAGTCGGCAAAGGCGCGGACATAGGCCGGTGTCTGCCCGCCGTTCTGCCAGGCCGATTGAAAATCGCGAAGGTTGTGCGTGAGGCTGCCGGAGCCGATGATCAAAAAGCCTTGGCCGGTCAGCGGGGTGAGTGCCTGACCCATGCGGTAGGCGAATTCGGGGCCGTGCTGCGCGGGCAGGGAGAGCGGGACGACCGGGATGTCCGCATCCGGATACATCAGGCGCAGCGGGACCCAGGCGCCGTGATCGAGGCCACGCTCGGCATCGCGGGTGACCGGCAGGCCGGCGGCACGCAGGGCATCATGCACGGCATCGGCGGCTTCGCGGCACCCGGTGGCGGGATAGCGCAAGGCATAGAGGGGTTCGGGAAAGCCCCAGAAATCATGGATGGTGTCCAGGCGATCAGCCGTGCCGACGGTCGGCATGTCGGTGATCCAGTGCGGGCTGATGATCAGGATGGCGCGCGGTCGCGGCAATTGGTCGGCCTGACGAGCCAGTGCAGCCCCGGCGGCACCCGGGTTCAGTGCAAAAGTCGGCGCCCCGTGCGGGACGAAGAGGCTGGGGAGGCGGGGGGAAACGGTGGCAGTCATGGTGGTGAGCGTGCTGAATGTCGATGGGTGTACTTTAGGCGGATTGTTTGGTGCAAAATAGGTGACAATGTGGAAATCAATGTTGTCAAAATGGCAACAATGGAGGGGTGATGGATCGACTGGAGGCCATGCATTTATTCGTCCGTGTGGCGGAGTTGGGGAGCTTCGCTGCCGTGGCGCAGCAACTGGGGGTGGCTCGTTCCGTGGTCACGCGGCAGGTCGCCGCGCTCGAGGCGCATCTGGGCAGCAAGCTGATGGTGCGCAGCACCCGTCGCCTGACCCTGACCTCGGCCGGATCGGCTTACCTGGAGAAATGCCGGGTCATTCTCAATCTGGTGGAGGCGGCGGAAACCGATATCGCGGCCGAGCAGGCCGCGCCGCGCGGGCCGATCCGCCTCGGTCTGCCGCTCAGTTTTGGCGTGCGCCGCGTCGCGCCGCTGCTCCTGGATTTCGCTGCGCGTTATCCCGAAGTCTCCCTGGACATGGATTACAGCGACCGGCGCATGAACCTGATCGAAGAAGGGATCGATCTTGCCATCCGCGTGACCCGGCAACTGGGGCCGGGTGACGTGGCACGCAAGCTGGGTACCAGTCACATGAAAGTGGTGGCATCCCCGGATTACCTGGCGCGTCACGGTCGACCGCAGGTACCGGCGGATTTGTCCGATCACGCGTATCTGGGCTACACCCTGGCCGGACGCAGCGATGTGCTGTTCATCCAGAATGGCGCGAGCGTCGGGGTGCCGGTACGTAGCCGCATCAATGCGAGCAACGGCGAAGTTCTGGTCGAGGCTGCGGTGCGCGGCATGGGCATTACCTGCCACCCGGACTTTATTGTCGATGACTACCTGGCCGACGGTCGACTCGTCCAGATCCTCGAAAACCACGCCACACCGGCCCTCGGCATCTATGCCATGCTGCCCACCAACCGCCAGGTGCCGCATCGCGTGCGCGTGCTGATGGATTTCCTGGCTGATTCCCTGGGCAAGCACGAGCCGGGCGCGCCCGCGATGGCGAGGCTGCCCAAATCATGAGCAGCGCAAGAAAAAGCCTGTTTGCTCAGTAACCTGAGGCATTCGTCCCGAAGCTTCACACATGCTTATCCACAGGTTTTGGGGATAAGGCAGGGGCAGCAGCCCGCCATGGGCGATGCCGATGTGCTGCACACCGGTGCGCGCTCGGCGCTTACCAGGCGCGAGCGCCCATCAGGTAATTGCGGGTTTCCTTGCTGTTGACCGTCGGCGCTGCCGCCGGTGTGGTCGGGATGGCCGGTGCAAGCTCGGCCGCCGGGGGGCTGGCCGGCGGCAGCAGCAGGTCGCGCAGCCTGAGCACCATGACCAGCAGCCCTTCGTCGGCGGCGTCTTCTTCAATCTCGGCCAGACGTTGTCGGGCGTAGGCCGGGTCTCGGGTCAGTTTTTCCAGGTCGACGCTTTGGGCCAGCGTCCGTTTGACCTGGAGCTTGAAGCGGGCCAGCAATTGGGCGATTTCGAGTTGTTGTTCGATGGGCATGGACGCTCCTGAAAATCCGGATGGACCGTGTCGGGGTCGTCCTATCTAGCGAAAATCATTCCAGTTTGATGTTTTGTTTTAAGTGTTTGTTTTGTATGAAAAATTTTGTTTTGTGGGCGACTCGGGTTACTTGGGTTAGAACAATGCTGGTGCTCAGGCGGATAGGGGGCGCCGATTTGGTGCGCTGCAGCATCGCATTTAGCGCAGCATGCCCTCGCTCAGGATGAAATCGATGATGCGATCCAGACCTTCGCCTGTTTTCAGGTTGGAGAAGACGAAAGGGCGTGTGCCGCGTTGTACCGTGGCGTCGGCGGCCATGACCTCGAGCGAGGCGCCGACCATGGGTGCGAGGTCGATCTTGTTGATGACCAGCAGGTCGGATTTGGTGATGCCGGGACCGCCCTTGCGCGGGATTTTTTCGCCCGCTGCAACATCGATCACATAGAGGGTTAGGTCGGAAAGTTCGGGGGAAAAAGTTGCGGCCAGATTGTCACCGCCCGATTCGACGAGGATCAGTTCGACGCCGGGAAATGCCCGCTGGAGGCGGTCGACCGCCTCCAGGTTGATCGACGCATCTTCGCGGATGGCGGTGTGCGGGCAGCCGCCGGTTTCGACGCCGATGATGCGCTCCGGCGCCAGCGCCGAGTGGTTGACCAGGAATTTGGCATCTTCGGCGGTGTAAATGTCGTTGGTGACCACGGCCATGTCGATCTTGTCGCGCAGGGCCTGGCACAGGGCGAGGGTGAGGGCGGTCTTGCCGGAGCCGACGGGGCCGCCGATACCGACGCGCAGGGCTTGTTTGCTCATGGGGTTTCCTAGGATCTGAAGAGACGGGAATACTGGGTTTCGTGACGGGCGCAGGCGATGGCGAACCCCGGGGTGAAGTTCGACCATGCGCTTTCGGGCAGGCTGAGGGCGTCGACCGTCACCGACGGGATCAGTCCGCCGAGTTCGGCGAGCAGGCGTTGGCCGCTGGCCTGGCCGAGCGGTACGGCCTTGAGTGCGGCCATGACCTGATTTTCTGCCCATGACCAAAGGTAGGCGGTCAGGGCATCGGCGGGATCGATCTGCCAGGCCGCTGCCATGCCGGCCCAGCCAGTCGGAAAAGCCGGTGTTGCCAATGCAGCCAGGCGTGCTTCGACGGTCGACAGGCCGGGATCGCGCAAATCGCGCACCAGGCGATGCAGGGAAAAGCCCATCTGCACGGTTTCAGCACGCAATTCGGCCGATTCCCGGCTGGCCAGAAAGTCGTCATTGAGCCGTAGCAGCGCTTCGTCTGTATCGGCTTGCCAGGCCCGCATCAGTGCTGCGACGAGCGGTGCTTCATAGCGACCGATACCGTGCGTGAGCAGGTCCGTGATCCAACGCGCGCAGCTGGCTTCATCCCGGATGACGCCGCATTCCACCGCCCATTCGAGGCCTTGCGAATAGGTGTAGGCACCGACCGGCAGGGTCGGGCTGGCCAGTTGCAGCAGGCGGGTTAGTTGCAGGGCGGCGGTCAACGCGGTTTGAACTCGTGGATTTTCGGCACGGAGCGATGTGGACCGTGACCGGGGTTGTGCAGGTCGGCCTGCTCCGGCGCGTCGCCATGGTGATGATGTCCGCCGTGCGCGCCATAGGCACCGGATTCGGGCTGGAAGGGGGCTTCGACGTCGCGCACCGTGCAGCCGAGGCCGCGCACCATCTCGGCCAGGACATGGTCAGTCTGGAAACGCAGCAGACCGCCGCTGTCTGTCGGCAGGAGCTGCACCGGTACGTGACGGTTGCCAAGGTGATAGGCCGCGCGGGCGAAGAGCAGCGGGCTGTCGGCCACGGCCTCAATCAGCTTTTCCGGGGCGGCGAGGATGTCCACGACCGTACTGCCATCTTCGGCGATGAGCCGGTCGCCGCCGTGCAGATGATCGCCGCGTTCGAGAAAAATGCCGGCAGCCAGCCCGGATGCGAGCGTGACCTTGAGCCGGCTGCGTTTGCGTGCATCGTAGGCCAGCGCCACTGTATCGGTGGCGGGGGCGGAAGTGCGTTGGTTGAAAATGAGCATGGCGATCAGTGAGCGACAGTGTTCGAGAAAACGTTGAGGATGACGACGCCGGCGACTATCAAGCCGAGGCCTAGGATGGCCGGCAGGTCGAGTGACTGGCCATAGACTAGCCAGCCGACCAGGGCGACCAGTGCAACGCCGACGCCGGACCAGATGGCGTAAGCGACTCCGACTGGCAGCGTACGCAGTACGACCGAGAGGCAATAGAAAGCGATGCCGTAGCCGATCACGACCAGCAGCGACGGCCAGGGGCGGGTGAAGCCCTCGGCCGCCTTGAGTGCCGAGGTGGCAATGACTTCGCTGACGATTGCCACGGCAAGGTAAAGCCAGTGCTGCATACCGTCTCAGAACAGGAAGTAACGCTGCGCCAGCGGCAGTTCAGCGGCCGGTTCGCAGACTAGATGGACGCCGTCGGCCTTGACCACGTAGGTTTCGGGATCGACGCTGATCTCCGGCGTGGCGCCGTTGTGCACCATGTCGGCTTTCTGGATGCCCCGGCAGCCGGAGACGGCGACCAGCGGTTTTTGTAGTCCCAGGGCGTTGACCGCCGGATTCTTCAAGGCGGCCTGTGAGACGAAGGTGACCGAGGTTTTCAGCGCCTTGCCGAAGCTGCCGAACATCGGCCGGTAATGCACCGGCTGCGGCGTCGGGATCGAGGCGTTGGGGTCGCCCATCGCGGCGGCGGCGATCATGCCGCCCTTCAAAATCAGCGAAGGTTTGACGCCGAAGAAAGCCGGTTTCCACAGCACCAGGTCGGCCAGCTTGCCGACTTCGATGGAGCCGACGGTGTGCGCAATGCCGTGCGTCAGCGCCGGGTTGATCGTGTATTTAGCGATGTAGCGTTTCACCCGGAAATTGTCGTGGCGCGCGTTGTCTTCCGGCAGCGTGCCGCGCTGCAGCTTCATCTTGTGCGCCGCCTGCCAGGTGCGGATGATCACCTCGCCGACGCGGCCCATGGCCTGCGAGTCGGACGACATCATCGAGAAGACGCCCAAGTCGTGCAGGATGTCTTCGGCGGCAATCGTTTCGCGGCGGATGCGGCTTTCGGCGAAGGCGACGTCCTCGGCGATGCTCGGGTCAAGATGGTGGCAGACCATCAGCATGTCGAGATGCTCGTCGATGGTATTCACCGTGTAGGGCATGGTCGGGTTGGTCGAGCTGGGCAGAACATTGGGCAGCCCGGCCGCCTTGATGATGTCCGGCGCGTGGCCGCCACCCGCGCCTTCGGTGTGGAAGGTGTGGATGGTGCGGCCCTTGAAGGCGTCGATGGTCGCCTCGACGAAGCCGGATTCGTTGAGCGTGTCGGTATGGATGGCGACCTGGATGTCCATCTCGTCGGCGACCGACAGGCAGCAATCGATGGCGGCCGGCGTCGTGCCCCAGTCCTCATGCAGCTTGAGGCCGATGACGCCGGCCTCGACCTGCTCGCGCAGGGCTTCCGGCAGGCTGGCGTTGCCCTTGCCGAGGAAACCGAGGTTCATCGGGAAGGCCTCGGCGGCTTCGAGCATGCGGTGGATGTGCCACGGGCCGGGGGTACAGGTCGTCGCGAAAGTGCCGGTCGCCGGCCCTGTGCCGCCGCCGATCATGGTAGTGACGCCGGAATTCAGCGCTTCCTCGATCTGCTGCGGGCAGATGAAGTGGATGTGGCTGTCGATGCCGCCGGCGGTGACGATCATGCCTTCGCCGGCAATGACTTCGGTGCCGGGGCCGACGACGATGCTCACGCCGGGCTGGATGTCCGGGTTGCCGGCCTTGCCGATGGCGGCGATGCGGCCGTCCTTGAGGCCGATGTCGGCCTTGACGATGCCGGTCACGGCATCGACGATCAGCGCGTTGGTTATCACGGTATCGACGGTCTCTGCGGAAACGCGCTGGCTCTGGCCCATGCCGTCGCGGATGACCTTGCCGCCGCCGAATTTCACTTCCTCGCCGTAGATCGTGTAGTCCTGCTCGACCTCGATGATCAACTCGGTATCGGCCAGACGCAGGCAGTCGCCGGTCGTGGGGCCGAACATTTCGGCGTAGGCCTGACGGGAAATTTTCGTACTCATCACAGTGCTCCCTGAACGAGGCCGCGGAAACCGTAAACCTTGCGTTCGCCGGCCAGCGCGACCAGTTGCACGGTGCGCGTCTGGCCCGGCTCGAAGCGCACGGCGGTGCCGGCGGCGATGTCGAGGCGGTAGCCGCGTGCGGCGTTGCGGTCGAAGCTCAGCCCTGCGTTGGTTTCAAAGAAGTGATAGTGCGAGCCAACCTGAATCGGCCGGTCGCCAGTGTTCGCCACAACCAGCGTGATGGTCGGGCGGCCGGCGTTGAGTTCGAGTTCGCCGGGTTCGGCGAGGAGTTCTCCGGGGATCATGGCGTTCTCCGTTAAACGATGGGGTTATGCACGGTGACCAGCTTGGTGCCGTCCGGGAAGGTAGCCTCGACCTGGATTTCCGGGATCAGCTCGGCGATGCCGTCCATCACGTCGGCGCGGCTCAATACCTGCGTGCCTTCGTGCATCAGGTCGGCGACGGTCTTGCCCTCGCGGGCGCCTTCCATGATGGCGCAGGTGATCAGTGCCACGGCTTCCGGGTAATTGAGTTTCAGGCCTTTGGCCATGCGCCGCTCGGCGAGCAGACCGGCGGTAAAAATGAGCAGTTTGTCTTTTTCGCGGGGCGTTAATTCCATGAGGCGGCCTCTTGGTCGTGAAAGGGGGGGATGGGCGTGCGCGTCTGGCGTTGCTGTGGGCTCGGATGGCGCATCTTCTCTGCCTCAGGTCTGCCAGATTCGGGGGATGACGGCCGGGCGGCCGAAACAGGCCGGACGCAGGATGTGCCACAAGGCGGTGAACCACAATCGGGCCGCCTCGCTGTTGTCGCCGAGGTAACGGGCCAGCAGCAAGTCGGGCAGGCAGGTGATGCCATGCAGGGCATCGTCGGCAGGCGTGATGGCACGCAAGGCGGCCAGCAGGGCAGGCGCTTCCTGCGGCAGCGTGGGAAAGCTGCAGAGCAGGGTGCCGCACACCGTATGCCCGGCCCAGCCCGCAGGGCTGCCGAGCATGCTGTCCGCCCCGGCAATGCTGCCGCGCTCAAGCCAGATCGGGCGGGCGGGGTTGCGCTGCCCGGCGTCTGCCGTCTGACGGTCGACGCGATAAAACAGGCCGATTTCGCCTCGCTCGAAGCGCTCGCCGCTGGCGGCCCGACCCAGGCACAGGATGTCCCAGGCCAGGTAACGGCTGTCTGCGGCAAGGCGAACTTGCGTCTGCATGCGCGCCTCAGCACCATCGAAGACGATGCTCTCCTGAGGTAGCCATTCCAGACTGGCGCCGGGTGCGAGGCTGAGGTCGATCTGCTGGCTCGCGGGAACGCCGCCGCTGCGATACCACTTGCCTGCACCGGGCGTGGTCAGCTGGGCATGCGCACCGCTGCCGACCTCGACCGTGATCTGCAAATGATCGCCACCGGCAATGCCCGATGGAGGATGCAGGACGATGGCCTGGCACACCGCTTCGCCTTCCGGGTAGAGCGCCTTCTGCACGCGCAAGGGCCCGCGATGGCGGTTGTGCTGCAGGACCGTGCGCGCCCCCGCGTGTGCGAAGACCAATTGCAGGTCTGCCTGCCAGTGCGGCAGGGCGGTGGCGAGGGAAGCGGGGCGCGAAGTCATGCCGGTATTCTCGGGGAAAGCCGGTGGCGGGGGAATACGCAGGAATACGCATGGCCGTGTGCCTCCCCCTGCGATTGCGACTCCGGTATCAGACGGCGAGTGCCTCCCGCACCCCATCCTGCGGCATGGTGTCGCCGCGGCCGCGCATGATGAATTCGCCGCGCTCCATGAGCAGGTACTGGTCGGCCAGGGCTTCGGCGAAGTCGTAGTACTGCTCGACAAGCAGGATGGCCATTTCGCCGCTTTGCGCCAGCATGCGGATGGCGCGTTCGATGTCCTTGATGATGGAGGGCTGGATGCCTTCGGTGGGTTCGTCGAGGATCAGCAGCTTCGGCCCCATGGCCAGGGCCCGGCCGATGGCGAGCTGCTGCTGCTGGCCGCCGGAGAGGTCGCCGCCGCGACGGTGCATCATCTGCTTCAAGACCGGGAACATCTCGAAAATCCGTTCCGGAATCCGCGTATTGCCGGGTTGGGTGGCGAGGCCCATGAGCAGGTTTTCCTCGACGGTGAGGCGCGGGAAAATCTCGCGGCCCTGAGGTACGAAGCCGATCCCGGCCTTGACGCGCTCATGCGGCGCCAGATGGGTGATGTCCTTGCCGTCGAAGGTGATGCTGCCTTCCTTCGTTTTGACGAGCCCCATCAGCGACTTGAGCAGGGTCGTCTTGCCGACGCCGTTACGGCCGAGCAGGGTGGTGACTTCGCCGGTTTTGACCTCGAAACTGAGGCCGCGCAGGATGTGGCTGCCGCCGTAGGCCTGGTGGAGGTTGTCGATCTTCAGCATGGTGTTCTGCCCTTGTTGTTC
The DNA here is from genome assembly GCF_039649255.1 of Dechloromonas sp. ZS-1. NCBI lineage: Bacteria > Pseudomonadati > Pseudomonadota > Betaproteobacteria > Rhodocyclales > Azonexaceae > Dechloromonas > Dechloromonas sp. ZS-1. Next base: position 69,722 of record NZ_JBDIYD010000013.1, on the reverse strand, counting down.
TGTCCGTGTGTATCGCGCATCGGGTTGAGTGCGTTCCTGCGGTCAACCCGGAAATTTGCCCCAAATCGGGACGCCTCAGCGCCCCAGGTAAACCTCGATCACGCGCTGGTCGTTTTGCACCGTTGCCAGATCGCCTTCGGCCAGCACCGAGCCTTCGTGCAGCACGGTGACCTTGCCGCCGAGTTTTTCGACAAAGGCCATGTCGTGTTCGACGACGACCAGCGAATGCTTGCCCGCCAGCGAGACGAAGAGTTCGGCGGTACGCATCGTCTCGTCGTCGGTCATGCCGGCGACCGGTTCGTCGAGCAGCAGCAGCTTGGGCTCCTGCATCAGCAGCATGCCGATTTCCAGCCACTGTTTCTGGCCGTGCGAGAGCAGTCCGGCGGGGCGGTCGGCCTCCTTGTCGAGACGGATCTGGCGCAGGGTGTCGGCGATCTTGTCGCGTTCGTCACCGGTCAGCCACGCCATCAGGCTTTTCCAGACGCGCTTGTCGGTCTTCATGGCCAGTTCGAGGTTCTCGAACACGCTGTGCTGCTCGAAGATGGTCGGCTTCTGGAACTTGCGGCCGATGCCGACATGGGCGATTTCCGGTTCGGTCAGGCGGGTCAGGTCGATGGTCTGGCCGAAGAAAGCCTTGCCTGCGTCGGGCCGGGTCTTGCCGGTGATGACGTCCATCATGGTCGTCTTGCCGGCGCCGTTGGGCCCGATGATGCAGCGCAGTTCTCCGGCGTCGATGGCAAGATTGAGATTGTTCAGGGCCTTGAAGCCGTCGAAGCTGACGGTGATGTCTTCGAGATAGAGCGCGATGCCGTGCGAGAGGTCGAGTTCGCCGGTGACGAGGTGGCCCATCTGGTCGGCGCTGTCGCTGCCTTCTGGACGGTCGTCGAGGGTGGTTTCGAGGATCATGCTGCGGCTCCTTCTTTTCTCATGATTTTTTTCCACAGTCCGACCAGCCCTTGCGGCAGCATCAGCGTGACGACGATGAACAGCAGGCCGAGGAAGAACAGCCAATACTCGGGAAAGCTGACGGTGAACCAGCTCTTGGCCAGATTGACGACGAAGGCGCCGATGACCGGCCCGATCAGCGTGCCGCGCCCGCCGACAGCGACCCAGATGGCGATCTCGATTGAGTTGCCGGGCGACATTTCGGAAGGGTTGATGATGCCGACCTGCGGCACATAGAGCGCCCCGGCAATGCCGCAGAGCACGGCGGAGATCGTCCAGATGGTCAGCTTGTACCAGAGCGGGTTGTAGCCGATGAACATGACGCGGGATTCGGCATCGCGGATGGCGGTCAACACCCGCCCGAACTTGGATTTAACCAGCCAGGCGGCAAAGACCAGGGCTGCCGCCAGGGTCAGGGCTGTCAGGCCAAAGAGCACGAGGCGCATCTCCGGCGTCGTGATGCCGTGGCCGAGGATGCGCTTGAAGTCGGTGAAGCCGTTGTTGCCGCCGAAACCGGTTTCGTTGCGGAAGAAGAGCAGCATCGCGGCATAGGTCAGCGCCTGGGTGATGATCGAGAAATACACGCCCTTGATGCGCGAGCGGAAGGCGAAGTAACCGAACACAAAGGCAACGGCAGCCGGCAGGGCGAGGACGAGCAGGGTAGCCCAGCCGAAGTGGTCGCTGCCGACCCAGAACCAGGGCAGCGCTTTCCAATCCAGAAATACCATGAAATCCGGCAGGTCGGCGCCGTACGAGCCGTCGCGGCCGATCTGGCGCATCAGGTACATGCCGAAGGCGTAGCCACCGAGTGCGAAGAACAGGCCGTGGCCGAGCGACAGAATGCCGCCGTAACCCCAGATCAGGTCCATGGCCACGGCCACCAGCGCGTAGCACATGATCTTGCCGACCAGCGTGATGGCATAGGTGGAGACGTGGAAGGCGCTCTCCTCGGGGACCGCAAGATGCAGTACGGGGACGGCGACGAGGGTCAGGGCGAGGAAGGCAGCGAGCGCGATCCAGGCCCGGGTGTCCAGGGCGGACAGGATGCGGAGGGTAAGCGGCTTGCGCATGGTGTCCAGTTCCTTATTCAACAAAACGGCCCTTGAGGGCAAAGATGCCCTGCGGACGCTTCTGGATGAAGACGATGATGGCGACGAGGATGCAGATCTTGGCGATGACCGCACCGGCCCAGCCTTCGAGCAGTTTCGAGAAAATGCCGAGACCGAGCGCCGCCCAGACTGCACCGGCGAGCTGGCCGACGCCGCCGACCACGACGACCATGAAGGAATCGACGATGTAGCCCTGGCCCATGTCCGGCCCGACGTTTGAAATCTGCGAGAGTGCGACGCCACCCAGCCCGGCGATGCCCGCGCCCAGCGCAAAGGCCAGGGTATCGATGCGTGCCGTATGCACGCCGACGCAGGAGGCCATCGGCCGGTTTTGCGTGACAGCGCGGACAAACATGCCCAGCCGCGTCTTGTTCATCAACACCCAGACTAGGAAGAGCACAAACAGCGCAAAGCCGATGATGATGATGCGGTTCCAGGGCAGGAGCAGGTTGGGCATCAGTTCAATGCCGCCGGACATCCAGCTCGGGTTGGCGACTTCGACGTTCTGCGCGCCGAAGAGGACGCGGGCGCTCTGAATCAGGACCAGCGAGATCCCCCAGGTGGCGAGCAGGGTTTCCAGCGTGCGGCCATAGAGCCAGCGGATGACCGTGCGTTCCATGAGCACGCCGACCAGCGCGGCGGCGAAGAACGCCACCGGAATGGCCGCCGGCAGATACCAGGCGATGGCCTCCGGGAAATACGCACGGAACAGGCTCTGCATGCCGTAGGCTGAATAGGCGCCAACCATCAGCAGTTCGCCGTGCGCCATGTTGATCACGCCCATCACGCCGTAGGTGATGGCCAGACCCAGCGCGGCCAGGAGCAGGATGGAGCCGAGCGAGAGTCCGGTGAACATGCTGGCCAGGGTTTCGCTCAGTGCCAGACGGCGTTCGATGGCTTTCACCGCTTCGATGGCGGCATAGCGGACCTTGTCGTCGGGCTCGTTCGCTTTATCGGTCAGCGGCAACAAGAGGGCCTTGATGCCGGGGCTGCCTGCATCGGCCAGCGCCTGTACTGCCGTCAGGCGGGCCGCCGGCGCCGGATCGGCCAGGTTGGCCTGGGCGTGGGCCGAGACGAGCAGGGGCTTGATCCGGGCATCGCTTTCCTGGGCCAATGCCTTGGCCAGCAGTGGAGCCATGTCCGGGCTGATTGCATTTTGCAGGGTGCGTGCGGAGGCGAGGCGTACCTCGGGGTTGGCATCCAGGAGTTTCAAGGCGGCGAGGGAGCCAGCCAATTCGCCCCGAATCCGGTTGTTGACCGTGACCGCCTCCGCATCGGCCGGAAGTTTGACCGCCTTGCCGGTGGCCGCATCCCGGGCGTGATCGCCGTCGATGATCAAGGCCTTGTCGGCAGCCAGATAGAGCTGGCCATCCGCCATGGCCCCAAGCACGCGCTCGGCCTCCGGGTCCGCCGCCTGAACAATCAGGCGGATGGCCGCGACTTTGTCAGTCGAATCCTCCGCGGCCAGTTGGCGCACCTGCGCCGGGTCGAGTGCTGCATGGGTACTCAGGCTGCCGAGGCAGAGCAGGAGTGCTGTCAGGGGTATTTTCATCAAAGATCCATCCGCAATGTGTGCAGTGCAGCAACAGCTTATGCGGGGGGCGGAGGATCAGAAATACGATGAATTGCGTAGGGGTGCGTAGATGGGAGGAGGCGGTGGTGGCGGGCTGGATTTGGCCGGAAGTGGATTGCCGATGTATCCCGACGGCAGGCCTTTGCGTGGCAGCATCACACCATAAATCGGTCACGCATTTTTTTCTCGACAGGATGAATCGGCGCGACTGAATCCCATTAACTCTGCTGGCGGAGAGTTGATATCATCTGAACAACAACTGAGGGGCCTGGGTCAATCGACAATGATCGTGCGTACATTCATACAGCTATGGATTGTGTTTGGTTTGACCAGTATGTCACTTGCTGCTGGTTTGGATTGTTCACGTCCATATACCTTGGCCCTGCACGACCATGGTCTTTTATATTCGGCAGATACCGATACCGGCATTGACAAGGATGTTGCCGATGAGTTGATTCGCCGCAGCGGATGTAAAGTCACCGTCAGCCTTATGGCTCGTGCCCGCATTTGGCAATTGATCGAGTCCGGTGCGCTGGATTTCAGCCTGTCAGGTATCGCCAATGCCGAGCGTGACAAGTTTGCTGCCTTTGCCTGGTATTTCAGCAACAAGTACTACCTGTTGGTACGCAAGGACGCAGGCGTAAGTTCCCACATAGACTTCGTACAGAGTGGAAAGCTGAAGCTGGGTGTGATTCGCAGTTTTCGTTATAGCGAATCGGCCAACCGCATGGTCGATCAAATGCACGCCGCAAATCGCATCAACCAGAGCAGTGGGCTTGCCCCCCTATACCAGGCACTGATGCTGAATCACATTCAAGGCATGATCATCGAGCCCTTTGACTATCCGACTCTCGACGAAAAGCAAATTCGAGATAGCACCACGATCATCGAATTCAATGATCCTGCCGTTCCTCATGGCCTGATCATGTCAAAAAAGGCCCTTTTGCCGGCAGAGCAAGAAAAATGGCGTGCCCTTATCAATGGAATGCATGCGGATGGCACCATGCGCCGTATTTTCGAGAAATACTTCAAACCCGATCTGGCTGCAGCCATGATGGATTTCTGAGCGTCCTTGGCGATTTCCTGATTACCTCCGTATGTTGATCAAGTCACCGCGCCTGCTTTTTCTGCCTTTGGCGGTATTGGTGGTTTGCCTGGGCCTAACGTGCTTGTCCTGGAAGCATGAGCATCAGGTCGTCGACAACGCTTTACGTGCGCAATTCGATTACGCCTTGCGTGAAATAGTAGGCCAGATCGAACAGCGAGCACTGGCCTACGAGCAAACCTTGCGCGGTCTGCAAGGCCTGTTTGCCAGCAATAGTCTGATGAACCGCCAAGCGGTACGTGATTACGTACACACGCTGCAACTCGACGCCAATTTTTCGGGCATACAGACTATTGGCGTGATCAAGAAAGTATTGCCCCATGAAATAGCCGGGCATATTGCCGAAATGCGTCGACTCGGTTTGGCGGGCTACCAGATTCATCCTGAGGGCGACCGTGATTTCTATGCGCCGGTGGTCCAGCGTGAACCTGAGTCCAGTGCTTCCCTGGCCGCGCTTGGCCTCGATACTTGGGCTGATCCGGTGCGTCGGACAGCCATGGAAAAAGCGCGCGATTCGGGGATGCCTGCGCTGACCGGAAAAGTGAAGTTGGCAGTTGATCACGGGGAGGAGGTAAAGCCCGGATTCATCATGTATTTGCCGATTTATGAACAGGGCAAGCCGCGCGACAGCCAGATTGATCGCCGCAAGCATCTGATCGGCTGGGTATATGCCGCTTTTTTTATGGGGGACTTCATGGCCAGTCTGTATGGCAGTCGGCCTGACGATCTCTTTCTGGAAATCTACGATGACGCCGATCCAGTCAAAGCGGCACTCATGTACCGCTCAAGCAGTACTGCCGACACCCCGCAAATTGCTGAAACTGCCCTGACAGCCCGCGAATACATGCTGGTCGCTGGACACACTTGGACATTGATGCTGCGCACGAAGGAGGCGTTTCTGGATCGTTTTGGACGGAATTCCGCTAGTGTCATTGCCGTGACGGGCGGTGGTATGAGTCTCCTGCTGTCACTGCTGGTCTGGGCGATGATCTCGGGGCGATCACGCGCTTTGCAACTGGCCGAGGAGATGACCGAGGAATTACGGCAGATGGCGCAGCATGATCCGCTGACTGGCTTGCCCAACCGAGCTTTGTTCAGCCACCGCGTACACCATGAGCTGGCCTTCGCTAGGCGTTATGAAGGGTATTTCGCCATGATTTTTCTCGATCTCGACAATTTCAAGCCCATCAATGACAACCATGGCCACGCCGTAGGCGATCGGGTATTGCAGGAGGTCGCACGTCGACTGAAGGAAACGGTACGCGCATCTGATACGGTCGGCCGTATCGGCGGTGATGAATTTGTGGTCCTGATCCCCGAATTAACCAAAGCAGAATTAGCCGTCGGCCTGGCCGAGAAAATTCGCCTGGCTGTGCGGCAGCCCTACCGTATTGATGGCATCGAACTTTCGCTTTCCTGCAGCCTTGGTGTTGCCGTATATCCGGAAGATGGGATGGATGAAATAAGCCTATCGAAAGCAGCGGATGAAGCGATGTATCGTGCCAAAGCCAATGGACGCGATGGCGTTCAAATAGCCAGCCGTAATGAATCAGTGACAGCGCTTTAAATTCGCATTGCGATGCAGGACAGTTTCAGTGGAGGTGGCGGCGCTGCCCGCCTGCCATCCATCGGAGTGCGCAGGTAGAATGCGGTTTTCTCCTCGTTGTCGGCGCTGCCATGAACACTGAAATTAATTACAAGAATAACCCGCTGCATGGCGTCAGCCTGAAAACACTGGTCACCGAGATCGTCAATCACTACGGTTACGAGTTGCTCTTTGCCTATCTGAACATTCAGTGTTTCAAGACCAACCCGAGCATTGATTCGAGCGTCAAATTCCTCAAGAAGACTGATTGGGCGCGGGAGAAGGTGGAGGCTTTCTACCTTTATCAGTTCAAGAGCCTGCCGCGGGCCTCGGCTGAGCAGTTCGAACTGCCGCCGCGTGACCGTATCGTGCCGCTCGACCAGCAGCCGGGGCTGCCAGCTGTTCTGAGCCTCGAAGATGCCGAGCGCCTGCGTGAAAAGCGCGCGCGCAAGGCGGCACAGCGCGATGCGGAACGTGCTGGTCGCCCGGCCTCCACTTCACGCGGTGCGCCCCGCAGTGCGCCGCGTGCCGCCGAGTCCGGCGGGGCGGCGGATGATCCCTGGGCCAAGTGGCGGAAGTAAGCGTCTGAATCGGTAGGGCGGGTCGGGCTCCCCCAAGCTCTTTCAGGCGGGTGTTGCATCCGCGCTTGTCCCTGACCTCCCCGCCGGCCTTAAGTGCATGCCCTTCAGTAGGTCTTGTAGGGCAGAAACTTGCCGCTCATGACGATCTTGACGCGGTCACCCTTTGGGTCTGCCTCGCGCGTCAGGTCCATGTTGAAGTCGATGGCGCTCATGATGCCGTCGCCGAATTCTTCATGGATCAGGGCCTTGAAGGTGCTGCCATAGACATTGACCAGTTCGTAGAAGCGGTAGATCAGCGGGTCGGTCGGTACCGAGGTTGGCAGCGACCCTTTGTAGGGCACGACTTGCAGTTGTGCGACCGCTTCTTCCGGTAGGTCGAGCGCAGCGCCCACTGCCTTGGCCTGGGCTTCGGTCAGTGTCATCTGACCGAGCAGGGCGGCAGTGCTCCATTCCTTGCTGTGGCCGACGATCTCGGCCAACTGGGCCCAGCTCAGCTGTTTTTTGACTTTCTGGATGACGATTAGGTCGGTGACTGCTTCGCGATTCATGGCGTTTCCTTTGTCTGGCGTGAAAACGGGGGCCGTGGCCCCCGTTGTGTGACTGCCGATCCGGCTTACTTGGCTTCCGGCTCGTCCTTCTTCTTGTCGTTGCCCGGGATGTACGGCGACCACGGTGCGGCCTTGACCGGACCCGAGGTCTTCCAGACCACGTTGAACTGGCCGTCGGCCTTCACTTCGCCGATGAACACCGGCTTGTGCAGGTGGTGGTTCTTTTCGTCCATCTTCACGGTGAAGCCGGACGGGGCCTTGAAGGTCTGGCCGGCCATGGCGGCGATGACCTTGTCGGTATCGGTGGACTTGGCCTTGTCGACGGCCTGGGCCCACATGTGGATACCAATGTAGGTGGCTTCCATCGGGTCGTTGGTGACCACGGTGTTGGCATTCGGCAGTTTTTTCTTCACCGCCCAGTCCTTGAACATCTTGATGAACTTGGTGTTCTCGCCGTTCTTCAGCGACTGGAAGTAGTTCCAGGCAGCCAGGTGGCCGACCAGCGGCTTGGTATCGACGCCGCGCAGTTCTTCCTCGCCGACCGAGAAGGCGACCACCGGCACATCGGTGGCCTTCAGGCCGGCATTGCCCAGCTCTTTGTAGAAGGGCACGTTGGAGTCGCCGTTGATGGTGGAGACGACGGCGGTTTTCTTGCCTTCACCGGCAAATTTCTTGATCTTGGCGATGATGGTCTGGTAGTCGCTGTGACCGAAGGGGGTGTATTCCTCCATGATGTCGGCGTCCGCTACACCCTTGGATTTCAGGAAGGCGCGCAGGATTTTGTTGGTCGTGCGCGGATAGACGTAGTCGGTGCCCAGCAGCACGAAGCGCTTGGCTTCGCCGCCATCCTTACTCATCAAGTATTCGACGGCCGGGATGGCTTGCTGGTTGGGGGCAGCGCCGGTGTAGAACACGTTTTTTTCCAGTTCTTCACCTTCGTATTGCACCGGGTAGAAGAGCAGGCCGTTCAGTTCCTTGTAAACCGGCAGTACCGACTTGCGGGAAACCGAGGTCCAGCAGCCGAAGGTCACGGCAACCTTGTCCTTGGTCAGCAGTTGGCGTGCCTTTTCAGCAAACAGCGGCCAGTTGGAGGCCGGATCGACCACCACCGGCTCCAGCTTCTTGCCCATCACGCCGCCGGCCTTGTTGATTTCCTCGATGGTCATCAGCGCGGTTTCCTTGAGCGCGGTTTCGGAGATGGCCATGGTGCCGGACAAGGAGTGCAGGATGCCGACCTTGATGGTGTCGGCGGCGTGGGCGCTCATGCCGATGGCGGAGAGCGAGGCGGCCAGGACGGTGGCCTTGATGAAGTTGCGGCGAGTGCTCATGGAAGCTCCTTGGACGTTGGGTAATCAGGTTGGGCAATCAGCTTGGGTAAGCGGTCTGCGTTTGTGCAGTGCAACGTCAGATTAAGTAGCCCCGGTGCGCGCGAAAATACGTTAGATTGCGTACAGGGTCGGCGGCCTTGTTCAAACCCCGTGCCGCCTTGTCTGGCGGGCCATTTGCCCGCTGCCTCAATTTCCAGCGACAGTGCCCGCATGAATTTTTCGCGCATTTACCTGAATCGGCTGCAGCATCTTCCGGAACATCCCGATGCGGTCGTCGTCATCGATGTCCTGCGCTCGTTCACCACGGCGGCCGTGGCCCTGGCCGGAGGCGCGGCCTGTGTGCGCCCAGTCGAGGGGGGGGCGGCGGCAATTGCCGTCGCCGAACGCCTGCCGGATGCCGTGACGGTGGGGGCCGTGGCAGGGGGGGACCCGGCACCCGGTTTTGCCTATGGCAATGCACCAGCCGAATTGCTGGGGATTGATCTGGCCGGACGCCAGGTCGTCATGAGTACGGCGGCCGGGGTACGCGGCCTGCAGCGTTTTGTGCATGCACCGGCCCTGTATGCGGCCAGCCTGGTCTGTGCGCGGGCAACTGCGGCGCTGATCCGGCAGGCAGGGGCACAGGAGGTTTGCTTCGTCATCACCGGCGAATGGGTGGATCGCGATGGCGACGAGGATGTCGCCTGCGCCGACTATATCGAGGCCTTGCTGCGAGGCAGCCAGCCCGATCCGACGGTCTACGCCCGGCGGGTGCGCGAATCCGATTTCGGTCGTCGTTTCCTGTCCGGCGAATGGCCCAACCTGCCGTTGGCCGACCTGACCCTGGCGGCCGAGGTCGACCGCTACGCCTTCGCCATGCCGGTCACGCGGGACGACGAGGGCATGCTGATCCGTCCGGTGAGGGTCACCTAGTTCGACAGCCCCGCTGCGCCATGCCGCACGGGCGCCTGCCTGTGTCTAGCCCTGCGTGCCGCGCATTTTGCCCATGGCCAGGTTGGCGGCGGCGGTGCGTGTTTCAACCCCGAGTTTCTCGAAAATGTGTTCCAGATGCTTGTTGACCGTCCGCGGGCTGCTCCCGAGGATGTCGCCGATGTCCTTGCTGGTCTTGCCCTGCACGACCCAGTACAGGACCTCGGCCTCCCGCTGGGTGAGCCGGAAGGCAGCGATCAGCGACTCGACCGCAGAGGCATCGTTTTCCTCGCGCAGGACGACCAGCCATTCATCGTCGCCCGTCTGGTCGTGGAAGGAGGCGAGCAGGCGTTTCTGCGCCTGGGCAAAGAGCAGCGGGCTGGGCGGGCGATGTTCGGCCCGGGCACGATGGGCGGCGGCAATCCAGTGCAGCAGTTCTTCCGGGGCGACGCTTTCCGGGTTGCCGAAATAGCTGTGCAGCAGGGCGCGGGCCAGTGGCGTCTGCCAGACGATCCGGCTGTCTGCCGCACGCACGGCGACGGTGGCCTGGCCGAAGGCGTCGAGGGCGGTGCGTGCCTGGCGCATCTGGCGCGCATTCATGACATGGGCGGCAATGCGCGCCAGCACTTCCGGCGGCCGGATGGGCTTGGTCACGTAATCGGCGCCGCCTGCGGCAAAGGCCGCCACAACATGCTCGGTTTCGGTCAGGCCGGTCATGAAAACGATGGGAATGTGCTGGGTGACAAAGTCGGCCTTCAGGCGGCGTGCCACCTCGAAACCGTCCATGCCTGGCATGACGGCATCGAGCAGGATGACATCGGGCAGGCTCTGGCGGGCGCGCTGCAAGGCGGCTTCGCCGTGCGTGGCGACGAGCACGGTGTGGCCTGCCTCATCGAGCGCGTCGTGCAGGAGGGCGAGATTTTCCGGGATATCGTCGACGATCAGGACAATGTCGGAGATGGTGCGATCAAGGCTGTGCATCGCGCATTTTCCTCAGGATTTCCTTCATGGCGTCAAACTGGAACTGGCGTGCCAGATCGCGCAGGACACGGACAAATTCGGCATGAACAGGCGCACTGCGCTCGATCTCGGCCAGTTTGTTCAGAATGCCGCGCAGGTAGCCGAGATTGACCAGCTCGTCGAGCGCCTGCAAGGCAGCGCTATCCGGAGCAATCATCGGTGGTGGGGCATCGTCGAGCGGCGCCGGCGGGGCACTCGGGGTAGCGGGGGCGATGACCCAGTCGAGCGCAAGGGTCGCGCCCAGCCAGATCAGCAGGTCATTGAGGTTGAACGGTTTGACGATGAAGTCTTCGGGCGCGATGCCGACATCGTTCTCAAGGTTCTTGTCGAAGGCGTTGGCCGAGAGGATGGCGATCCGGGTGTCCGGCAGGGGCATCCGGCGCAAGCGGCGAATGGTTTCCCAACCGTCGATGCCCGGTATGCCGAGATCCATGAAAATCAGGTGGGGCGCAAAGCGCGGCGCGATGGTCAGGCAGTCTTCCCCGCTGGCGGCTTGTTCGACGATGAAGCCGAGTGGGGCGAGGACGTTTTGCAGCAGGTCACGGTCGACCTTCTCGTTATCGACAATCAGGATGCGCCGGCGCGGCCCTTGATAGCCGATCGGTTCCAGGCGCGGCAGCACCCCTTCGGCGGTGGCCGCATGCACATGCGGCAGGAAGAGCCGGATGCGGAAGCGGCTACCCTGGCCCGGTTCGCTGCTCACTTGAAGCTGGCCGCCCATGAGGTCGGTGAGCATCCGGGCAATGGTCAGGCCGACCCCGCTGCCGCCAGCCTGCGCAGTGCTGCCCCGGGTAAAGGGCTCGAAAATCCGGTTGAGTTCGCTGGTGGGGATGCCGGGGCCGGTGTCCTCGATGTCGAAGATGGCCATGTCGCGGCGGTAGCTGACCTGAAAGCGCACTTCGCCCCGCGTCGTGAATTTGACGGCGTTGCCCAAGACGTTGATCAGGATCTGGCGCAGGCGGCGCTCATCGGCGCGTACCACGGCGGGCAGTTCGCCCTCTGGACGATAGCTGAACTGCAGGCCCTTGTTACGTGCCTGCAGCTCGAACATGCCGACCAGCTGTTGCAGCAGGGCCGGGAAATCCATCGCCCGGACATCGAGCGTCAGTTTGCCGCTCTCGATGCGTGCGATGTCCAGGGTGCCTTCGATGACCGACAGCAGGTGGTCGCCCGACTTGCGGATGACGCTGACGGCCTGCTTGCGCTGGGGCGGGATGTCGGGGTCGGCATCGAGGATCTGGGCGTAACCGAGAATGCTGTTGAGCGGTGTCCGCAGTTCGTGGCTGATTGCGGTGATGTAGCGGCTCTTTGCCTGATTGGCCTGCTCGGCGACACGCTTGGCGGCTTGCAGGGCGGCATCGGTACGCTGGTGGGAATCGATTTCCTGCATGAGCAGTTCAGTCTGTCGATTGGACTCTTCCTGCGCCACCCGCCGGCTTTGCTGGGTCAGCACCATCCACCACGCACCCACGCCGGTGAGCAACATGAGTGCCGCATAGGCTTTGAGAAAGCTCTCCTGCAGGGCGCGGATGAGCGCGCCATCGTTGCCCAGATGCAGCACCTCGTGCAGGTAGAGCAAGGCGAAAATCAGGGCGAGGACCGGCGCCACGGCCAGCATGAGCAGCAGATAGTGGCCAAGGCCGCTCTCCAGATAGGGATGGAGCTGGCGCGGTGTGATGCGGCGCAGGCAGGCCTGCCATTGCGCGGCGAGGTGGGCGCTTGGCTTGCACTGGTCGTGGCAGCGGGCATCGAGCGAGCAGCAGAGTGAGCAGATGGGGGCCTGATAGGCCGGGCAGTGCGTAATGTCTTCCGGCTCGTAGCTGCGCTCGCAAATGGCGCATCGCTGGGCGTTGACCGTCGGAGAGGGGGGCTGGCCGACCAGGTAATAGCGTCCGCCGGTCAACCACGCCAGGAGGGGCGAAATCAGGAAGGCGGTGAGCAGGGCGACAAAGGGTGCATAGGCCTGCAGGGCGTGGCCGAAGACACCAGCAAAGGTGGCGATGGCGAGACCGGAGGCAGCCGCCATCGCCCCCACGCCGACCGGATTGATATCGTACAGATGGCTGCGCTTGAACTCGATGCCCCGGGGGGAGAGGCCAAGCGGCTTGTTGATGACGAGATCGGCGACCACGGCGGCTATCCAGGAAATCGCGATATTCGAATATAGTCCGAGGACCTGCGAGAGGGCCTGAAAGACATTCAGCTCCATGAGCAGGAGGGCGATCAGGGTGTTGAAGACCACCCAGACCACGCGGCCGGGGTGACTGTGCGTGAGCCGGGCGAAGAAATTCGACCAGGCGAGCGAGCCGGCATAGGCGTTTGTGACGTTGATCTTGAGCTGGGAAATGATCACGAAAACCGCCGTGGCGGCCACGGCCAGCGAGGTCTGATCGAAAACATGGGAAAAGCCGACCAGATACATCTGGTTGGGGTCGACCGCCTTTTCAGCCGGAATCCCGTTACGCAGGACCAGCCAGGCGAGCAAGGCGCCGCCCAGCATTTTCAGGATGCCGGGCAGCACCCAGCCGGGGCCGCCGAGAATGACCGCGGCCCACCACTGGCGACGGCGATGGGGGCGGATTTCCGGCATGAAGCGCAGGTAGTCGACCTGCTCGGCCATCTGGGTGACCAGGGCAATCCCCACGGTCAGCGCCGCCCCGAAGAGGGCAGGGTCGAATTGCCCGGCGCCACCGCGTTCGCCGCCGTACTGCCAGAGTCCTTGCAGGGCGGCGGGGTCCTCCATGAAGACGAAGACATAGGGCAGGACGAGCAGGAATATCCACAAGGGCTGGGTCCAGGCCTGCAGACGGCTGATCGCCGTGACCCCGTGGGTAACGAGCGGGATCACGACCAGCGCACAGATCAGGTAGCCCCAGGCAGGCGGCAGACCGAAGGCCAGTTCCAGCGCATAGGCCATGATCGCTGCCTCGAGCGCGAAGAAAATGAAGGTGAAGGAGGCGTAAATCAGCGAGGTGATGGTCGAGCCGATGTAGCCGAAGCCGGCGCCGCGGGTCAGCAAGTCCATATCCAGACCATGCCGCGCCGCCGTGATGCTGATCGGCAGGCCGAGCAAAAAGATGATCAGGCCGGTCGCCAGAATGGCCCAGAAAGCGTTCAGGAAGCCGGCCTGGACCAGCATGGTGGCGCCGACGGCTTCCAGCACGAGGAAGGAGGCCGCCCCAAAGGCCGTGTTGGCAACGCGCAGTTCCGACCATTTGCGGAAGCTGCGCGGTGTGAAGCGCAGCGCATAGTCTTCCAGGGTCTCGTTGGCAACCCAGGTGTTGTAGTCGCGGCGCACCTTGATGATGCGCTGGGCAGGGGCAGGGCTGCCTGCACTCCGGGCGTCAGGTTTCGACACGGTTGCGTCCGTTCTGTTTGGCGCGATAGAGCGCAGCATCCGCTTCTGCCAGGAGCGCACTGAGATCGGTGCTCGTATTGCCCGAGGCGGCCAGGCCCAGGCTGACCGTGTAGGGCGGCAGCTTCGGGTCGCGTCGCTGCTCGATTTCACGGCGGATGCGTTCGGCGACCTTCTTGCCTTCGGCCAGCCCGGTTTCGGGCAGCAGGATGACGAATTCCTCGCCGCCAAAGCGGGCCAGGATATCCGGCAGGCGCAACTGGGCGGTGGCGCGCTGGGCGAAGTCCTTGATCACGAGGTCGCCGATGTGATGCCCATAGGTGTCATTCACCTTCTTGAAGAAATCGATGTCCGAGGTGATCACAGTCAGGGGACGATGGGTGCGGCAGGCGCGGGCCCATTCGATGTCGGCGCGGGCAAAGAAGGCACGGCGGTTGAGTGAGCCCGTCATCGGGTCGCGCGTGGCCATGAATTCGAGTTCGACACGCAGCCGCTCATTGGTGATCAGGATGAAACCGATGGCCAGCGCGATGACGCCGAGCGAGAACATGCCGAGGTAGATCTGCTGGATCAGGTTGTGGTCGAACAGATCGTCGGTTTCGCTGGCGCTGCTCGGCAAGGTACCGATGCGCCAGAGGGCGACGGCGGCGCTGACGACGAAAACCCCGGTCAGAAAGCGACTGCCGAAGCCGGCCGGTGCAGCACGCCAGGCGAGATAAGCGCCGGCCGCGCAGAAGGCGATCTGGGCAAGGGCCATCAGGAAAATCCGGCCCTGATAGTGTTGGGCGCCATAGGTCAGCCAGAGGATGAGCAGCAGCACGGCGCCGATGCCATCGAGCGCCGGCCGCCAGGCCGGGTGGCGGCCGTTGTAGCGGAGTAGGCCGAAAATGAGCAGGAGCTGGCCAAGCAACAGGCAGGCGCTGCTCAGCACGATACTGACCAGATCGGGCCACAGGCCGCGCATGGCAGCCAGGCCGGAGGCGACGCTGATCAGGGTGACGGCCCGCGCCCAGTCGCGCAGGCCATCGATGTCATCGGGAAAGCTGCGTGCCTGGACGGCAAGGACGAAGGCGAACAGGATGCCCAGCAGGTTGGCAACGAAGAGGAAGGTTTTGGGGTCGATCAGGCCCATGATTCTCGGCGGACAGGGGGGTAATTGGCATGCCGCAGCGGGGTCCCTGTTCAGGGGGCGCGTGCGGGATGCCAAGGATACCCGAGCCCGGCCGCAGGGCCGGGTCTTTTGTCCTGTGGCGCGTGCGGGGACTCAGGCGCAGGCGCGCTGGATGATGCGTGCCGTGATCGCCTCGGTCACGCCGGCATGCGTGCCGAGCGCGGCATTACCATGCGCCTTCACGGCGGCGAACACGCGTTCGGCGGCATCGGCCTCGTCAATGCCCGCCTCGCGCAGGTGGAGCGGCATGCTCAAACTGCGGTAGAGCGCCTCGATGGCGGCGATGGTGTCTTCTGCGCTGGGCTGGGGCAGGCCGAAAACGGCTTGCCCCATCTGTACCAGCTTGGCGCGCTTGGCCTCAATCAGCTCCTTGAGCAGGGCGGGCTGGATGATGGCGAGCGTGCGGCCATGGTCGATATCCCAGAGCGCGGTCAGTTCGACGGCGATGCGGTGCGTGATCCAGTCGGTCGGCACGCCGACGCCGATGATGCCGCACAGCGCCTGATTGGCCGCCCACATCAGGTTTTGCTGCCAGCCGGTGGTGCGCCGTTGCTCGAAGGTATCGGCCAGCGTTTTCAGGGCCTTCATGACGGCTTCGGCATAGCCGTCCTGAACCAGTGCGCCGACCGGATGGGTGAGGTATTGCTCGCAGACATGCACGAAGGCATCGACGATTCCGTTTTCCAGCTGGCGGTCCGGCAGGCTGTGCATCACGTCCGGATTGAGCAGGGCAAAGCGGGGTCGGGCGGGCGGCACGTAGAACACGCGCTTCTCCAGGCTGGCCTTGCGCGTGACGACGGCCGCTGCGTTCGATTCCGAGCCGGTCGCCGGCAGGGTCAGCACGATGCCGACCGGCAGGGCGCTGCTCGGGACATGCAGTCCCTTGACGATGTCCCAGCCGTCGCCGTCATAGCACGCCGCACTGGCGACGAATTTTGCCCCATCGGACACCGAGCCGCCGCCCACGCCCAGCACAAAATCGATTTTGGCCGCTTTGGCGCGGTCGACCGCCGCCGTCAGGGTTTCCAGGGTCGGGTTCGGCTCAACGCCGCCAAACTCGACAATCTCCCGTTGTCCGAGTGCCGCCGTGACCTGGGCATGCACGCCGTTGTGCTTGATCGAGCCGCCGCCATACAGCAGCAGTACTTTCGCGTCCTGCGGAATCAGGCTGTCGAGCGCGGCAAAGGCGTTCGTGCCGAAAACGATCTGGGTCGGGTTGTGATAGCTGAATTCAAAACGGTGGGTCATGGTTGTTCTCGGTGAGTCAGGACGGTCAGAGGGGAATCGATGGGCAGGCGATGGGGACAAACGGAGACTCAGTCTGGTTTGAGGCTGGCGCTGCGCCGACTGGCCGCCCAACTGAGCAGGGAGAGCAGGGTGAGCCCGCCGCCAATCAGCAGGATGCCGGCAATTTCACTGGTTTTGAAGGCTTCGCCAAAGGTCAGCCTGGAGGCGAGGATGGCGATCACGGGCGTGCCCAGGACGGAGAGGCTCGCTTCCCAGGCCGGTACGCGGTCCAGAATATAGGCCCAGAGCCACCAGCACAGCGCCGTGCTGCCGATCGACATGAAGGCAAGCAGGCCGATGTAGTGCGCTGTCCATTGCGTGGCCGGTTCCGGCACGATCAGGCTGAGGCCGATCAGCGGGATGGCGCCGAGCAGCATTTGCCAGGTGGTCAGCGTAATCAGGTCGATTTTTGTCGTCGACCGCAGGCGCTTGATCTGGATGGTGCCGCAGGCCCAGCAGAGCGCCGCCATCAAGCCGAGAAATTTGCTGAACAGGCTGCTCTGCATGTCCCAGGGCTCAATGATCAGCAGCAGGCCGGTGAGGGTGCTGGCGGCCGCCAGCCACTGCTTCCCGCGCACCCGTTCGCCGAGCAGCGGCCAGGCGAGGAGCAGGGTCCAGATCGGCATGGTGAAGATGAGCACGGCGGTTTTGCCGGGGCCGCCCTCGACCAGGGCCCAGGTCTGGAAGACCATGAAGCCGGTGATCTGGGTCAGGGCAATCCCGACCGTGGGCCAGGGGGCGACCAGCTTGAGCGGCTTGCCCATCAGCTTGAGGGCCAGTACGAGCGAGAGGGCGCCGCCGACGCAACGTTCGGCTGCAAAGGCGAAGGGGGGCGCGTATTGCAGGCCCTGCTTGGCCAGCACCCAGGTGTAACCCCAGGTGAGGGAGAGGATGGCAAGGGCGAGGGCGGGGCGCCAGCGGCGATCAGGTGTCATGCAGACTTTCGGTCATGGAGGCCGCGGGTGCGGCCTCCGGGCGAACATCAGGCGGTCAGGAAAGGGTAGTCGGTGTAGCCTTCCGCGCCCCCCCCATAGAGTGTGTCGGCACGCAATGCGTTCAAGGGCGCGTTTTCTTTCAGGCGGCGGACGAGGTCCGGGTTGCTGATGAAGCTGCGGCCAAAGGCGAGCAGATCTGCCTTGCCGTCTGCCATGGCCTGCACGGCGAGGTCGCGGTCATAGCAGTTGTTGATCATCCACGGGCCGTTGAACGCCTTACGCAAGGCGGCGTAATCGACCGATACGCCGTCGGGGGTGCGGGTGCGTCCGGTGTCGCCTTCGATCATGTGCAGGTAAGCCAGGCTGAACGGCGCCAGCTGGTCGACCACGTAGCCGTAGAGCGCTTGCGGGTTGCTGTCGAGCGCGGCGGTGAAAGTGGTCAGCGGGCTCAGGCGGATACCGGTACGACCGGCGCCGATCTCCCCGGTGATGGCACGCACGACCTCCAGCAGCAGGCGGGCGCGGTTTTCGATGCTGCCGCCGTAGGGGCCGCTGCGGTCATTCACGCTGTCGCGCAGGAACTGTTCGATCAGGTAGGTATTGGCAGCGTGGATTTCCACTCCGTCGAAGCCGGCATGGATCGCGTTGCGGGCTGCCTTGCGGTAGTCCTCGATCAGGCCGGGGATTTCATCGTCGCGCAGGGCGCGTGGCTTGGAGGTCGGGATGAAGCCTTCGCGGGTGAAGGTGGCGGCTTCGGCAGCCTGATCGGTCGACGAGACCGGGACTTCGCCGTCCGGAAGCAGCGAGACGTGCGAAACGCGGCCCACGTGCCAGAGTTGCAGCACGATCTTGCCGCCTTCGGCATGGACGGCGGCCGTCACGGCTTTCCAGGCCTCGACCTGGGCCTCCGACCAGATGCCCGGGGTGTCGAGGTAGCCTTGGGCCGTCGGGCTGATCGGGCTGGCTTCGGCAATGATCAGGCCGGCGCTGGCACGTTGGCGGTAGTACTCGACGGTCAACGGGCCGGGGCGGTTGCCTTCGATGGCGCGGTTACGGGTCAGCGGGGCCATCACGATGCGGTTCTTGAGCGCGAGGTCGCCAATCTGGATCGGATCGAACAAAGTGGTCATGCGGGACTCCTTGGGGTGAGGATGGTGATATTAGACCGGTCGTCTATGCAAAAGGCGTTAAAAATGGCTGTCCATGGACAGCCGGTGTGAGATCAGGGCTGGTTCAAAAGCTGGCGCGTGAACGCCAGCGCGTTGTTCAGGGCATCCGGCGTCCGGTGCAGCTTGCTCAAGAGGCTGGCGCCCAGCCACATCTGGTACAGGGTCTGGGCGGTTTCGGCGGCGGGCAGGGGCGGGATCGAACCATCGGCCTGGCCGGCCTCGATGCGCCGGGCAATGCGTTCGACAATCCGGGCCGTGCCGTCGCGCAGGGTCAGGCGCATCGCATCCGAGAGGTCGGCTACCTCGCCCCCAAGTTTAACGACCAGGCATTTCTGCTCGTTGCAGGCGACATGCTGCGTATCCTGCCAGCGTTGCCAGTAGCGCATCAGGCTCTCGCCGGCCGTGCCTTGCCAGGTTGCGAAAAAGTGGTCGATTTCGTCCAGGTAGCGGGCGAAATACTCCTCCAGCAGCGCTTGGCCGTATTGCTCCTTGGAGGCGAAGTAATGATAGAAGGAGCCTTTCGGGACGCCGGCAGTGGTCAGGATTTCGTTCAGGCCGACACTCGCGAAGCCTTTGCCCGCGATGATGCGCTGGCCGGTTTCGAGAATGTGCTGACGCGTGTTGTCGTGACGAGCATTCATGGCAGGTAGTATGGCATCTATTAGACCAGTCGTCTAGTAAGCTTTGGAGCGTGCCCGGCGCAAGGTGCGGGCATGAAAAAGGGCAGGCTGCTGCCTGCCCTTGGGCGTGCTCAGGCCTCGATTCAGAGGCGGTATTGGGCGACGATGGCTTGCATCTTGTCCGACAGGTTGGCGAGTTCGGAGGCAGTGTCGGCGGTCGACTTTGCCGTGGCGCTGTTTTCTTCCGACATCTGGGCGATTTTTTCCACCTGCTGGGCAATGGCGGTGCTAGCCATGCTTTGCTCCCGGATGGCCTCGGAAATGTCGCCGACCATATCGACGGTCTGGCGTGCGCTGGCCTCGATGTCCTGGATGGACTCATTGGCTTCCCGGGCGCTGCTGACCCCGTCCTCGACTTGTGCGGTGATCGCCTGAATGCCATGTACGGCAGCCTGGGCGCCGCTCTGCATGGTGAGGATGGTGGAAGCGATCTCCTGGGTCGAACTGGTGGTGCGCTCGGCAAGTTTGCGGACTTCGTCGGCCACGACGGCAAAACCACGCCCCTGTTCGCCAGCGCGTGCGGCTTCAATGGCGGCGTTGAGCGCGAGCAGGTTGGTCTGGTCGGCAATGTCCTTGATCACCGCGACCACGTTGCTGATCTTTTCGCTCTGTGCTTCCAGTTCGGAAATCTGTGTTGCGGCGCTGTTGACCGTATCGGCAATCGAATTGATGCGCTGGGCGGTCGTGCCAATGATCTCGCCGCCACGATTGGCGCGATCGCCGGAGGATTCGGCCAGTTGATTGGCTTCGCGGGCGCGGTCGGCTACGTGGTTGATGCTGACCGTCAGTTCCTCGATGGTGGCGGCCATGCTGGAGGCCGATTCGCTCTGGTAGGTCGAGGCCGAGGACATTTCCGTGGCGGCGGTGGCCACCCGGTCCGCGGCCTGATTCACATCCTGGCTGCGCGAGGCGAGATCGCGGAAACTCTGTTGCAGTCGGTCCAGCAGCCGGTTGAATGCACCGGAGGTGGTGGCGATTTCATCCGAGCCGGAAATCGGCAGGCGCTGCGTGAAATCGAGTTGGGTTTCGATCTGGGAAAATGTGGCCGACATGGCGCTCAGCGAATGCGTTACATGGCGATAGGTGGTGATGGCCAGTCCCAGGACGCTGGCAGCACACACCGCCAGCAGCCCCAGACTGACATTGATGGCGCGTTGTCCGGCGGCTTCAATCCGGGTGATTTCTTCGGCAGCAAGTTCGTGGTTGTAACCGGCGTGCTCCATGAAATTCTTGGCCAGTGCATCGATGGTGGTACGAAGCTGGCTATTTAACTTGCGCGCCTCATCGGTATGTTGGTTGCGCGAGAGCTCAAAAACCTTGGTGGCGCCACGCGCAAATTCTTCAAGTAGCTTCTTGCTGGTTTCAAGATAAGCCCGGTCCTTGTCGCTGGAAATGTGTTTTTCGTAATCCTGCAACGCCTGTCGTGCTTCGCTCATGCGAGCTTCGAAAAGCTTTTCGTCGAGCAGTTTCTCTTCCTGGCTGGGCTGGGATATGTGGCGGATCATGGGCGCGCGGGCACGGAAGTAGGCGACCTCGGCGCGTTCAATCAGCTTGAGGCTGGGCAGGACATTGCTGGCCACCTCGCGCACATTGGTTTTGATTTCCTCTATCTGCAACAGGCAATAGCCCCCAACGGCAGCAAGGCCCAGAATGGCCACGCACATGAGGATGATGAGACGCTTGGCGATAGTCATTTTTTTCCCCTCTATTACTGAATTGTTATCTGCTTATTCAAGCATATTTTGTGTATTTGGGCTTGCGCTGAAGCAAATCAAATTGGGATTTTTTGCGGGCTAGGGATTGGCCTAGGTTGTTAGGTCATCACACGCGAATCGAGGAGGGGGGGGGCTGGAACGTCACGCTGGATGCGTTTCGGTGCGATCAGTGGTGATGCCGGGCGAGGCGGTCCGATGCCATGCTGGTAATCCGCGTGAATAGTCACGTTTAATTCGGTTTTCTCGAATTAAAGCTCAGGGATGGCTTGATTTTTTGGTAATGCGCTACGACTTACAGTGTTGTCACCAACCACCGGAGGAGTGATCCACCATGCGTACTGAAGCACGTGTTATCGACCTGAACAGAACCGAATACGGTACGTTTGCGGCGCCCGACACCAACCGTGTCATTCGTAATACCTACCAGTTGCTCGCGCTGTCCACGGCGGTGGCCGGCGTCGGCGCAGGCATCAGCATGCTGGCCGGTTTTGGCCCGCTGGCCGGGATCGTCTTTACCCTGCTCGGCCTGGTACCGCTGTTCTATCTGCACAAGAAACGGAATACGGCGGCAGCCGTGCCGGCCATGCTCACCTTTACCGCCCTCGGCGGTATGGGGATCGGGCCGACGCTGGCCCACTATATCAACATGCCGGGTGGCAGCAGCACGGTACTGAGCGCAGCCGTGATCACCACTGCCGTCACTCTGGCCCTGACGGCGTACGTCCATAAAACCGGCAAGGATTTCTCCCGTATGGGTGGCTTCCTGTTCGCGGGCTTAATTGTCGTCATCCTGGCCAGCATTGCTGCGATGTTTGTTCCGGCCATGCAGGCTGGCGTTTCGGCAGTCGCTGCGCTCTTGTTCTCGGGTTTCATTCTCTACGACACCAGTCGTCTGGTGCGTGGCGAAGAAACCAACTATGTGATGGCTGCAGTCAGCATGTACCTGAATGTACTGAACCTCTTCCTGTCGGTGCTGCAATTGCTGGGTTTCTCCAGTAACGACTAAGCCGCTCGATAGAGGCTGCGGCCACTACGGCTCGCCATCGGCGGGCCGTTTTTTTATTCTGCCTGTGGACTTTTTTATCCGGAGGCGTAATCTGGCATTGAAGCCTGACGCGCAGTGGGTCAGGCCCTTCAGGAACAACGCGATGGGAGGCAGCATGACTGAAAGTCCGCCGCAGTTCGACGAGATGACCGAGTAGTACCCAAACGGCGACAAGCCGCTTACCTTGGCCTTGAGTGCCGGGGTTCTGGATTTGAGAAGCCCATGTTCAGCGACATGGGCTTCATGCTTTTTGGGGGTTCTATCCTTCCTGACTCACGATGGGTGCGCCCTGGGGGCGGGGGGGCTCTGCCCAACGATGCTCAGTCTTGATGCCCTGTGTGCTGGCGTGTCGCAGGATCTCGCCGTCGCACTTTCAATGAGTTGGAACCATTGGGCTGTTTTCAGGGGGGGGCTAGGTCAATCGTGAGGCAACATTGGCATTGAAACATTCAATGTTCAGCTCATCGGTGACCTGTGCGTGATCACGCTTTGATCACACTGGCTGTGATCAGCAAGGGAAAAGCGGCCTGGGTGCTGCGAGCAGGGAGGGGGCTTGTCACCCTGAGGTCACCCGAAACATCTACCGACACAAAATTCTGAGAGCTCTCCTGACTACGGAGGCGGCAAGGAATCCCCCCTGTACCCCGGCCTCAACCCATGGCTAATCAGGATGGCCGCCAAGGCATCTATAACGCTTCAGGCTGGTGTTGCAGGAGCGGGTGAGGGTCTGCCTGTGGAGTGGCTGGTGAGTGCGGTATGGTCTTGCAGCACAAGCTTCTGGCAGCCTCTCCATCACTGGTCTAATCAGTGGGAGTCTTGTGGACAGAGTGCCGAGCGTGGTAGTCTGGATTTAGGCAGTGGGGTGGTGATCTTGTCACCCTGCTGTCACCCGAGAGTCACCCTGAAACCCAAGCAGGATGATCAACGGGGAATTCGATGTACACCCCGAAAAGCAAAAAACCTCTGATTTTGTGCCTTTAAGCATTTCCTGCCCCGAAATAAAGCATTAACTGGCCAAGAGGGCCCCTGAAGCATACCTCTTGCCCCACAAAAACGCTCCAAAACGCGCTGAAAACGACGCTCCACAGAGCACTGAAAAGCATATCTTGGCCAATCGTGAAGAAATAAAGCAATTCTTGTCCAAAAAATCCCCCTGAAAATCGAATGAGTTTTTGGTCATCAAGCACCCGAACGGTGCCATTGACGGTCTAAAAAACAATAAATCCTCACCAATAACCATCATCGGTTCGGTTTTTTCGAACCATCACTCAGCAGTGGATTGATTTCCTGATGACCAGTCCCGACATAGAGTGGCATCACCTACTACTGGAGGAATAAACCACCATGCGCACTGAAGCACGTGTTATCGACCTGAGCAAAACCGAATATGGCACGTATGCAGCGCCCGACACCAACCGTGTCATTCGCAATACCTACCAACTACTCGCCCTGTCTACCGCTGTCGCTGGCGTAGGCGCAGGTATCAGCATGCTGGCCGGCTTTGGCCCGCTGGCCGGCATTGTGTTCACGCTGCTCGGCCTGGTGCCGTTGCTCTACCTGAACAAGAATCGAAATACCGTAGCGGCCGTGCCGACCATGCTGACCTTTACGGCCCTCAGCGGCCTAGGCCTCGGTCCGACGCTATCCCACTACATCAATCTACCGGGTGGCAGCAGCACGGTATTGACCGCTGCCGTCATCACGACGGCGGTCACCTTGGCGCTGACGGCATATGTTCATAAGACAGGCAAGGATTTCTCCCGCATGGGTGGCTTCCTGTTCGCTGGCCTGATTGTTGTCATCCTGGCCAGCATCGCGGCAATGTTCGTCCCGGCCATGCAGGCTGGCGTATCCGCGGTCGCGGCGCTCCTGTTCTCGGGTTTCATTCTCTTCGATACCAGTCGTCTGGTGCGCGGCGAAGAAACCAATTACGTGATGGCCGCGGTCAGCATGTACCTGAATGTGCTGAACCTGTTCCTGTCCGTGCTGCAACTGCTCGGCTTCTCCAGCAACGACTAACCTAGCTCGCCGACGGTAGGTGTCAGAACGGCTCGCCAAGTGGCGGGCCGTTTTCTTTCCCGGCAGTAGACTTTTTAATTCGGAGGAGTAATCTGAAATCGAAGCCTGACAGGCAGTTGGTCAGGCCCTTCAGGAACAACGCGATTGGAGGCAGCATGACTGAAAATCCGCCGCAGTTCGACAAGATGACCGAGTAGTACCCCAACGGCAATTAGCCGCTAGCCTTGGCCGCGACTGCCAAGGTCTAGGATTTACGAAGCTCATGTTCAGCGACATGGGCTTCTTAATTTATAGGGAATCAATTCCTACCAATGGCCTGGACGTTTGGGTTTCTAAACTGGCCCTTCCTCAAGATTTGGGGTGACATCCTTCTCATCAAACGAGATGATTTTTCCACTGCCCTGGCAAGCGTCACAACGAAACTTCTTCTCAACTGACCCCATACCTCGGCACTTACTGCAAGCCCTCTCTTCCTGCAGTTCATTGTCTTCAACGCCGATACCATCGCATCGTGCGCAAAGAATATATTCGATATTGAAACCAATCCCCTCACATTGACTACAGGTTTGCGCTCTCGGGGTCAGTTCTACAATTGCAATTGAGTAGCCTTTTCCAGCGCAATCGTTACATGGAACGAGAATTTGCTTATGCACATATCCATGCCCATCACATTCTGGGCATAACGATTCATCCCCCGCAGTATTCTCAACCCATCCCTTGCCGAGACAAGTAGCACACCTGGTTCTTATCTCCTCTTGCATGGAGCCAATACCGCCACACCGCTTACAGGTATGCTTCCTTATTTCGCGCCGGGTTACGTTTTTTTCCATATCGTTTTATGCAGCGATTCAGAGTGTGGAATTTTGGGCAGAAGAAAACCCTCCAGATTTCAGAGAGCAAATCGTAGTTTTAAGACCGTCAAATCTCCGAATCATCTAATTTCGAACCCCAGTACAAGCGGGAAAGCGTGTACATCCCCAGAACTGATTGCCGGCGTTGCTGCCCTTCTTCGCAGTCCGCCGCATCATCTCACTTCCACACTTTGGGCAGGTCGGCGTCGTCTGCTCTGCCACAGGAACAGCGCTGGGAACACGGCCAATCATGGAACGCAGCTTTTTGGCATCGAATAGCTGAATAGCCCGACCATCGGCAAAGTTCTTCGCCTCTTCGGTAAAAGCTCCCGATGCCACGACGAAGGCGCCAACCGCTCGTTCCGCGGCCATCACACCATACAGCTCCCTGACGATGGCCACACCGACCTTCTGCGACTTCCATTGCTTACATTGCACCAGATACTTGTCGCTGCCCATATGGAGTTCGAGGTCGACACCGCCATCCGGGCCGTCTCCGCCACGCTCTACCACGCGATAGCCCTGCTGGCGAAACGCTTCGGCCACCAACCCTTCAAAGTCTCGCCAGCTCATTTTTTCCAGAGCATCCGCGGCAGGGTCATTGGCTACTTGAGTATGTAGCTCGGACTGACGGCGCCGGCGCGAGAAAGAAATGAATGCCCCCACCAAAAAGGCAAACGGAACGATGTACTGGAATACGGTGGCCAACATGGCCCCTACACCATGTGTCACCGAATCCCCCATCGTTTTACCCAGCGCTTTCAATTCCACCGGGTTCGTCGTCAGCGGAGCCCGAGTCGCATAGTAGTGCAGGATGAAATAGGCGATAACCGCTAATCCGACCCCGACCTTCCAAGGAAGCTGGGAAGCAATATCGACCAGGTCATCGAGAACGGATGATTTTTTTCGAGCCATGCTATTTGTCATTTTTTGATGAAGAATGGATTTTGCATCCGCTATGTCGTTAACGACAAGCGAGCTAAGCAAGCATTTGCTTGAAACCAAGGCTAGTAGTGCATTGCAGCCTCCTCATCCTTAGGAGAATGCAATGACAATCAGACGATGCAAGGCATGCGGCAATTCATTCACGCCGTGGCCTCAGGCAAAAAACCAGCAATTCTGTTCAAACCCGGCCTGCCAAAACGAGCGGCGCCGGCGCAAGCAGGCCAAGCGACGCCAGGAAAGTCTGGCTATGCGGGAGAGCGATGCCCAGTACCTGAAGGACTGGGCGGCCAAGAATCCCGGCTACTGGCAAAAATACCGCGCTGAGCATGCCACCTACGCCGAACGCAATCGGACACAGCAACAAACGCGAAATCAGGCGCGAATTGCAAAAGATGCGCCGCTCTCGCCCAATGCCTTGCCCTCTGGGCTTTACCAGCTGATTCCAGCGACGGCCGAAATGATTGCAAAGGATACGGTGTGGCTCGTCGAAATCACCGTGCTGCAAGGACCTTCAGAGATTGAGGCGCTGTATTGCAAATGAGTCTGTGATGTTCGAGCGGAATATTCCTTGATAGGGTCCCCGTCACCAACAACCAGTGGCGGGGCCTTCTGCATGGAACGGCAATTGCGCACTTGCCACGAGGAAGGGAGCAATGTCATATGCCATCCCCAGAAGACCAGCCCCATGGCGCCAGTCAGTTTTCCCTGTTTCGGGCGGCGGAGTATGTCCGCATGTCGACTGAGCATCAGCAATACTCCACTGAGAACCAGTCTGACCGCATCCGGGAGTACGCCGCCCGTCACGGCATCCAGATAGTTCGCACCTACGCCGACGCGGGCAAGAGCGGCTTGCGCATCGATGGCCGGGAAGCACTGCAACGGCTGATTCGCGATGTGGAAACCGGTCAGGCGGATTTTCAGGTCATCCTGGTGTACGACGTGAGCCGCTGGGGGCGTTTTCAGGATGCAGATGAGAGCGCCTACTACGAGTACATCTGCAAGCGTAAAGGCATCACCGTCACCTACGTTGCTGAACAATTCGACAACGATGGTTCGCCGGTGTCGACCATCGTCAAAGGGGTCAAACGCGCCATGGCCGGCGAATACAGTCGGGAGCTTTCGGCCAAGGTATTTGCCGGCCAGTGCCGACTCATCGAACTCGGCTATCGGCAAGGCGGTCCGGCGGGGTATGGCCTGCGCCGGGTACTCATCGACCAGCATGGCTTGGTGAAGAGCATGCTGACCCGCGGCGAGCACAAAAGCCTGCAAACCGACCGTGTCATCTTAGTCCCCGGTCCTCCAGAGGAAGTGGCGGTGGTCAACCGCATCTACCGATGGTTCATCGATGACAATCTGTCGGAGTCGCAGATTGCGGGACGCCTTAACGCCGAAGGCATCCTTACCGACCTGGACCGTGCCTGGACACGAGGAACGGTGAACGAGGTGCTGAGCAACGAAAAATACATCGGCAACAACGTCTACAACCGCATCTCCTTCAAGCTCAAGAAAACCCGGGTGACCAACCCGGGCGAGATGTGGGTTCGCAAGGAAGGCGCATTCGAAGCCATCGTCTCCCCGGAATTGTTTTTCACGGCCCAGGGCATCCTGCGGGCGCGAGCACGACGCTATAGCGACGAGGAATTGCTTGAGCGCCTGCGTCAGCTCTATGAATCGCGTGGCCTGCTTTCCGGACTCATCATCAACGAGACCGAGGGCATGCCATCGGCGGCAGCCTATGCCCATCGGTTTGGCAGCTTGATACGTGCCTACGAGAAGGTAGGCTTCATGCCTGACCGCGACTATCGCTTCCTGGAAACCAACCGCTTCCTGCGCCAGTTGCATCCGACCATTGTGGGTGACACTGAAGCGGCTATCCAGGCCATTGGTGGCGAGGTGCATCGAGACCCGGCCACGGACCTGCTGACCGTCAATCACGAATTCACGGTGTCGCTGGTACTGGCCCGTTGCCTAACAACCGGCACCGGCAGTCGCCGCTGGAAAATTCGGCTGGATACCAGCCTCTGCCCCGATGTCACCGTCGCCGTTCGCCTGACGCCGGACAATGATGCCGCCTACGACTACTACCTGTTGCCACGGCTCGACTTCGGCGAATCGAATCTTCGTCTGGCCGAGGTCAATGCGGTGGAGTTCGATTGCTATCGTTTCGACACCCTGGATTACTTGTATGGGATGGCCGAGCGCCGGCGGATTCGGAGGGCAGCATGACCTCGCCCCTGAAAAAACGCCCCCTCAAAACCATTGCCATAGACCGCATCGAGGTTATCAATCCTCGTGAACGGAATAAACGGGTCTATGAGGACATCGTCGGCAACATCCAGAAGGTCGGCCTCAAAAAGCCTGTGACGGTTACGCCCCGAACCGGCGAAGACGGTACCGAGCGATACCTGCTAGTTTGTGGTGAAGGGCGACTGAACGCCTTCCGTGCGCTGGGCCATACGGAAATTCCTGCCTTGGTCGTGGAGGTCGATGACGAAGCGGCGTACATCATCAGCCTGGCGGAAAACATGGCCCGACGACAGTACCGACCGCTCGAAATCCTGTCGAGCATCAAGCGCCTGGGTGACCTTGGGTATGCGGCCAAGGACATTGCGACCAAGACCGGACTGACGCAGACCTATGTATCCGGCGTTCTGAAGCTGCTCGACCACGGCGAGGAACGACTTCTGGTCGCCGTGGAAACCGGCAAGGTGCCGCTGAATACGGCGCTGGACATCGTCGGCGCAGGGGACGACGACAAGGCATTACAGGCCGCCATGCAGGAAGCCTACGAATCCGGGCGCTTGCGGGGCAAGCAACTACTGGAAACGCGCAAGGTCATCGAACGCCGCCAAACCTTGGGTCGTAGTGGCGCCAAACGAGCTCCCAGCGGAAAAGCAGATGTCACTGCCTCGAGCCTGGTACGCACCTATCAGCGTGAGGTCGAACGACAAAAACTCGTCGTGAAGAAGGCTGAGCTAACCCAGCAACGGCTTCTGTTTGTGGTCAGCGCACTGCGCCAACTCCTCGCCGACGAGAACTTCGTCACCCTGTTGCGTGCGGAGCACCTGGACACCATGCCCAATTACCTGGCGAACCGTGTCTGGCCGAACGGAGGTCCTGCGTGAATGGCCCCCTGTTGGGATTTATCCCCGAAACCTGCCTGGTGCCACTCGACAAGCTGCTGCCTTCCAAGAAAATCCCGGTCGGCCTGGTTGCCTCAGTCAAGTACAAACAAATCGTCAGTTCCCTCGAGGAGGTGGGGCTTATCGAACCGCTGTCGATTTCCCCGATGCGGGCTGACGGCAATTACTTGGTGCTCGATGGCCATGCGCGACTGCTGGCCTTACGAGAACTCGGATACGCAGAAGCACTTTGCCTGGTGGCCACTGACGACGAGACCTACACCTACAACACCAAAATCAACCGCCTGGCGACCATTGGCGAGCATCGCATGTTGCGCAAGGCCGTTCAGCGCGGGGTTCCGGCGGCGCGACTGGCCCGTGCCCTCAATGTCGATGTCTCGCAAATCCTCAAGAAGGTCAAATTGCTTGATGGCATTTGCCCCGAGGCGGTCGAGCTGTTGAAGGATAGACAGTTTTCTGCGGAAATTTCCCGGCTACTGCGAAAGATGAAACCAACACGGCAAGTCGAATGCGTTGACCTCATGCTGCTGGCCAATAACCTGACCATTCCCTATGCAGAGGCGCTGTTGGCGGCGACGCCGGCCGAACAACTCTACGATGGACAGAAAGCCAAGAAACTGGCCGGCGTGTCAGCTGAGCAAATGCTGCGAATGGAGCGAGAAATGACCAAGCTGCAAGGACAGTACGAACTGATTGAACGGAATTACGCCGATGATGTGCTGAATCTGGTGTTGGCACGTGGGTACGTCGCCAAGCTGCTTGAGAACGAAGCCGTTGAAAGATTTATCCAGCAGCGGCATCCGGAACTGCTGGAGCAACTCAAGCACATCGTTTCGGTATCGTCGCTCGACCAGTAGTCGATTTGCTCGCTCATTAACAATTCGGAACTATTGATGCGGAGAGGGACTTGGACCGTTGATGCGGCTCCGAAGGGCAACGTCTCTCTCCGCAAAGGGCGCGATTTACTTCGGCCATTTCCCCTCCTGTTTTCAAGCCTGTGGGTAATCTGTCACACAATTGAAAGGAGGGCTGGGAAGCAATACAAAATTTAGGGCTCGCCTTATGTTGCTTAGCTGGATTGTCTAACGACGTTTTCCACTGCCATATGACCCGCTGACGAGTAGCGGGGAGTCTAGTAGGTCGGTGCTTCCTGTTTCACGAGGGCGGAATACGTCCCGGATGTCACCCGCGTATCTCGCTAGATAATCCGGGAACACCTGGCAGATGTCACCCTTTGGTTCCTGCACACAGAATTTGACGTGAGCTTCATGTGTAAGCGTAGCCCCTAAGCCCGCACTATCGCAAAGCCATCGAAAAACTGGCTCAAAGAGCTGGGTGCGCTCAAACAGGCGCACGAGGTTTTGGGCTGGTTCTGTGTTGTTGTAAACACGGGCCTGATTGGCGACGTACTTCGTCAATTTACTGAAATGCGGGGAGTGAGCTAGTTTGTGGTGGTCTAACGAGCCACCGAGAGGGCTCTGCCAAAATTTCATCAACAGAGCATAGGTAGCTTTGGCGTCGTCATTGTCTGAAGCTATGGACTGAGTGGGATTATCAGAATTAATTTCTCCGCCAGGTTTCCCCCGCTGGTCCTTGCTAGTGTTGGCATGTGCAGCCTTCTTCTCTTCCACAAGAGCTGCAATGAATTCTGCACGACGTTCTTCGTCGAGCCGGCGAATTCGGTCAATTTGCGCCTTAGATTCGGCAATGCCGGTAATTGTCTGAAAGCTAGATTTTTGCGACTTTCGTCTAGTCATGGCCAGAACCCCACATTCGTGTGCAATCTATCTACGTTTCCCTAGCGAAGGGAGGCCACCCAGCACCTCACGGCCCTCCAGGGCAGAGAAGTCGGGCGTAGCGAACCGTTTTGAGACACGCAGTTCACTCATCAACCTAGCATTTATCTCCGAATCAAACATCATCAAGTAATGGTCAAACTTGATGCGCCCGACTTGCCTTACTGCTCCAGGTTTGGAGTGGCCGACGCGTAGCGTTCGTGGTGCCTTGGTCGTGTGATTCGCTGGTCTGCCCGTGAAGCTTATCTCCGAGATGTAGCCCCACGGAGAGTGGATAAGTACGAATGAACGGGAATAGCGTCGCCCCCTCAAATGCTCTACCAACTCGGCCTCGTCCTTGACGGGCAAGGTTCCAAGACGCGGAATCGGGAGAAAAACCTGGTGCGTCGCTGAAATTGAGCAGTCCCCCGGAAACTCAAGCTCAATGAGTTCCGGGATATTCGATGCCCAATCGACAATCAGGCGCTTAAGCAGGTCGACTGACCGCTCCCGATTTTCTGTTGCATACAAACATGGCTGAAGTTCCTTGTGGTGCATCAGTAGGAACATGGCAGCCTCTTCTACAGACCGGGGTTTTACCGCTGCAGCAGACAATAACTTTCTGAGGAGGATGGGGCCTGCAAACAGCGCATCCAGCACGGTACGCTGGCTCTCCTTCGGTTTAAGCAAACTGTGAAGAACAATTTTCTCTGAGCAGCCACCCTGTGTCTTTGAGTTTTGAGGACGGGGAACACTCTCTTTTGCGGGGGCTTTAAGGGGCTGGTCAGCCTGCTCCGATGGAGCTCGCCAGGTGAGAATTCCGTTTTTTCCGGCCATTTCAAATCTGTGTTTATGCAAAGTTTTTACAGAGATGAATATGCTACACGACTACTTGGCATGATGATGCTTCATCACTGTCTAAGGTCCTTCATCTCTTCATCCTTGCCAGTTGCAGACCTTCGCACATGAGTACGTACTACACCGGCCAACCGCATAGCTTGCCTGGTACTTGATGCTCCAGAACACACGAAACAGCGTTAAAGCGGAGCGCTAGGCCTGCTTGTCATCCAGAACTGCAGGACCAACTGAAGCTCTCCATTTCCATAACAGTAGGCATTTTTACTCGCTAATTAACAATTCAGAGCTATGGTCGGGGCGGGAGGTGCAGGACATTGCAGCCGTCCTTATTGATACCTCTCTCCGCTGACGTTGGATACCGACAACCCGGCTATTGAAACGAGCAAACATCCTCGATGGGTATGGCTTAACCACGGCAATGAGATGTTGCCACTGCGAACCCATCGGTTAAGCCAGCTACGCTCCAGTCAAGCGACGCGCAGCGATACTCATCTCGGCTCGCTCCTGTTGGGCTGCGCAGGGCATGGGGGGGGGCGTGCCCTCCTTGGCGGTCTGAACCTTATCGTCATCGGGGTTGGCTACCTTCTACTTGGCTGATGGCCTCAGTCGAGGGAACTGGCATCGCATTCCACAGGCTGCATGAGGGCTGCCAGGGCTGTTGTCTGACGGCATACCAATTCACCTTGCAAGTAGAGTAAGCGCTGCCCACTGACGAGCGACCTGACCAGCCACCTGGTTGCCAGAAGCGGGCTGCTCACCGGAAAGACGTTGAACCCATGTTCAGGCTCCTGACGTTCACGCTGCGTTGCGACGTTGTGAGGCGCACACCCAGAGAGATGAAGGCGGGGGTGGGTGATTAAAGGATTAAGGATTACGGGGGTGGATACCCATGAAAACGCCTTGCCGGGTGGGGAGATTTTTTCTGCAGGGGCGCCATGACGTGTTTTGAGGCCAAGCGAAATGTGGGGCCACGACAAGCAGCGTGTGTTTCGACGCCAAGTAAAACGTGTTTTCAGGCAGCGTAACCCATTCTGGGTACGGTCTGTCGTTCGTCATGCTTCTCCAGCGCGCTATACCGATTCATGTGGGGCCCCATTGGGCCCCAGTGGAGAAGACACATGAAAACCAAAATCGAAAAACCTGGCGACCGGCATCGTGCCGGTTCGGTGCAGATGAAAGTCTGGGTTCCGGATGACCTGAAGAACGAATTTGCTTCGCTGTGCGCGGTGCAAGGCCTCTCTGCATCGGTCGTTCTTCGCGGTCTACTTGCCGCCTATGTCCAACGCGTGTCAGGAGCCCGAGATGGCCAAGCGGCGCAGCGCTGAGCAGATTGCTGAGCTTCAGGCACAAGCCGCGGCAGCGCGACGCGCTGCTGAAACCGCAACGGACATATTTACCCAGGACCTTAGCTATGCAGCAGCCGCAACGCTCGAGTCTGTTGCACGCAGTCAGCTACGGCAGATGGCTGCCGAGGAAGAGCCCGTCCTGGTACTACCCGACAACGCTTCAGTCACTGAGGTGCGGCAGGCCAGGCAGCGTCGGGCAGTTCGGCGCGGCGACGATGTTTACCTGCCTACCTGGCGGGAAGCGACAGTAGGTATCCCGAACACCCTTCTGCGCTCCTCCTTGTTCGGTGCTTCCGAGGTGACCGACAAGCCGCTGATGAACGTCGAGATAAGCGTACAGGGCGATACCTCGTTGACGCTGACGGGGCACCCCCTGGGTGATTACGACCGACGTGTTTTTGCTGCCTGTCTGAACTACTACCGTGACGAGCGCCCCCTCTGTCCAGGGGGAGAATTGCGCTGGGTGAGCGTGACTTTTTGGCAACTGGCCCGTGACCTGAATGTGTCCTACTGCGCCAATACCCACCGGGCCATCCGAGACAGCCTGATTCGGCTCAATGCCGCCCACCTGCGTATCCGGGTGAAGCGCGTGGACATCCCGATGCCGCGCTTATTGGATGTCTTATTCGATGACGGCTACCAAGGCAGAGATACGCCTGAGCGTTTGCTGAAGGGCAGTGACCTCATTTCCTTTCGCGTGCTGGACTCGATGGCCAGGCTTTTTGGGCCGGAAAACTGGAGTGCGGTCAGCTACACAGCGCTGCACGAATACTCAGGCCTGCCGGCGTGGCTGGCCAGCTACTACAGCACGCATGCGAAGCCGTACCCGGTGAAAGTTGAAGACCTTTTCAAGTGGAGCGGGGTGGTCTGTGAACTCCGGGAGTTTCGCCGGCGGCTGAAGCGAGCTCTGGGGCGGCTTCAGCGGGCTGACGTGTCAGACAGCGAGAGAGTGGCGGCATTTGAGCTCACCGATACGCATCTCACGGTCGAGCTTTTGAGATGGAAAACGTCCCAGCCGGAGGCGTCTGCCATTTGCGACCCGAGACAAACGCTTGGCGGCGAAGCGGCGCTGTCGATAAATCATGCTGGTCGAGTCTGACTTTCTTACCGCTCAGATTGGCCACAATCGGTGAGCATCGCATCTTGCACAGGGCAGTTCAACGCGGTGTTCTCCCTACGAAAAATCTCCTTTGAGAAGATATTGATTGAAAGGATGTCCGGATTTGACCAATGACGACGATTCATCACTCTCTACGGCAATCAAACCAAGATTTATGAGGTGAGATATTGCGGGCCGAATCGCGTCGCGTTGTACACCTAGGTATCCCGATATTTTGTCGTACCCAATTCTAGATGATGTGGTTTTGTTAACTCGGAACGTAAGCAACAGCAAGTAGAGTTTAAGCGCGTTCAATTCGTGCTTGGAACGGAAAGTTAAAGCCCGAAATGCGAATAGACCTCTAGCCGGAGAGTAGAGCAAATCTTGGGGAAGTCTTGCATGCCGGGCTTCTTCGATGCCTACAATACGGTAGCGATTGCCCTGCTGGGAATGGGTAACCTTAATGACCCCAAGCTCATCTACCAAGATTTTCAGAGACCTAGCAACCAATGCTCTCGATAGGTTGGTTTGTTGCTCGATAAAGTCATAGGTCAGCAAAACCCCATCCTGGGTAGTGGAAAGCTTATCCAGAGGCGCCCGATTCTGCGCTATCAACATCAATAGATAGGTGAGCAAAGCGCCGATGGCTCCACCGCGATACTCCCGCCATCCTAGCCGTTGCAAGCCACCATCCTGAATCCATGTGCTGGGGAATCGTGCCCAGCTCATACTAGCGGCGCTCCGCCAGCAAGCTCACGAGGCGAAAAGCGAGCATGATTGCCAAACCGACGACAACGAGTGCAGCAAACGCGATGATTGAATTAATAAGCTCCGGATGAGCCATGAGGAAGACGAGTGCATCAATGAGTTTTTCGACGGGCATTTGAGTGCTCCAGGAATCAGTGAGCACATTTTGAACGACTACCTAATTATTTCTAGAAAGAGTCGTAATGACATTTGCTTTTTATTCTTGTTAACATTTTGTTTTATAAAATAAATTTGCTAAATAGATTTAGTATTCGTAGTTTACGAAAAGGCCCTCGTTCGCATCAATCCACCTCACTCATACCGTGGTGATACTGGCCCCTCAATGGCTGAGGCCATCTGGACAGAGAAGCTGACAGATTGAAATACAAGCCCATTGAAGCGCGTCTCCATTTACGCTTTTTCTAAAGGCTGGTGGCTTCCACCTGCCTCGACTACCCCCATGTTATTACGGCATTCGCACCATCAGTGCTCCACGCTTGGCTCGTGTCAAAGCCACATACAGTAGTTTCCTGAAGCCTTCCGTATCCTCCGGTGCGCCCAGATAGCTAGCTGGGGTCACGACCACCACACAGTCAAACTCAAGACCCTTTGCTCGGTGCATCGTTGCCAGGTGAACAACATCTTGGGCTCCAGCGTGGTTACTCTGTGCGGTAATGGTGGTACAAGCCAGACCAGCTGCCTGTAGCTGCTGAGCTAGGCCATCACGAACTCGCTCGCTATGGCCGACTACGCAGAACGAGAGGCGCTCGCCATTCTCTGTTCGCCACTGTTTGACGAAGGAAATTGCCGCGGCAGCTGCGCCCTCAAGACCATCGACGCTGAGGATTTGTGGCGCTGGGCCGTGTGAAATGGACTTGTATCGGCGAGATTCATCATGCCCATCATCCAGGTCGTCGATTTCGCATCCTTCCAGCAGTGCAACTGCCTGACGCCGAATCTCATCCGTGGTCCGGTAATTCAGGTAGAGCTTT
The DNA here is from genome assembly GCF_039649255.1 of Dechloromonas sp. ZS-1. Classification (NCBI taxonomy): domain Bacteria; kingdom Pseudomonadati; phylum Pseudomonadota; class Betaproteobacteria; order Rhodocyclales; family Azonexaceae; genus Dechloromonas; species Dechloromonas sp. ZS-1. Next base: position 33,887 of record NZ_JBDIYD010000013.1, on the reverse strand, counting down.
CTGGAGCGGCCACGAATGTCGATGCCACAGCGACTCATGGCAGCACGGTTCCTGCTGTAGATACGCTGATGCCCATCACCGACAAAGAATAGGTCATTCGGACCACCGGGAATCATTGCCCGTAGTAGTTTGAGCGCTTGGGGGCCAAAGTCCTGAGTTTCATCCACCACGATGGCCGCGTATTCCGAGCAGTCCCCACCTCTCGCGGCAATCATCTCTGCCACCTCTCGGTAGGCATCGTCGACTTCCTTGAGTTTTCGAGACGCAAGCTGGCCACGGTACTCTTCAAAAACTGCCCATACCGCGTCTCGTTTGGAACGGCTCAGCAAGACACCTCGACCCGTCCGTCGTGCAATTCGATACTGCTCAAGTGTCGTAATGCCCTGAGCCAGGACAACTTGCTCAAGCTCTTGCTCGTAGAACTGGTCGGAGAAGTCGAGCGTGGCTTCCTTGACCGCCAACGCTGAACGCCATGCTTGGAGCGCGGCATCCTGCTTGCGGTCATAAACGATACGGTGCTCGAACTTCTGGGCACGCATAAAACCATTTACCCAAGCATCCAGATTCTTGACCTCGATTTTCGCGAGCGTTTCCGGACTACACAGGGTTCGCAAATTGTCTTCAATATCCGTTGCCAAGTTCCGGGTGAATGTCGTCAAGAGCACCTTCTTCCCAGACAAGACTCGGTTCTCGGCGAGCCACTTGGCTCGGTGCATTGCGAGTACCGTCTTGCCTGTTCCGGCGCCACCCAGCACTCTAACCGGGCCACTACGGTCACTGGTAGACAACTTCTTCTGCGTCGGATGCAGGAATACTCGCCATTGCTGCAACGGTGCATTCATGATGGCCAGCATGGCTTCATCGTTATCGACGATGACGAACCGCGATTGAGACTCTGCCGTCGACAGTGCGGACGCATAGTCATTGGTGTCGACTGTGACGTCCACACGAGTTTCACGTGCCTGGAGCACTTGGTCGACCGTATCGCCGGCGGCAACCAGGAAGAGGCCCTCGTAGGCTTCGGCAGGAAGCTGAGCTTGTACAGCATCCAAGGCTTCTTCAGAACGCAACGAGCGGACAGTAGTCAGTAACTCCTCTGGCACCCCCAGGCTCATCAGGTCGGTGTCAGAAAGCGCTCCGAACAGTGGCGGCAAATCGGTAGGCTGAGTTGCCTCCGCAGATGGCGACTGAGGAGCCGAGGTTTGCTCAACCACTTGTTCCAGGGTGATGAGTTGCATTGCCCCGGTAACCGGATTGATGGTCAGCTTACGATTTTCTGCCCAACGATAAGCATCGTCGTGGTGAGCCACGAATAGCAGCACATAGACATCGCCAGTATCGGGCTTGAAAACAATGCCCCGCCAATCCCTATCGAGGCGAACTGATTTCAGATTCGGGTCCTTGGCACCTTGGATGTTCTCATAGTTGATGCCCGTACTTCTTGGGTCTGCCTGGAACTGGATTGCCCATTTCATGACCTTAGAGTGCACCGACACTGGCAGCTTGGCCAGCTGCAGAAGAAAGTCTTGGGCTAACGCAACCTTTGGTTTTAACTGCATGCTTCTTCCTTAATTTCGAGCGTCAATCCGAGTTTGGCGGCCACAGCCGATTCCCACGGTTTTTCAGCAATCATGGTCAGGCTGTCATCGAGTTCCAATACTTGCCAGTCTGCGGCAAGCCAGGCTTCGGCCAAGTCCATCTGGTCGGGGCGCAATACTGCGATTTGCTGAGTAGACCAGGCAAGTTCCGCATCAGCGAGAACCCTTCCTTTTTCGTCCGCGAGTTCAAGCCCCACTTCCGGTTGGACCGCTCCTGCACTGGCCAATGCCTTCAAACCATCACGCATGCTGCTACAGGCCTGCTCAAGCACAAATTGCCATGCAGCCAGGTTGGCTTCTTGGCCTAGTGCGCTTCCGCCCTTTGCCCCCGACAAACTGGTGAAGGTTAGAGCGTCGTAATCATGGGCATCCAGACCTGCCCCGGTAACCATCAACGTACCGGGCAGAAACTGGCTGGCATTAAATAGCTGCAACCAACGCCGCCAAGCAAGGTGTAGTGCTTCACCCTCTGTCGCACTGGTTTCATCCAGTACAACCGCCCCTGGTGCAGTCCACCCTGACTCGGGCGGCTGAGGCTTGGCCCAAGCCATGGGCCACCATCCAATGAACTTGCAGGCGCTATTAGCTTTCGAAAAGCTTGGAGCAAAACCATTCCCCGGTTCTCTTAGCGCCTCGGGCAATCGAGATTGCCACAAAGCCATGTCGCTCATACAGGCGGCTTTGTCTGCCTCGGTGGAGGGAATCATCAAAAAGCTCAGCCACAGGGCATTTCGCTGCAACTGAGCAACGGAAATATCCGACCCTGAAGCATCGTTACCGACGGCGAGCCAGTTGAGCAGACGTGCAATGGCGTTTTGGGTAAAGGCCTTTTCCTGGGCACGAGGTATATGAGCAGGTGCCTTACTACCATCATGGCGGGATAAAGCGACCAGTGGCGATTCCAGGTCACATTCCAGGCTGCCATTCAGCGCTGCTTTGACATCTTCATGAGTCACTGACCAGACCCATAAATGACCGCTACTGACAATCGCGCTGCGCTTCAACGCATCCTGTTGCATGCAGTGCTGATGGTCAGTCCAGCCATCACAGAAGACAGCCACAGGCTTGCGTTTAGAGGTAACCGACCATGGCCAAATGACGAAGTCAGGTTTACTCCAGACGCTCAGGTTGAATGCAGGTCCAATTTCGCCCTGCGGTTCGACGCGATATCGTTGGGTACCCACCTCGAGCACCCAACCAGACTTCCCGTTCACCACGTCCTGGACCAATTTGACCAGTGGCAGGCCACCGATACCACTCAGCTTGGTCAGGCTCTCGATGAAACGAGCCTCCAAAACCGAATCAAAGTTCGGATTGATGTAGATGTCGGAGATGGTCTCGACCCGTTCCAATTGGTTTAGGGAACCAACCAGTTCGGATAGAACGGCCTTCGCATTATCACGCGACACCAATTCCATGCTTCGGCCAAGGCGATACTGGTAAAGACAGCGGTAACAACCATCTTTTTCAGGGTCAGCGTTACAAGAGCACGATGTAACAGCTTCGAGCGCCATCGTCAGCACATCGGCAAGTGTTTTTGCATCGTGTGCAAGCAACTGATGCAGATAGCCGGTTCCACCCGGTACCGAGTCGTAGAGCATCACGTAATGCTTACGGGGACCGCCATCCTTTCCGGGTTCATCCTGCAGCACCATCCGCAGATGGTCCACCTTGCCACCGAAGCGACGCTTCAACCCTAACTGTAGGGCGGCCATGAAGGACTGGACCACCCGTTCGTCGACCCCGTTCTTGGTGTAGGGCACCAGGATACGCAAGGCCTCGGATTCGAACTCGCGATACAGATACAAGCACTCGAGCAGGTTAGCCGGGTCTTCATTCCCGTGCTTGGGGCAGTCAAAAGCGTGGATTTGCTCTGCCGAGCTCCCGTTTCTCTTGGCCGCCTTTTGAACCTTGCCGCAATGACGACACAGCCTGAAACCTGGGCGCGTCGAGTCCTTGTCCGCAACTTTGAAAGCTTCGCCCGGTTTGGCCATCTCTCCAAAGTTCACATCCCGGAAAGTGACCCGGGAAATGAATTCGAAGCCAAAAGGTAGAGCACCCGATGAAATCTTCCAGGCCTCGCGCACATTGCTCGGGAGAAAGTCTGCCATCAGCTGCCGAACGTAGTATTTCGGCTCTCGGTCATCGGCGCTATCGTCGATGCGAACCTCAGAGTCGTTGCTGTTGGCAATCGCCTGACGGAAGCGCAGCAAAGTACGGCGCTGTGCTGCATCCCCCCACATGGCATCCCCACAGCGCGGACATACGGCATGAGTGTCCTGCTCAATGGCGAGGTTTTGCATGTGATGGCAACTCGGACAGAAACGCCAGTCTTCTGTCTTCGCCAAATTCATGTTGATTTGGTCTACCTCTACGCGGCGCTGGTTGGCGTAGAAGCGGTTCTCAGGCGCAAACTCTGAGAGTGCCGACTGCGCCGGCCGCTCGTACTTCAGCGTCTTGAGCGTGACATAGGCCCCTTGGCCAGGCTCATCGGCACCGCGTTTCCGCCACAGAACAGATTTCAGTTGGACGCCCGCCTCGGGGAAAGCGTAATTCGGTATCAACCCCGCATCGGTTAGCGTACCGAGCAGGTCCCGCGAATCGATTTCCTTGATGAGCTCGAGTAGCTTGTCTCGCTCACGGAGCAAGTTATCGATGTCGGCCTTGGTTGCCTCATCTTGGGGCTTTTGCTTGAGTTGTTTGACGGCTTTGTCCAGCTCGTCCTTACGCTTCTTGTAGGCGCGTCGTTCCTCCAGCAGTTCCTCGAGTGCCTTCATCAGCCGAGTGCGTAAGCCATCGGCCTCTCCCTGGCCTTGCATGTAGTCCAGCAGCCGGCCACGAACGATTTCATCGACGTCACCATCGAGCAACTGCATGAAAGCATCGAAGAGCCGAATTTCATGGGTCAGAACGTAATCCCGGAAGACGTATGGGAAACGGTCCATCTTGGTCGCCTCAAGGGCGTCCAAGGCTTGCGATGTTCTGTCAGGAAGCGCATTAGGATTACTGAGACTGGCCACCCAGTCGTCCATGCAGAAAGCGAACAATTGCCGGCGGAGCACCTCCGCCGCCTGAAGGAACACTCCGGGAGGAGAAACCTCACCCGCAATCATCTCTTCCGTTTCGGCGAAGAAATACAGGTCGTGCGGGCTATTGCCATCGGCCAAGGTCGTGGTCATCGCATTGCCGTCACGGCGTCCAGCTCGCCCCACACGCTGCAGGAAACTCGCCTGATTCGGGGGAACCGAACAGAGCAGCACGGAAGAGAGGTCACCGATGTCCACACCCATTTCCAGCGTTGGCGTGGCTGAAAGCAAGTTCTCGTACCAGGGTTTGGGTTGCTTGTGCTTAAAGCGATTTTCCAATGCCTCGCGCACTGGGCGCTCCAATAGGCCAGTATGCTCAGCAGCAATCACCCGGCGGAGGTCGCCACGGCTGAAGCGTTGTGCCCACCAATCGGCAGCCTCCGGAATGAGTGCCTCATAAGATGACTCGACAGCATCCAGGCAGGGCATGCCGAGTAGAAAAGCCGCATCAACCTTCGGCACTGCCAGGCGCCGTTTGTAGCCATTGGTCGCGACGAAAGCCACTTCCCCGAACAAGGTCAGCGCATCAGGGTTCAGCGCAAGAGTGTCACCTTGATGATTCGTTGTTCTGATGAAAACACCCTCGGCAACCAGCAAGCCAATCACTTCCGCGTAGAGGTCGGCAGTCATTCCCTTGGCCAGCAACATCTGTCGCCCTAACGCGGCGCTGGCCCAGCGCTCATACCAAGTTGGGCGGCTCGTGCCGATGAGCTTGTCGAAATCGCGGTGTTTTCCCAAGGTGAGGAAAATGGGTCGTGGCGTGTTTTCGCCCATTTTGGGCAACCATTCGCGACGCCCACCAGTATTCGCCAGCGCATAGACATTTCCGTCAGCGACATAGCCGGTCAACTCGGGGTGCATCACGCCCCCCCGTTGGCGCATTCGGGTCAGCATGCCCCACAACCATTGGGCCAACGTGGTTTGCTCAAGGCCTCGGGCACCGAATTTTTCCCGGAACACAGGCAGCAAGAGGCTCGCCAGTTCATCAACCCGACTCCAGGGGACCGAGAGCACTGCCTTACCGATACGCTCGAGAGTACGACCGCGTTGGCTCAGGTAGGTCAGGTCGCTAAAGAGTTGCCACAACAGACGCTTCTTGACCTTTTTGGGCAAGTGGCTGGCGCTCGGCAAATGCTGATGTTGCTGTAGTTCAACGGACCAATCATGCAACCAAGCCATGTTGGGGCCCAAAAACTCGGAGACCAGTTTCTCCGGCGGCATGTGGAGCACAGACTTCGCATTATCAAAACGCGCTTCGGCTTGTTGCAGGAAATGAGACCAGGCCAAAGTATCCTGGCTGAGCTCTTCCCTCAGCTCATCAATCACATGAGCCCAGGCCGTACGGACATTGTTCTGGTAGGTGCGGGCACCAAAGAAGCCTGCCCGATGTGCCGCGTCCTGTACCGAGTCCGAGAAGGCAATCAGCTTCTTATCGTCGTTGAAAATGCTCGCCCAACTGCTTTCCACCACCTGCGAGCCCAACGTGGCATTACGTGCGCCCAGAAGCAGCAACTCACCCCGCTCGCCACAGGCAGGGCATGTTTGGTCGTGACGCGTGTATTGAGCCTGTCCGACAACCTGCGTTTGTTGCGCTGTTACGCGATAAATCGCCAGCATTTCCTGGTGCCCGCAGGCGAGGCAGGTATCTTTCGCCTGTTGCACATTGCCGCAAGCGACGCAGACATGCTGTTCGATGCCATCGACTTGGGAGCGCCCAATGCTATTAGCCGCATAGAAACGAGCAGCCTCGGGGCGCCGAGAGAACCAGGTGTTGTAGATTTCTTCGAGGTTGGTCGAAAGCTTGTTACTCCCCTGCACGAGCCGGGAAAGCCAACCAGTTGTGCGACATTGGCTGCATTGCACCATTGGCAAATACACGCCATCACGCTCCCCTGGTAGGTCTCTTTCGCTACGCAGTTTTACCTCGCTGGGGTCAATCGCGAGCTTACCCACCATACGACGAAGTTCTCGCACCCAAAGCTGAAGCCGCAGGGTGACCAGTGGCTGACCGCCTTCTCGTTGCGCCCAGGCGACCAAGACCAGCAAGGCATCAACGACCTGGCGAATTTGCGCTGCACTGGCCGCTGGCATGTTCCGGCCAAAGGCGTCGACCAGACCCTGATAGTGAGCCACGCCGCCTTTGAGGAACTTCAGCAAATTGACGAATAACTGGTGGCGCTTGAGTAGCTGTCCTAGCTCCAGACGCCATACCGGGTCATTCACATCATCCGGTTGTGCTTCTTCGGGGAAAAACAATCCAAACCAAGCCGCTACTGCGGCCGCAGGTGAGGCGTATTGCGTGGGTTCCAGCTTGTCCGCCCATTCCGGGTGAAAAGCGAACATAAAATCCACGGTGGAGTCTTCCAGAAACACGCCCACAGACTGGCGGTTTTCTGTGACCACAGATTCCGGCTCGAACGGCACACCGAAAACCTGGCGGGCATACTCCCGCAAGGGGCTCGTGTCTGAGCTACCGCCCAGCGTTGCCGAGGTCCCGGCACAAATCAGATGGTTCGGGTCAATCTTCAGACGGGCACGAAGACGACGGAGAAGCAGCGCAAGGTCGGTACCTTGAGCTCCATCGAAAGTGTGCAGTTCATCGACCACCACGTAACGCAGGGTTGTTGGCATGTTGGAGGCCCACAGCTGGCGGTCCTTTGGACGCAGCATGAGGTAATCCAGCATTTTGTAGTTGGTCAGCAGAATGTCGGGCGGATGCTTCCTCAATGTGTCGCGGTCGGTAATGACACTGGTCGGCGTCATCACCATCCCTTCGCCCGGAGCATTGCCATTACCGCCGACATACAAACCTACCCGCAACCCAGCAAACGCCGGAACGCTGGATACCAAGTGGGCAATACGTCGAGCCTGGTCGGTGGCCAAGGCATTCATCGGGTAGATGACCAATGCCTTGATACCGGCTTCACCTGTCTTTCGCGCCCTCGCACAGTGGTCCAAAACGGGATAGAGGAAGCATTCGGTCTTGCCGCTACCGGTACCGGTAGCCACCAAGGTATTTGCAGCAAGATGTTGGCTGGATAAGCGCTGCCAGGCATGCTCCTGGTGGCTGTAGCCTGGATACTCCGTTTCGAATGCGGAAAAGAATTTTTTGCCAGCGGTACCGGGCACGAAGGGCAAACCGACCTGCACATAGGGACCTTTGAGCCAAGCTTCCTCTTCTTGGACGAAGCGGCTCATCAGCCCATGCATGAATGGGTCTGCCGGCTCATATGCAGCCACGAGGAACTGTTTGAGGCTGGTCTGAATATCCTTGGCGAGAAGTGAAGGCAGCATTGGCTTACTCGTCTGAATGCAGCACTGAGTCTGCAACACGCCAAATGACTGGCGTCATTTGCTCCTCAGCAATTCGTTTCGTGGGGTTACACATTCGCTTTTCAATTCTCCCGCCCCCTTGGCTGTCAAGAACTACGCGATATAACCAACCCCGTTCGCCAAGTTCCGCCAGAACAGAGCGCTCATTGGCTGTGAGGAAGAAGTCGTTACCAGAGCGGGTGGTGCTCTTCACCTCGATGCAACGCTCTTCACCAGGCCAGGTCGACTCGATGTCGTAGCCTCGCCCGACATCGCTCGTTGCAACGCGATGTACGTAGCGCTCAGGGTCCGGGCAGCCACGGTTTTTCAGGCGTGCTAATTCATCTTTGATAACCAGCATTTCTCCGGCACGGCCCACTTCGCTCTGGCGTTCTAAAATCGCAGCGAAGTCCTCCTCCGTCAGCCCAGAGCGGATTCCCTTGCGCGGCTCAATGGGCGCTAACCCACTGACCGATAGGGCATGAGCTTCGGTCAATCCTTCGCCGCTATCACCAAAAAAAGCAGCCAGCACCGAATCAACATCTTCAGGCACAAGCTTCAGCTTCAGCACCTCGTTCGTTGATGAAGGACGGAGATAAGGCGAATCCTCAATACTCGCCGAAGGATTGCCATCGCGAGGATAGACCTTGGTGACCTTATCGGCAGAAATAAGGTCTCTTAATCGCTTGCCGTCACACGTTCTGTCGCGCATGTAGAGCGTAATGTCGCGTTTATTCAACGGAACTCCGACCTCTGCATTGTCGTAGCGAGGAAGTTTGACAACCAAAACCGGCGCCCTACGGTCTGGGTTGTGGCCGGATTCGTGAAATTCGGTTGCGCCGTAGCGTTCCTCTAGCAACTGTATGGCTTTAAGGACGCCTGCAGCTACCGATTGGCTGAGGTCGGCGAGTGTGCGTTTCTTTCGGCTTATCGCTTTCATCAATTCTTCTCGAAAAATGACCAGGCGATGCGGTAATCCTCTTCCCGGTTGGCACGGGCGAAGGGGGCGGTGTAGGTTCGCTCGACGGTGCGGGGGCCTCCGGGGAGGGTGTCGTCGGTGACCCATTGGGTAATAACAGTGCCGTCGGGCACTTTTGGGGTGCCGCCCTGCTTCACCGTGGCCTCATCCGCGCCTTCGGTGGGGTAGGTCCACAGGTCTTCCCAGCCGAAGTTGCCTTCGCGGACCTCGCCGTCAGGGGTGGTGATGCGGGTTTTTGGGGTGCCACGGCTACCCTTGCGTGCTAGGCCGACGCCAACCAAGCCCTTGCTGTTGGTGAAGACGATTCGGCCCTTAATGTCGTACCAGGTGTCGCGCTCATAGCCCTGCATCACCGGGAACTGCACGCGATAGATGAGGAGCAGTTCGTCCAGCGTGAGGCCGAGGGCTTGGGCAACTAGGGCGTCGATTTCGACCAAGGCCATCCGGCGGGCGTAGTCGCTGCGTAGGGCGCAGTCACGAGTCCAAATGCTGGTCAAGTTTTGCCAGAAGTCCTGCTGTAGCCGCAGGTTTGTGGGCTGACTCCAACGCTGGTCGGCGAAACTTACCTCATAGACTACCTCCCAAAGCCCCTCGTATGCTCTAGTAAGAGAATTGAGAGCCATGACCCTCGAACTCAGTGATACTGGCAGCGACTCTGGTTTTAGGACAAACATCGACTCAGCAGTATCGCTGCCAAAATTTTGTTTGCCTGTTGTTTTTACAAGGAAGTCAGCAGGAAGAGACAACCAGGATGCGGTCGCCGCCAAAAGCTCGCGAACCTCAGCAAATCCAAATGAAACAGCTCCGTCCACATGTGTAACATAGGGTGGAATGATTGACGGGGCTAGAGTTCTTTCGCCTGAAGGTGGAATCATTTTTCGGCAAGTTAACCTATACAGGCTTGCAAGCTTTACTGGCTGCAATTCTCCACTTTCAAGCCATGTCGCATCTGCACTCCCAGCAAGAAAATCGCTCTCATTAAGAGCTGGAAGATAATTTCCACGTGGAATGTAATTATCAGGTATTAACTCTAGGTCAATGGCATCGAAGTGGCCATTTGCGGTGCAGACAACTCTAGGGCATTTATAAAATGGATTTCCGAGATAAATATTAGGCCCGGAAATTACTGATTGCATTGGATTGTCAGGAAATACGTTCTCGCCAACACCGCGTCTGCGAATATATCCATCTCTCTGTGAAGAGTGTTCGTGCCAGCTTGTGGATGGTGTTTGACAATGCTTTCCCTTAAGACACCTCAGCCTTGAAGGAAAGGTTGCAAGTTTCTTTAGGACACTTGCTATTGCGCGGGCATGCAGCGCCGGTAGACGGGCTCGACGTGGTGGTGTTCCGGGTTCGTCATAAAGCTCTGCAAAAACTGCAAGTGCCGCCTCATCAACATGAACGATACGGTCACGATGTCCGCCCGTGTTCCATTGTCCTAAATCGCTTTTGATACCACCTACCAAGCCACCTCCTTCATGCTGGTAACAAGCATCTACAGTGGGCGGTGAAAATAGATTGGCGAGCTGGTCAAAATTCGGCTTATTTCTCTCAGGGCCATAGATGTTCACACTGTACTTAGTTAAGTGATGAACTTCGGCAAACAACGACAATTCATTAATGAACTGAAAATGCCTCCTTAACCGTGCGTACAGCGCTTCACGCAGCGTACCGCCCTTCGGGTCATCATATGGTCCCTCCGGATGTAGTAGCCCTGTAACACCGTGGCAGCTATTTAAACTCCACGCCAAAGGCATGAAGCACTTGTAGAGATTGGTCTGAACGCCCTTTAAAAGCGGATAATTCTGCACCGCATTGAGAAAATTCTGTGTACCTTCCGCCTCCTGCAATTCTGCGGTCCACGCCGCCTGTAGGCCAAAAAAGTCCTCGAAAGCCTGTGCGCGCAGTTTGGCTAGGTCGCTTGCGCTGATTTTCCGTACCGCGAACACTGGGTTCTTCTCGCCCAGAATGCCAGCCTCGTTCCATTCCACCTTGAGCCAGGGTGGATTCCCCAAAATCAGGTCGAAACCGCCGCGTTGCAGCAATACGTCTGCAAAACACAGCTCCCAGTGCAGGAAACGCTGGCTGGCGGCCACCGCTTCGACCTGCTCAATGCGTGGGAAGTGCTGACGAAGCTTACTGATACGCAGCTGGCCAAACTTGTCATGTAGGCTGGCGCCGGCAGGCTGGTTGGCAAGGCTGGGCTGTTGGGCGCTGAATAGGTTGCCCTGCACCTCTGGTAGGAGTTGCTGGGACGCGGCTGGCTCCATGAAATCTAGCCCCCGCTGGGGGGCGAGGTCGACTACGTTGCCTTCTAGGATGGCCCCAACTTCCAGCCACCATTCCTCGCGGCAGGGCAGCTCGGCGCTACCAGTGATGGGCCAGAACCAAAGGGCACACCAGTAATCCATCACCAGCTTCAAGCGGCGAAATGGAGTGGCATAGTCGCCGTCTTCGTTAAACAGCCCAGCACGTCGAATGGCTTCCTTCTGGGCGCGGGTAATGGCATCAGCTGGGATATTTCCCCTAGCATTCAACTCATGAGGCCAGAGGTTGAGTGCGTCTTCGGTGCGCTCGCGGTCACGAGCAAGCGCTCCTATATGTTCCTGCCACAGCACCTGTACTTGCGCACTCAGCTGCTGCAAGCGGGCGACCTCGTGATGCTCCAGCGGGCGCGCAAACTCCTTGCGCCACTTCTTGAGACGCTCGAAGTCTTCCGGATAGAGTGCTTTGGCTGCCTTGTCGATGTAGTTGGCCATGCCCGGGTCGGGAAGTAGGAAGTGCCAAATTTCATCCGGCTTCCGGGGGGCTTGCAGGGTGACGCGGCGCGGCGGCTCCTCATGCCAAGCCGGCTTGGCGCCCTTTTTGAGAGTTGCAGCGTTGAAGACCTGATGGCGGGCGCCGATGAGGCTGTTGCCGGCAAAGAGTTGATAGCCGAACCAGGGCACACGGGCTGGCAGCGGCAGCCCCTGGGCGTCGGTGACTGGGTTACCCTGTTCGTCCAGCTCGCCATATATGGCGTTGAGCCATAGGGAGACTTCGGCCAGCTCCACCGCTACCGGGTTCAAGTCCACGCCAAAGACGTTGCGGTCGGCGAGGTACATGCGCACCTTTTGCAGTTCCTGCGGATAGCGGTCGTGAGGGATGCGACGGCCGAGTTCCTGTTGCTTTTTCTCAAGATAGGCTTCGGCAAGCTGGTTGACCGCCTCGTTCAAGAACGCCGCGCTGCCCATGGCGGGCTCGCACACGGTGAGGTTAAGGATGTCATCGGCCTGTTTCACCCGGCCGTTTTCCGGGGACAGCAGTTCCTTCAGCGCGTATTTGACCAGGCACTGAGTGAGCACCTGCGGGGTGTAGTAGCTGGCGCTCTTCTGGCGGTCGCGGCCAGCCAGCCGATAGATGAAACTGCCTTTGGGGTACATACGCAGCTTTCGGTGACCGGATTCGGTGGTGTCATACACCCGCTCGTCTTCAGTGTATTCAGAGAGGCGGCTGGCGGGCACGAACCAGGCGGTGTCGAGCTTGTCGGCATCCGAGGCTGAGCTGGCACCCTTGCGGCGACCGCGACCGCCACCATCGTCGGACTCGTTGTCGCTGCTCTCGTCGTTCCCTTCGTCGTCGCTGTCAGTGCCCTCATCCTCGCCTGCAGCGGCGTTGCTCTTCTTGGGCGCGGGCTTGACCTCGTAGAGGTCATCGGACGCGAAGAAGCCACGGTAGCTTAGCAGCGCCTCATAGACCGCGCCCAGCTGGTTGATGGAGAGCAGCTGGTAGCTGACACGGCCACTGCGACGCCCTCGGCCTTGGCCACGGGTTAGCGACATTAGGCGGATGACGGTCTGCCAAATATGGTTGTGGAAGCGGACTTTGCCCAGCAGCGGCAGGGTGTTGTCGTCGAAAAGGCGGCTATCCAGTGGCGCGAGCGCGAAGGTTTCGCGGGCGCCAGCGACCGTATTGCTGCTACCAGAACTCAGCGCATGCTGTGTGGGGCCGCCCAGGCCAGTGCCTTCGGCCACCAGCTTGAAGAGCCTACGCAGGGTAGCGTCGAAGTAGAAACCCTCTCGGGCGTGAGGCGTGGTAAGCGGCTGCATCTCGAGGTCGCGCAGGCTCTCCAGGCTGTAGCCCTTAAGGTAAATCTCGCTCTTGCCTATGGGCACATAGCCGAGTTCTGGTCGGGCTTCGATGTAGAACATGAAGAGCAGGCGATAGACCAGGCGCAGGCATTCCAGGCTGAGGTCGCCGGCATCGAGCTGGTCCTTGCCGCTGAAAAATCCCTTCTTGGCCTCGGCTGCCTGCTCGCGCAATTGACGAGCAGCCTCGTTGCCGAGTAGCTCGATGGCTTCACGCAGGGCGTACTTGAGGTCTTCGCTGACACCAAAGGCATGCTTGTGAGCATTCTCATCCAGGCTCTCCAGAAGGCTGTTGCCTTCGCCGGGAGCGAGGCAGTCCTTGTGCAGCAATGCGGCGCAGGCCTTGAGGGTGTCGGCATCCTTTCTGTCGAGGATGTCCGCCCAGTTGAAACGCAGTGCCCGGTTGTTCGGCCACTTGTAGCGGTCGAGAAGCAGCCATTCATCCAGCCCGCAGAGCAGCACATAGCGCGGCGGGGTATCAGCGCCGAAGACGGCGTCCGAGAGCAGGTCAGCCCAGGTTTCACCATGGAGGGCTTGCGGCACCTGTTCGCCACCGTAGTGCAGACTCAACAGCTTGTGGTCTAGCAGGTCTTCGTTTTCAGCGCCAGGTTGGTAGGCCGGGAGAATGGCGAGCTGCGGTAGTTGCAGCTGCCAGAAGGGCAGCGGTTGGCCTACGGCGAGTTCATGCAAAGTTGGCTGTTTGCCTGGAGCCATGTGGCCAAGCGCTTGTAGTAGGCCAGACTGAAGCTGGGTGAATAGCCTCCAGCGTTCCGCAGCATCTCCGGCACGCTGCAACTGACTACGCAAAGAGAACCATTTTTGTGCCCACGACTGAAGGCGCTTGTGCGGGGCACGATACCGCTCATCCTCAGACTCCGTAGATTGGCCAACCTCCACGGCCTCCCAGGCATCGAGCCGGGCCTTGATGTCGCCTCTAAAGACTTCGGCAAGGTAGTGATGGCTATAGAACTCGTTCTCGTTGGTGATTCCAGCGAAGGTTTGAACAGCATCGAGTACGGGCATGGTCAGGCTCCAACAACAGCAGAGGATGAGCAGGGATTGCAGACAGCGGCGAGCACCTGAATCCACGGTTGGGGCTCAGTGGTCAGGGTGTCTTCCACCCAACGCCGGTAGTCGTCGAACACGCGATGGATGTCACGGCTACGTTGTTCGAAACGGCCACGCCTGACGGTTTCAAGCTGTTTTTCCAGGTCAAGACTCAGCTGCTCCAATTGACGACCTTGCAAGCGCTGGAGGTCGGCCAGCGTTCCTTCAAGACGCAGGGCAAGTTGTGCCGAGAAATCTGCCTGCTGCTTGACCATGTGCTCGTGCATGGCTCGTACCGCAGCAGGCAAGGCGCTTTGCATGCTCTGAATCATTGCAGCCAGTTCTGGCGTTTGCCCACGGTTTGGCAAACCAGCTGCCTTGAGGCCTGCTCGAGCAATAAAAGCGTCAAAAGGCTCAAGGGCGAAGTTTCCTTGTGCTACCCGAGTAGCTACTTGCCAATCGACGAGCATGGGCTGCCCCTTGCGATTGGGAACGAGGCTCATGAGAATGAAGGCCTGTTCGCCGGCCGCAAGCTTCGGGCTTTGCAGAAGCGGCGCACGATGGCGGCCAAAGTGGGTGAGCACTCGGTCACCCAGCCATTCGATGATGGGATGCTGGGGCCAGAGGTAGTGGAGCTTTGGCCAGGTATCTTCCTCGGCTCGCGCCTGGCGGGCAGTTTCAATGGCCTCCATCATCCGCTTGGGGTCGGCGCACAGCGCATAGTGGTCGCTGTCGGCCTGAGCTTCGCGTGGCAACTGGCGGAGTCGGTCCTGAAGGTCAAGCGGAGCCGTAAGCGCGATGAGTTTCTCAGCTTCTTCAACAGACCACTGACACAAAGTTTGCCCTTGATTGAGCAGGGTCAGTGCAGTCTTGGCATAGTGGAAATCACTGTCGAAAAGCGAGGCAGGCTCGGCGATATGGTCAAGGCTAATGCCGGCAGGCAATGCAGGGTTGGCATCGTCCGCAGATGCTTCTTCTCCACCGAAGAGACTCATCAACCAATCGCCGTCGTTGTCAGTATCCGATTCAGCGGTCTCATCCAAAGTTGCTTCGACTTCTTCTGCGCTGAGGCCTTCGGCCATGAAGTCAGCAACTTTTTCGGCTTCCTTGTCCGGGTCGAAGACGTTGAGAAAGGCCGAAGGGTCGCCGAGGTTGAAGTTGGCCTGCTCATCCTTCCGTTCGAGGATTTCCAGTATTCGCAGGTCGCCCTTGATTTTCTCGTTCTCAGCTTCAGTGAAGAGATAGACGATGTGTGGCTGATGTTTCTGACCATAGCGGTCGACGCGGCCATTACGCTGCTGGAATACCATCAGCGACCAAGGCAGGTCGAAATGCACCAGCCGGTGACAGAAGTAGTGCAGGTTGAGGCCTTCGCTGGCAACGTCGGAGCAAAGCAGGATGCGTAGCGGGTCGTCGAGACGGCCAAAGCGCTCGACCAATTCCTGCTGCTCTGTATCAGCCATCTGGCCGTGCAGCAGCTCAATCTGATTGGATTTGAGCTTTAGGTCGGTCGTGAGTTGTTCGCGCAGCCAGCGCAATGTCTCGATACGCTCCGAAAAGATGACCAAGCGGTCTTCTGCATTTTTAACCTCCCAGCCGAACTCGGGGGACTGCAGGTGTTGCTTGAGGCGCTGGTATTTGCTGAACTGGCTCGCTACAGGGTCAGTGGCAAGCGGAACCAGGTTGTTTTCGAAGTAGCGTAGTGCCTCTACCTCGTTAAGTTCTTCAACCGTTGGGCTGCTCTTGGCTTCCAATAGCCCGATGCGCTTACGGGTAGATTCCAAGGCGGCTGCCGGACTGGAGAACAGTGCCTTCTGCATGGCGATACGCTGCAGTTCCTGTTGCTTGCCGGCCTTGTGCTGTCCTCCCTGGGTAAATGGGATATCCAGTAGGGCACGGTAAGCGGCTTCCTCCTGCGCACTTGCCGGCGTGCGCAGGCAGGAGGTCACACGCTCCTGAAAGTCCGCACTAACCTGGTCGCGGATGTCTTTCTTGAATCGACGGATAACCAAGCCTTTGCTGCGGAAATCATCAGGCGTGTAATCGTCCGGGTCAGAAATGGCTGTAGGGTCGAGCAAGCTCATGAGCGAGGCAAAACTTCGCGCAGAGCCATCATGGGGCGTCGCCGAGAGCAACATCAGGGTATCAGAGCGGGTGGCCAGCAACTTGGCTAACCGTGCCCGGCGCGAGAGGCCCGACTCACCAGCACGTGCAGCAACGTTGTGGCATTCATCAATAACGATGATGTCCCACCAGGCGTTCTCGAGATAGTTGCGGTACTCGAGGTTGCTCTTGAGTGTGTCGATGGAAATGATGCTGCGGTCGAAGTAATTGAACGGGTTGTGATTAGCCGGGATACGGTTGCGCACCCGCGCGAGGCCCACAGAATCCAGGCGTACCAGCGGGATAGAAAAACGGCTCCACCACTCCTTCTGGAACTGGGTAAGCATGGCTTTCTGTGTCACCACCAGGATGCGCTTGCCCCTGCCACGCTGAATCAGCTCCGTAGCCAGAACACCCGCTTCAAGTGTCTTACCCAAACCAACCGCATCCGCAATCAAGATTCGCGACCGTGGCTGACGCAGGGCCTGCAGCGCCGGGTCAAGTTGGTAGGGCACCAGGTTCATCACCCCTCGATGGCCAAGGTGGACTTTGTCGTCATTGGCGACATTACGTCTGCGCAGACTTTCCAAGTAAAGGATGCTCGCGTTGTAAGCAGGGGTGGTGTCCGGAACAAGCTCGGTTTTCTCAGGGTCAAGGACCGCTATCTCATCTTCGAGCGAAGTCAGGAACAAGGCTGATTGGCTGCGGACCAGTTCGGAGATGCCATCACAAGTGAGGAGCCAGCCACCATCTGTGGCGGGGTCGATGCGGCGGATAAGCCATTCTTCGTCGCGAATAACGACGCGTGAACCTGGAGCGAAGGGAAGCATGAATCAAGCACAAATAGGGGGGGGAACACACAGGGGGCGCGAAATTGCGAAATACCGGTCTTTTAGCCCGCCTTGGCTAAGCCCGAATATTAATTCGGAAGAGTCTTATATGTCATTAAATCAACAACTCGGATAGCTGGTGTAATGGCTCGAGATTGCAGAGCAATAGGCGCTTTCAATATTCCACTTAGGCAATTCTTGTTATATCGTGGACCCACGGCATAGGCCTACCGAGTATACGTTTTAAGCCTGTTGATGGAGAGCATGGTCTCCAGGGCGCCATTTTGTGAACGGACCACAAAATGGAGGCTTGGAGATGGGGAGCTGTAAAAAATCAGCGCTGAAGCACATAAAGACGCTTCAAAACCATTGCTGTACAAGCTTCTCCGGGTATTTTACTAGGCATTTTTGCCAGCTAAACGGTGGACTTGCTTCCAGATGTTGGAACCAGCTTGGTCGCCTCAACAACGTCCGCACCGTTTCCCAAAACCGACAGGCAGGCCAGCAAAAATCCTGCATTGAAATTGCCGCGATTGATGCGCCGGTTGATGGTCGGCCCATTCCCTCTGATGCCCACCGCATTCAGGGCTTCGGCCAATTCCCGGTAGCCCCATGCACGCTGCTTCATTCCCCGCTTAATCAGCAGCTCAGCCTTGAAGCCCCATTCGTCCATCACTTGGGACTGGGGTTTTACGTCGCCTGCCTTGGCATCGAGCGACAGCGGGCGTCCTTTACCTACACTCATTTTCAACGGCATGACTTGCTGGGTTACGCGGATGAACAATTAAAGTCAATTTTGTCACATCTCGCCTCAGGCTACCTATACCTCAGACCCAACTACTTTGAGGTAACAGTAAATGCTTGAGAATTCCCAGCGGGAGCAACTGCTCGACCGCCTTGGGCTTCCTATTGCCGGACGGCGTTTGGTCCTTGATGCAGCCAAATATGCACCTGTACGCCAGGTGAGTTCGAAAGGCGGCGGTAATGTCATCACGCCATACCAGAGCCGCAAAATGCAGCGGACGGTCGAAACCGAAAGCCGGCATTTCGAGTTCCCGGCGGCTGTCAGCTTTGAGTACGACCTGGACGTACTCGAATACTACCCTCAGCCTTGCCAGCTGAAATTCGAGGTTATCGATGCGGACGGTGAAATCCACAAAATCGACCATATCCCTGACTACCTTGTCATTGGCGAGCATTCGGTCGTTCTCGAGGAGCGCAAACCCTGGAGCAAGCTGGAGAAACTGGCGGCTCGTTATCCCTGGCGTTACCAACTCGACCCCGATGGCCGTTGGGTGGCTCCACTCATCGAGCGTTGGCTCGCCGAGCGCGGAATTGGTTATCGCCTCCGAACCGAGCGCGATATTCCACAACGCCGTATCGAAAACATCCTGCACCTTGAGGATTACCTCGACCCGGCAGCGCCGCCATGTCCGGTTGATGTCGCACAAAGCATCCATGCCGCACTGGCCGAGGATGCAGTCCTCTATCTGGCCGAACTGTACGAGAAACTCAATTGCCGTTCGGACGATGTCTTCAAGCTGATTGCCGACGGACTCCTGGTCTCCGACATCGATGTCGCTCCGCTTGAAGACCCGCACCGTTGTCGGGTTTTCCGTGACACGGCCGTACGGGAATTTGAGCACGCACGTTTACGCCCTGTTCCCCAAGCCATTCCCGGCGTGGTTGACATCCGTATCGGCGCACGTGTGGTCTATGACCAACAGACCTATACCATCGTGATGGTTGGGGAAAGCAAAGCAGTGTTGCAATCCGACGATGGCAACAGCGTCGAAATTGCATTGGATACCCTCGAGCGCCTGGCCTTGAACCTAGACCTGGCAGCCAGCGGCAAAGAGCAGTCTGAACCCATCCGCCTCTCTGATTTCACGGAGGAGGAACTCAAAATTGCGCTGAGCCGGATGAATGGCTTGGAAAACGTCATCAATCCGAACCGCTCACAGCGCCGTCACTTGAAGGCCCTGGCCATAGCCAAACTGACTGGGACCGACGAACTGGTTGCATTGGTTCCACGGTTGCGCCATCGAGGCAACCGCATTCCACGCCTCGACGAAGCCCAAGAAGTGGCAATGCAAGACGTCATCCGGGAACACTATCTCACCAGCGCTGCCCGCAATGCTAAGCACACGCATCTTCAGCTCAAGGTTTTGTGTGCAGAGCGTGGAATTGAGGCGCCGTCGTATCCGACGCTGATTGCCCGCATCAAGGGGTTGTCACAGCAAACCGCAGACAAGGCTCGTCATGGCAATCGCGTCGCCTATCAAAACGGGGAGTTTGTCCATGTTCTGTATGCCGACACGCCGCCGCACGGTTCCAGATTCTTGCAGTACGTGCATATGGACCATACGGAACTGGACATTGAGCTGATTTCGCTCAAAACCGGCAAATGCCTGGGCCGTCCTTGGCTGTCGCTAGCGATTGATGCCTATACCCGCAGCATCGTCGGCATGTACCTGAGCTTTGACCCGCCATCGTATCGTTCGAACATGATGCTTTTGCGCGACATTGTTCGACGCAATCGCCGGTTGCCACAATTTATCGTGGTCGACAACGGCGCCGATTTCCGCAGCCAGGATTTCGCCCGCTTTGCCGAGTTGATGCGTATCCATGTCCGCTATCGGCCTGCCGGCCGTCCCCGCCATGGTGCGGTGATGGAGCGCATCTTCGGGCATGCGCACACCGAGTATGTGCACAACCTGGCCGGGAATACCAAGGCTACAAAGAAGGTTCGCCAGACCACAGGCAAATTTCTGCCGTCCCGACTCGCCGAATGGTGTCTCGAGTATCTGTATTACGGCTTGGAATACTGGGCGTTCGAGTATTACGACACGGAAATCCATTCAGCCTTGGGCATGACACCACGTGAGGCCTGTGAGCGCAGTTTGCTCAATGCCGGTCAGCGCTCCCACCGGATTGTTACGCTGACCCGTGACTTCCTCATCCTGACTTGCCCAACGGTAGGTCGCCGCGGAGAGCGGAAAGTCGACCGGCAGCGAGGCATCAAGGTTCACAACCATTTCCACTATTGGTGCCCGGAACTGCGCGACCCGAAGCTGCACGGCAAATACGTCCCTGTGCGCTATGACCCCTGGGATGCGTCGACCGTTTATGTCCAGATTAACAAGCGCTGGTTTGCCGCCCAGTGCAAGGCCCTGGTCGGTCACGGCCAGATGACAGAAAAGGAGCGTGAGCTAATTGCGGACGAACTGTGCGGCCGTTTGCCCCTGGCGTATGACGAAGAACCGTCACCCCAGAGGCTCAAGGAATTTCTGCGCATCTTCACGCCGGCGGGGGCCGCCAAGTTGGCCTTCGAGCGCCAACAGGAGAACCGCGAACTCTACGAGCACATCGGCCTGGGCGCCATCACGCCCCCGACGTATCAACCGCAGCTCCGCCATCAGACCTCTGCGACCGTTACCGACATCAACATCGAACCACGGGGCAGCTATGCACCGCTCCCGTCATCTGTTTGCAGCTCTGAGCAACCGGACGACCTGGAATTCGAGACCTTCTAATTTTGCATCACATCATGAACACGATTACTCAAAAAACCCATCCGACCTCGACCGCCAACACCCCGACGCTGGGCGCCCGCATCCGCCATCCTCGGATTGCCTGCACCATCGAGGAATGCCAACTGATGCTGACCGCTGGTTCCAGTGCCGACCTGATTCTTGTCTGCGGTCCAACCGGCGTCGGCAAAAGCACCCTCGGTCACTTCCTGGTCGAGGAAGAGCTGAAACGACAAACGGGTGAGATGGAAAAGAATCCGGGATTCATGCCGGCCATCCGCGTCGAAGCACCGGCATCAGGAGAAAAGGAGTTCTCCTGGCGTTTGTTCTACCAGCGCATCCTGCATGAACTGGAGGGCGAACTGGATGCGCCACGTACTGCATATGGCGTCGACCCCGAAACCGGTAAGGTTGTGCGCCCGCGAGGCAACAATACCAACCGCCTGTCCGGCCTGCGTACGGCCGTGGAGCGCTCGCTACGCAATCGTGGAACCCGATTTATCGTCGTCGACGAGGCGGCCCACATCATCAATCAATGCCCGCCTGCGCGGCTGGCCCAGCAACTGGATACGCTGAAGTCCCTCTCCAACGAATACGGCGTGCAATGGGTTCTGCTTGGTTCCTACGACCTGTTTGACCTGATGAGCCTGAGCGGTCAATTGGCACGTCGGGCTCACGTGGTTCATTTCAGCCGCTATCGACACGACCAGGAGGCCGACGTCCGCTGCTTCAACGGTTGCCTCAAGCAATTGGCCAAGGGCATGTCGGCACTGCAAAACCTCGACTTGGTGCGCTACGCCGAGGCATTTCATCAAACCACGCTGGGCTGTATCGGCACCCTGCGTGCGGTTTTGATGCGCCTAGACCGTCTCGTAGCCAGCAAAGGTTGGTCCGAGGACGCTTTGTGCACAGCATTGCTGACCGATGCACAAGTTACCCAGATTACACGTGAAGTCCTTGAGGGTGAGGAGCGGATTGCTCCCGGCCTACACCGTAACTCTCTGTCCATGGATACCGTCCGTTCCCCGAAAGCTGCCTGATGAGCGCCATGAACAATCCCCGCTCGACTCTCCATGCCCTGATGCCGATGGGGCAAGGCACGACTGAAGTCGAAAGCCTGACCAGCTACTTCTGCCGCCTGGCTCACTCACACGGAATGACTGCGCGCAACCTGGCGGCCTGGACGCTTGAGCATTACGAACAGCCGATTCCTGACGATTTCAAGTGGTTCCGCCGCTCGTTCGGCGGGATGTCCACTGAAACAGAACAGTGGGCAGTATGGCTGGCGGAGCTGACCGGCATTGCCAACCTGGACCATCTCACCTTGGTGCCATGGCGCCATCTGATTTCCAATCCGGGTTTGACCCCGGCCTCTGACCGCTGGTGTCCCTGCTGCCTGACTGAAGACCGGGCACAACAGCAATCGCCATATCTGCGCCTCTGCTGGGATTTTGCGCCGGTAACTGCCTGCCTTCGCCACAAGGTCGGGCTGCGTTCTGAGTGCCCGCATTGTGGCAAATCGAATGTGCGCAATCGCGCCACCACTGTGGTTGTGGGCTATTGCACTTCGTGCGGCGGATTTTTGGGGGATGCCGAAACAGAAGCTGCCACGCCACAAGCGCTCTGGAGTGCCCGGCAAGTAGGGCAGATGCTGGCCAAACCACCGCGAATTGCTAGCGACGGCGTTACCAAACTGCTTGAAACCATCATCGAAAAAATGGCCGACGGCAATGCGGCGGCCTTTGCTCAGGAGCTCAACCTCTCCAAAAGCGGTGTTTGGCATTGGCTCCGGAAAGGCGGACTGCCGACGCTACCGGCCTGGCTCAGCATTGCGCTTCATGGTGGGATTAGCCTGGAAAAGCTCTTCGCCGGCGAACTCGCTAACTGGAAATTACCAATCGAACCGGTACAGTTTGCAATGCAACTTACCACGTCGCCGCGCAAGGGGATTCAGTCTCGCGAATTGGACTGGGAGGCTATTCGCCAACAGTTGCACGGGATACTGGCAGAGGAGACGCCGATTACCTTGGCAGAAGCGTGCCAGCGCACTGGTGTTGAACACAAGCTGCTCTATCTGCGTGCCAATACCGAAGCTCGAGCTATTGCCGACCGTTATCGTCGGTACCAAGCAGCCTTGAAGGAAGCTAAGGAAGCCCGTCTTCAGGCCGAAGTAGGTGAGCTGATTCAGGAACGACTGGATGCAGGATACGAAGGCATCAGTGCTCGTGAAGTCTGGCAGCAGCTGGATGGTGACTTGAAGAGCATTCGCCATACCTACCGGCAAGTAGCCAAAGCCATCGCGGCGAACGACTAAACAAATTCGGCAGTTCAAAAGCAAAACGGAACCAAATTGGTTCCGTTTTTTTGCATCTTGATTTTGCAGAAATCGAAGCAAAACTTTCGACTCTACATCGGGAATCCCGATAAACCAAAATGTGTCCTATCGTGAAATAAAGCATTAACCGGCCTGGTGGCCACTTTATGCTTTACGGCACAATTTCTCAGAGGTTCTGCTGTGTCGATTGGTGGGCGGTACTGGGATCGAACCAGTGACCCCTGCCGTGTGAAGGCAGTGCTCTACCGCTGAGCTAACCGCCCAATCGAGAGGCGCGCATTTAAACACAGGTTTTTGATTGGGTCAAACCTAATCGCAGTCTGTGTCTGCGTCCTGCTGAAACTTTGGTGCTCTGGGCGAGACTCGAACTCGCACGTCTTGCGACACTACCCCCTCAAGATAGCGTGTCTACCAATTTCACCACCAGAGCATTCCTGGTGCGTCCTGACGGGGTCGAACCGCCGACATTCGCCTTGTAAGGGCGACGCTCTACCAACTGAGCTAAGGACGCTGGAAGGGCGCGCATTATCAGCGCTGGTGCAGGTTCTGTCAACACCTGCCTGTGCTGCCGGAGGGCTTTTGTTCCGCTTGCCTGTCGATGTCGGGAATGGGCTTTTTGAAAATGCTGCAAAAAAAGTTGTTGACCGTCGGCGGGTCTTATCTATAATTCAAACGTTCGTTTTACTTTAATGACGCCGTACAACGAGACCAAAGGAGAATCGCTTGAACAAGCTGATCGTGAAAAAGGCTGCCGTGCTGGGCGCCGGCGTGATGGGGGCGCAGATTGCCGCGCACCTCGCCAACGCCGACGTGCCGGTCGTGTTGTTCGACCTTCCTGCCAAGGAGGGCGACAAGAACGGTATCGTCAAAAAGGCCCTGGATGGCCTGAAGAAACTGGATCCGGCCCCGCTCTCCAGCAAGAGCAAGCTGAAGTTCATCGATGCCGCGAACTACGATGAGAATCTGGCTCAGCTCGCCGAGTGCGACCTGATCATCGAAGCCATTGCCGAACGCATGGACTGGAAGAACGATCTGTACGCCAAGATCGCGCCGCATATTGCGCCGAACGCCATCGTCGCTTCCAACACCTCCGGCCTGTCGATGAACCTGCTGGCTCAGGGGTTGCCGGCGGATGTCCGTCCGCGTTTCTGCGGCATTCACTTCTTCAACCCGCCGCGTTACATGCATCTGGTTGAAATCATCGGGACCGAGCAGACCAATCCGGCGACGCTGGATGCGCTGGAAACCTGGCTGACTTCCCGTCTGGGCAAGGGCGTGATCCGTGCGCTCGACACCCCGAACTTCGTGGCCAACCGGATCGGTGTTTTCTCCATCCTGGCCGTGATGCATCACACCCAGGCTTTCGGCCTCGGCTTCGACACGGTCGACGCCCTGACCGGCCCGAAAATCGGCCGTCCGAAGAGCGCCACCTACCGTACCGCCGACGTGGTCGGCCTGGATACCCTGGCGCACGTCGTCAAGACCATGCAGGACACCCTGCCGAACGATCCGTGGCACGGCCACTTCAATGTCCCGGCCTGGCTCAAGCTGCTGATCGAGAAGGGCGCCCTGGGCCAGAAGACCCGTTGCGGCATCTTCCGCAAGCAGGGCAAGGAAATCCAGGTGCTCGACCTGGCCGCGCAGGATTACCGCACCTCTGCCGGCGAGATCGCCGAGGAAGTGGGCGCCATCCTGAAGATCAAGCATCCGGCCGAGAAGTTTGCCGCGCTGCGTGCCTCGCAGCATCCGCAGGCGCAGTTCCTGTGGGCCATCTTCCGTGACATCTTCCATTACGCCGCCGTGCAGCTGGAAAGCGTTGCCGACAATGCGCGTGACCTCGATCTGGCCATGCGTTGGGGCTTCGGTTGGGCGCAGGGTCCGTTCGAAACCTGGCAGGCTGCCGGTTGGGCCGATACCGCCCAGGCCGTGGCCGCCGATATCGCAGCAGGCAAGGCCATGAGCAGCGTGCCGCTGCCGGCCTGGGCACTGGAAGCCGGCCGTACCGGCGTGCATGCGCCGGAGGGTTCCTATTCCGCCCGCAAGAACGCCTATGTCGCCCGTTCGGCCCTGCCGGTCTATCAGCGTCAGCTGTTCCCGGAGCGTGTGCTGGGCGAGAACGCCGCCACCCCGGAAAAATCCGGCGAGACCCTGTATGAAAACGAGGGTGTCCGCATGTGGCGCTTGCCGGCGGTCGACGCCGGGATCGGCATCATTTCCATCAAGTCGAAGATGCACACCATCGGCAACGAGGTGCTGGATGGCGTGATCGCCGCCGTGCGCCAGGCCGAAGGCACGCTGGATGGCGTGGTCGTCTGGCACGAAGCCCCGTTCGCCGTGGGCGCCAATCTGCAGCAGGTGTCGGAAGCGATTGCCGCGGGTGAATTCGGTCTGCTCGAACAAACCGTGGAGAAATTCCAGCGTGCGTCGCAAACCCTGAAATACGCACAAGTCCCGACCGTCGCTGCGGTGCAGGGCATGGCGCTGGGCGGTGGTTGCGAGTTCGTCATGCACGCCGGCAAGCGCGTCATGGCGCTGGA
Organism: Dechloromonas sp. ZS-1; assembly: GCF_039649255.1. Taxonomy (NCBI): domain Bacteria; kingdom Pseudomonadati; phylum Pseudomonadota; class Betaproteobacteria; order Rhodocyclales; family Azonexaceae; genus Dechloromonas; species Dechloromonas sp. ZS-1. The sequence continues at coordinate 8,400 of NZ_JBDIYD010000013.1, read as the reverse complement.
AAGCTATGTCGGTCTGGTCGAGGCCGGTGTCGGTCTGATCCCGGCCGGCGGCGGCTGCAAGGAATTCGCCGTGCGTGCCGCTGATTGGGCGGCCCAGTCGGCCACGCCGAAGGAAGTGTTCAACTTCCTGCAGCCGGTGTTCACCACCATTGCCATGGCCAAGGTCGCCAAGAGCGCCCAGGAAGTCATCGACTTCGGTTTCGGCAAGCCGTCCGACACCATCCTGTTCAACGCCAACGAACTGCTGTTCGTCGCGATCAAGGAAGCGCGCGCCATGGCCGATGCCGGCTACGCACCGCCGCAGCTGGCCCGTGCCGTGCCAGTGGCGGGCAAGACCGGGATCGCGACCTTCGAGATGATGCTGGTCAACATGAAGGAAGGCGGCATGATTTCCGCCCACGATTACAAGGTCGCCAAGTCGGCTGCCATCGCCCTGTGCGGCGGTGAAGTCGAGACCGGCAGCCTGGTCGATGAGGAATGGCTGATCACCGTCGAGCGTCGTTTGTTTGTCGAGCTGCTGAAGGATCCGATGACCCAGGCCCGGATCAAGCACATGCTGGAAACCGGCAAGCCGCTGCGTAACTAATCGGGTCAGGAGAAATCAACATGAGCAAACAGATTCAAGACGCCTACATCGTTGCTGCGACCCGTCTGCCGGTCGCCAAGCGCAACGGCATGTTCCGTAACGTCCGTCCGGACGACATGCTGGCTGCCGTCATCAAATCCGTCGTGGCCCAGGTGCCGGATGTCGATCCGGCGCTGATCGGCGATGTGATCGTTGGCTGTGCCATGCCGGAAGCCGAGCAGGGCATGAACGTGGCCCGTATCGGTGCGCTGCTGGCCGGTCTGCCGATCACCGTGCCGGGGCTGACCATCAACCGTTTCTGCTCCTCCGGGGTGCAGGCCGTGTCCGATGCCGCCAACCTGATCCGTCTGGGCCAGGCCGATGTGATGATCGCCGCCGGTACCGAGTCGATGAGCGTGATGCCGCAGATGATGGGCAACAAGATGGCGATGAACAGCGCCATCTTCAACGACGAGCATGTCGCCATCGCTTACGGCATGGGCCTGACCGCCGAAAAGGTGGCGCAGCAGTGGAAGATCAGCCGCGAAGCGCAGGACCAGTTCGCCCTGGTCTCCAACCAGCGCGCTTGCGCCGCCATTGCTGCCGGTCACTTCAAGGCCGAGACGACGCCTTACACCATCCGCGAGAGCCTGCCGGACCTGAAGAGCGGCGAGATCAAGCTGCGCGAGCGCACCGTCGAGTTCGACGAAGGCCCGCGTGCCGATGCCTCCCTGGAGCGTCTGGGCAAGCTGAAGCCGGTGTTCAACGTGCGCGGTTCGGTCACCGCCGGTAACTCTTCGCAGATGTCGGATGGTGCCGGTGCCGTGATGCTGGTCTCGGAAAAGATCCTGAAGCAGCACAACCTGACGCCGCTCGCCCGCTTTGCCGGCTACGCCGTCGGTGGCGTGGCCCCGGAAATCATGGGCATCGGCCCGATTGCCGCGATTCCGAAGGCGCTCGCGCTGGCGGGCATCAAGCAGGATGACCTGGACTGGATCGAGCTGAACGAAGCCTTTGCGGCCCAGTCGCTCGCCGTGATTCAGGAACTCGGCCTGAACCCGGAGAAAATCAACCCGCTGGGCGGCGCCATCGCCCTCGGCCATCCGCTCGGTGCCACCGGCGCCATCCGTACCGCCACCGTCGTGCATGGTCTGCAGCGCACGGGCGGCAAGTACGGCATGGTCACCATGTGTATTGGGACCGGCATGGGTGCCGCCGGCATTTTCGAGCGCGTCTGACGGTCGACCGCAGGAAAAGGCCCAAAATCATGAAGCCCGCCTGGCTCGCAAAACTTTCTCCCGCCTGGCGGGCGCGCATGGTGCGCCTGGGCTTCAACCTGCATCCGGCTTTCCGCGGCACGGGCGGTCGGGTGGTCCATGTATCGCGCGATCTGCGCCATATCCGGATCGCCCTGCCGCTGTCGTGGAAGACGCGCAATATCGTTGGGTCGCTCTATGGGGGATCGCTGTTCGCGATCACCGATGGGGCGCATCCGATGATGCTGATGGCCGCGCTGGGCGATGGGTACATCGTCTGGGACAAGGCCGCCAGCATCCGCTACAAGAAACCGGGCTACACGACGCTCTACGGCGATTTCGTGGTGCCCAAGGAAGTTCTGGCCGACATTCGCCAGCGCCTGGCCGAGGCGCCCGAACTCGAATGGACCTTTCTCGTCGAACTCAAGGATGAGCACGACGTGGTTCATACCGTGGTCGAGCGCACCGTTTATATCGCTGAAAAAAATTACTACCGCCAAAAATCAGGTGGAGGAGACTCATGATTGCATCGCATCGTATTCGCCAGGCAGCCTTGATTGCTGCGTTGGCAGCTGCACCGGGGATTCATGCTGCGGAAGTGGCGGGCGTGAATGTCGAGGAAAAAATCCGCGTGGGCAGCAGCGAACTGGTGCTGAACGGCGCCGGTTTGCGCAGCAAGCTGTTCATCAAGCTCTATCTCGGCGCCCTCTATACCACGCAGAAATCCTCCACCCCGGCGGTGCTGATCGACGGCACGGGTCCGCGCCGCATGAATCTGCGCCTGTTGCGCGATATCGGCGCAGACACCCTGCATGGAGCGCTGGAAGAAGGTCTCCAGAACAACAACAGTCCGGCCGAGCTGGAGGCTGTGAAAGCCGCCTCCGAGCAGTTCGCTGCCCTGATGAAGGGCATTGGCAAGGTCAAGGAAGGTGATACCGTAGCGCTGGATTTCTCGGTAGATGGCGTGGCCGTCAGCCTCAACGGGGAATCGCGGGGCAAGGTGGCCGGTGCCGCATTTGCGCGCGCCCTGCTCAAGGTCTGGCTGGGCGAAAAACCAGCGGATGCTGCGCTGAAAAAAGCACTGCTCGGTCAATAACACACGGTGGATGGAGAGAGACATGGACAAGATCTGGCTGCAAAGTTATCCCCAGGGCGTACCGGCGGACATCGATATCGATCACATTCCTTCCCTGGTCGCGCTGTTTGAGGACGCTTGCCGCAAGTATCGCGATCAGGTGGCCTACATCAGCATGGGCAAGGAAATGACCTATGGCGAGCTGGATGCCGCCACGCAGGCCTTTGCCGGCTGGCTGCAGGCGCGCGGCTTGCAGAAGGGCGATCGTGTCGCCCTGATGATGCCCAACCTGCTGCAATATCCGGTGGCCCTGTTCGGCACCCTGCGTGCCGGTTGCGTGGTGGTCAATTGCAACCCGCTGTATACGCCGCGGGAACTGGAGCATCAGCTCAAGGATTCCGGCTCGGTGGCCATCGTCATCGTCGAAAACTTTGCCCATACGCTGGAGCAGGTGATTGCCCGGACCGCCGTGAAGCATGTGGTGGTAACGCCGCTGGGCGAAATGCTGGGCGGCTTGAAGGGCACGATCGTCAATTTCGTGATCCGCCACGTGAAGAAAATGGTACCGGCCTGGCATCTGCCGGGGGCCATCAAGTTCAATGCTGCCCTGGTGGCCGGCCGCAAGCAGGGTTTCAAGCCGGTGGCGCTGAATCAGGACGACATCGCCTTCCTGCAATACACGGGCGGGACGACCGGCGTGTCCAAGGGCGCCATGCTGACCCATGCCAACATCGCGTCCAACGTGACGCAGGCCTATGCCTGGATCAAGCCGGTCGTGCATGAAGGGCAGGAGTTCATCATCACGGCGCTGCCGCTGTATCACGTGTTTGCGCTGACCGCGAACTGCCTGGTTTTCCTGATGATCGGCGCGCGTAACCTGCTCATCGCCAACCCGCGCGACATCCCGAACTTCATCAAGGAATGGAGCAAATATCCGGTGACGGTGATGACCGGCGTCAATACGCTGTTCAACGCGCTCCTCAATAACCCGGAATTCGCCAAACTCGATTTCTCCACCATGAACGTCACGCTGGGTGGAGGCATGGCAGTGCAGGGGCCGGTGGCCGACAAGTGGCGTCAGGTGACAGGCACGCCGCTCCTGCAAGCCTACGGTCTGACCGAAACCTCGCCGGCGGCGACGATCAATCCGCTGGACATGAAGGAGTTCAACGGCTCGATCGGCTTGCCGATTTCCTCCACCGAAATTTCCATTCGCGACGATGCCGGCTGCGAAGTGCCGCAGGGTCAGGTGGGCGAAATCTGCATTCGCGGGCCGCAGGTCATGAAGGGCTACTGGCAGCGTCCGGATGAGACGGCCAATGTCTTGTATGCCGATGGTTTCCTGCGTACCGGCGACATGGGCTATGTCGATAAAAAAGGCTTCGTTTTCCTGGTCGACCGCAAGAAGGACATGATCCTGGTCTCCGGCTTCAACGTTTATCCGAACGAAGTCGAAGAGGCCGTGGCCAGCCATCCGGGTGTGCTGGATGTGGCGGCGATCGGCGTGGCCGACGAGCATTCCGGCGAGGCCGTGAAGATCTTTGTCGTGCGCAAGGACCCGGCGGTGAACGAACGCATGCTGATCCAGCATTGCCGCAGCGTGCTGACCGGCTACAAGGTTCCGAAACATGTTGAATTCCGTGACGACCTGCCGCGTACCAACGTCGGCAAGATTCTGCGTCGCGCCCTGAAGGAAGGTGCATAAATGGCAATTCCCGCTTCCCTGAACAAAAACCTGACGCTGCCAGTGATTTGTGCGCCGATGTTCATCGTTTCCAATCCGGACCTCGTGATTGCACAGTGCAAGAGCGGCGTCATCGGCTCCTTCCCGGCGCTCAACGCCCGTCCCAAGGAGTTGCTTGACGACTGGCTGCTGCGCATCAAGCGCGAGTTGGCGGCAGACCCGAACGCGGCGCCGTTTGCCGTCAATCAGATCATTCATCCGTCGAATGATCGTCTGGAACACGACATGGCGCTGTGCGTGAAGCACGAAGTGCCGCTGATCATCACCAGCCTGTCAGCCCCGACCCAGATCGTGCCGCATGTGCATGGCTATGGCGGCAAGGTTTTTCATGACGTGATCAGCGTCCGACATGCGGAAAAGGCGCTGGAAGCCGGCGTCGATGGCCTGATTCTGGTCTGTGCCGGTGCCGGTGGGCATGCCGGGACCTTGAGTCCGTTTGCCTTGGTCAGCGAAATCCGCAAGTTCTATGACGGCCCGATTGCGCTCTCCGGTTCGATCGCCAACGGCCAGTCGATTCTCGCTGCGCAGGCCATGGGCGCGGACTTTGCCTACATCGGCACGCGTTTCATCGCCACCACCGAGGCGAATGCGGTCGACGCCTACAAGCAGGCCATTCTCGATTCCGCCGCCAAGGACGTGGTGTACACCCCGTATTTCACCGGCGTGCATGGCAACTATCTGAAGAAGAGCATCGTTGCTGCCGGCCTCGATCCGGACGATCTGCCGGTCAAGGACAAAACCTCGATGAATTTTGGCGGCAGCCGGGATGCCAAGGCCTGGCGCGACATCTGGGGCGCCGGGCAGGGCGTCGGCAGCATCGATGACGTGCGCCCCGCCGCCGAGGTGATTGGCCGCATGAAGCAGGAATACCAGGCCGCCAAGGCGGCGCTGAACAGCAGTTCGTTCTGATTACACAACTCAATTCAATCTGGAGACACAGCCAATGAGCGATTACCGCGCACCGATCAAAGACATGCGTTTCGTCATGGACGAACTCGCCGGTTTCAACGAACTGAGCCAGCTGGCCGGCTTTGAGGAGGCCACCGCTGACCTCGCCGATGCCGTGCTCGAAGAAGCGGCCAAGCTGTCCGGTGAAGTCCTGGCCCCGCTCAATCGTGTCGGCGATCAGGAAGGTTGCAAGCTGGGCCCGAACGGTGTCATTACGCCGAAGGGCTGGAAGGAAGCCTACGCCCAGTATCGCGATGGCGGCTGGAACGGCATCACCCTGGCGTCCGAGTTCGGCGGTCAGGGCCTGCCCAATACCCTGGGCGTGGCGGCAAAGGAAATGTTTGCCTCGGCCAACGTGGCCTTCTCGATCGGCCCCTTGCTGACCACGGGCGCCGTTGAAGCGCTGCTGACCTGTGCCAGCGACGAACTCAAGGCCATCTATCTGGAAAAGATGATCGCCGGCGAGTGGACCGGCACGATGAACCTGACCGAGCCGCAAGCCGGCTCCGACCTCGCCCTGATCCGCTCGCGTGCCGAGCCGCAGGCCGATGGCTCCTACCGTGTGTTCGGCCAGAAGATCTTCATCTCCTACGGCGACCACGACATGGCCGACAACATCGTCCATCTGGTCCTCGCCCGCCTGCCGGATGCGCCGGCCGGGGTGAAGGGCATCTCGCTCTTCCTGGTGCCGAAGTTCCTGGTCAATGCCGATGGTTCGCTGGGTGAGCGCAATGACGCACACTGCGTCTCCATCGAACACAAGCTCGGCATTCATGGCAGCCCGACCTGTGTCATGGCCTACGGCGACAATGGCGGGGCCGTCGGCTATCTGCTCGGCGAGCCGAATCGCGGTCTCGAATACATGTTCGTGATGATGAACGAAGCGCGTCTGGGTTGCGGCGTGCAGGGCGTTGCCCTCGGTGAGCGTGCCTACCAGCAGGCCCTGGGCTATGCTCGTGAGCGCAAGCAGGGGCGCGATGCGCTGACCGGCGAAGCACTGGTCTCGATCGAGAAGCATCCGGACGTCCGTCGCATGCTGATGCTGATGAAGTCGCGGGTCGAAGCCTGCCGCGCGATGATCTACTACACGGCCGGTCAGCTCGATCGCGCCCACCATCATGCCGATCCGGAAGTCCGCAAACGCAGCCTTTACCTCGCTGAATTGATGATCCCCATCGTCAAGGGCGGGAGCACGGAAATGGGCATCGAAGTCGCGTCGCTCGGCGTGCAGATTCACGGCGGCATGGGCTTCATCGAGGAAACCGGCGCCGCCCAGCATTGGCGCGATTCCCGGATTGCCACCATCTACGAAGGCACGACCGGCATCCAAGCCAATGACCTCCTGTTCCGCAAGCTGATGCGTGACCAGGGCGAAACGGCCAAGATCGTGTTCGGCGAAGTCTATGCCACGGCCAAGGCCCTGGGCGCTTCCGGCAAGCCGGAGCTGATGGCCATCGGCCAGAAGCTGGGTGCTGCCCTGAAGGCCTGGACCGAGGCAACCGAATGGCTGGCTGGCAATGTGAAAACCGGCCTCGGTGGTGTGTTGACCGCCGCCGTCCCGTATCTGCATCTGGCCGTGACCGTCTGCGGCGGCTGGATGATGGGCAAGGCTGCGCTGGCAGCGGCCGCCTATCTCGACAAGGGCGAGGGCGATCTGCCTTTCTACCGCGCCAAGGTTGCATCAGCACGCTTCTATGCCGACCAGATGCTGCCGCAAGCGGCTGCTTTTGCTGAAACCGTCAAGGCGGGTGATGCCGCGATTGCCGGTTTGGACGGCGAAGAATTGTTCTAAGTTGGAACAACCAACCCTGCGGGTGAGATGCCGCTAGACCGGCTCTCCCTCTTTTACAAGGGACCTACGGGTCCCTTTTTTTTCGTCCACAGGTTATCCAGGGGCAGTCTGCTTCGCCGTGAGCATGACGAGCAAGCGCAGGGGGGGCACTGGCGTGAGCGGGGGGGGGGGGGGCAGGTTTGCTGGATGGTGCCGGGACGTTCATCGAACAGTTGTCTAAGATCGTTGTGCCGCAATGGTCTTCAATTTTTCAAAAAATTTGTTACCGTCAAAGTTACCGTCAGCATGCCTGCTTAGAACTACCCTTTGCCTGGGCTATGAGGAAAACCAGGCTAGTCAAAATTGTACGGGAGCGGTTGAAATGAATGCTTCGAAGCGGGCATCTAGTTCAGCATAGCGCCTAGCGATTCTGCCGAGCATAACGGAGGTCAGTGCTGAGTGAAGCGGTTGAGCAATGATGTCGCTACCTGAAGCTTGGCTACTTGACAATGAAGTCGGGGGCGCTGAGCGAGCGTCTTTGCTCTCACCCTAAAAAAATAACTAAAGCAAAAGCTCCCCCTGTCACTCTTTAAGTGACAGGGGGAGAGGAAACGCATATCTTTAAAATACCGACGCCCGATACCGGGGGCTATTTCACGTATTTGACGGTCACAGTCCCTGCAAATTTGTTTTTGCCAATTTCATAGTCAGGGTTGAAGGTAGCCAAGTTGTGTACGCCGATGCCGACTGCCGCACCCACGCCCAAGATCATTGCCGGACTCGGAATCAGGGCTGCGGCCATGCTGGTGGCACGATATTCGGTGACCACTCGACATTTGTAGCCGAGCTTTTCCAGGCGTCCTTCAACTTTTTGTACGACCGCCGTGATGTTCGAAACAGCAACCACGGTGAACGACTCTTGGCGCTTGGCCAACTCATCGATCTTCTCGATGGATAGCTCATCTGTATTGACCCAGCAGAACCTGCTCAACTTACGCTGCTAATGCGAATGCCTCAGCAGGGGTTTTCATACCGAGCGAC